>CAYVJA010000014.1:43836-52028 GCA_964451605.1 uncultured Bacteroidales bacterium | reverse complement strand
TCTGCGGTTCGGGGTAGGTTTTTTCGTGTTCGGGGACTATCTCGGGAACCGTATTTTTTTCGCGATCGAGCGCTTTATACCAGATGCTGATGTTGCTGAAGGTGATATCTTCGATGGGTATCCCCGGAAGACCGCTGACAATCGACGAAAAGCGCGAATCGGCATTGTACACCACCACATCGTGGATGTTTACCCGGCGCAGTGCACCCGGAGGTGTCCCTTCGGGGCCGCGCATCCTTCCCCCCAGACGCAAAAAGAAGGGAGAGTTAATAAGGTCGCGCATTACGAGATTCCCAATGGTGATATCTTCCAGAATTCCTCCGTCGACAGTCTCTAATGCCAGCCCCCGGCAATATTCGAATACGCAGTTGGAAATGGTGATTTTTTTGAATCCTCCGTTCGATTCGGTGCCAAATTTGATCCGGCCGGTAGGCCCTTCGCGGTCGGGCACCAGATGGGCTTCGTTACGCAGGTAGGTTCCGTTGATAAAGGTGCCGCGATCGAATCCGGTGACCTGGCAATTCACAATGGTCACATTCTCGGTGGCCCGGGCATAACCCAGTGCATACGAGCTTTTCAGGCAGATGGCATCGTCGAAGGGCGAGTTCACGGTGCAGTTAGAAATCCGCACATTTCTGCAGCAGTCAATATCCATTCCGTCGCGGTTGGTGTCGATTTTCAGGTTGTCGATGGTGAGGTTATCTACGCCCGTGGCCAGTATACAAAAGTGCCCTCCATAGAGCAGGGTAAAATCTTTCAGAATCACATTGCGGCATAGTTTCAGTGCTATCGATTTGTTTCGCACGGGAGCCGCATGGGGTCCTTCGCGGGTGAGCCCTTTGCCGTAGATGGTGCCAGGCCCCAGAATGGAGATATTCTCCAGGTTTTCGCCCCAGATCAGGCTGTTGTGCCAGTGACTGTGCCCAAAATCCTGAAATGCGTTTCCGGCTCCGGGGTCAGGGGCATCATAGCCAGTATCGCCATTGGGTGCTGCAGCCAGGAGGATGGCTCCCTGGTCGAGATAGAGCGAGATATTGCTCTTGAGCCGGATAGAGTAACTTGCGTAGGTGCCGGCCGGGAAGAAGACTGTTCCTCCGCCTGCCTTCGAGGCGGCCTCAATGGCATCGTTAATGGCTTTCGAATCGATAGTGGTTCCGTCGCCGGTTGCCCCGTAGCTGCGAATATTATAAACCGTGGTTACTTCGGCGCAATTCGCAGCTTTCGGCCACAGAAACAGCAGGATCGAAAATAGAGAGACAATCGGGATTAGGGCTCGTTTCACAGATGAGGTATTCATAGTATGAGGGTCATGTTTTTCAGCACACTCGGTGAGTTTATGCGAAGTTATCTATTTTTTCCTCACGCAATAGTTGTAACTTAGTATCGCTGTATCGTTGAGTTGCTCTATAAGTCACCCAATTCCGGATCTTTTATGATGAAATACTGTTTTTCTCTTCTTCTTGCGCTCTCTATGCTGTTTGGTTTGAGCTGCACTAAACGCCAATCCATTAGTAATCTGGCCCAATTGGCCGGAAAGGAGTTTGCGCTGCCTACGGGTACAATGGCCGATAAATTGGTGCTTTCCCGTTTTCCCGATGCCAAATTTCAATATTACAATTCGGTGATGGATGCCTGCCTTGCTGTCGTAACCGGAAAGGCCGATGCGGCTGCCTACGACGAGCCGATTCTGAGGAATATAGCAGCTAAAAATCCGGGTATGAAGGTGTTAGAAGAGATGATAACCACCGATCAGTATGGTTATGCGGTTCAACGGGGCAATTTTACCCTGAAAAAACAGATCGACACTGTACTGGTTAATCTTAAGGCTTCGGGGGCTTACCAGCGTATGATTGACCGTTGGCTTCCCCGTCAGGGGGCGCCTCAGCCTATGCCCAAATTCACTTTCGGCAATAATGGGGTGCTCCGTCTGGGTACGGCTGCTGTTACCGAGCCCTTCTCTTTTGTGGACGAAAATCAAAATGTAGTGGGCCTGGACATTGAGATTGCCTCTTTGGTGGCGCAACAAATCGGAGCCCGGCTTGAAGTGGTCAATATGGATTTTGGGGCAATGATTCCCGCTCTTATTTCCGGAAAGGTCGACATGATAGGTGCCTGTATCACCATTTCGGAAGAGCGTGCCAAAAGCGTTCTCTTTTCCATGCCCTATTACACCGGCGGGATAGCCGCTTTAGTAAAGGAGTAATTGATCAGGGCGCTCACTCCAAATCCATGAAGATTTCATCTTTCATCGGTTTTTTTCTTACCCCGCTGGTTATTCTTGTAATCCTTCTGTTTGCCGATATTGTGCCGGGCAATCCCAAGATTACCTACATGTTGTGCGTGGCCCTCCTGATGGCCGTGTGGTGGATTACCGAGGTGGTACCGCTGGCGGTAACCTCGCTGTTACCGGTGGCTCTCTTTCCGTTGTTTGGAATCATGGATGGAAAGGAGGTGGCTTCGGTCTACTACAACGATGTGATATTTCTCTTTATGGGAGGCTTCCTTGTGGCTTTGGCCATGGAAAGATGGGATCTTCACCGGCGCATTGCGCTCAATATTCTCAGAGTTTCCGGCGTAAGCCCTGCCCGTATTTTGTTGGGTTTTATGATTGCCTCCTTTTTCCTCTCCATGTGGATTTCGAATACCGCAACAGCCATGATGATGTTACCCATTGCCATGGCACTGATGGCTCAGTTAGACCGGCTGATGAGCCATAAGGCATCTTCATCCTTTGGTGCCGGATTGCTGTTAGGCATTGCATACAGCGCCTCAATAGGGGGAATTGCAACCTTAGTGGGTACGCCACCCAATCTCTCTTTTGTCAGAATTTACCATATCTATTTTCCCACGGCTCCCGAAGTCAGCTTTTCTCACTGGATGATGCTCGCGCTCCCAACTGCACTCCTTATCTTTCTGCTTACCTGGGGACATCTCTATCTTTGCTTCCGGCCCAAAAAGGGGGAGTGGACCCCGATTGACAGAAATACTTTTGTAGATCAGTTGCATGCCATGGGGAAAATCACCTTTGAGCAAAAGGTGGTGCTTGCTGCATTTGTTTGCCTGGCTGTTCTTTGGTTAACGCGGGTTGATCTCAATTTCGGGGCGGTTGTGCTGCCCGGATGGGCTAATCTGTTTCCCAACAGTGCCTATCTGAATGACGGGACCGTTGCCATAGCGGTGGCTATTCTGCTTTTCCTGCTGCCCTCAAAAAACGAAAAGAAAAAACGGATCCTCGACTGGCCCACCGCCTCCAAATTGCCCTGGCACATTCTACTGCTGTTTGGGGGTGGGTTTGCCCTGGCAACCGGGATGAAGGAGTCGGGACTCTCTCTCTGGTTTGGAGAGATGCTCTCGGGCGTGGCCTCTTTTCATCCCATCTGGATCATCCTCTCTATTGCCCTGGTCATTACCTTTCTTACAGAACTCACTTCGAACACCGCAACCACCGAGATGGTGTTGCCCATTCTGGCAGGCATAGCCATCAGCACACATATTCATCCTCTTTTACTCATGATTCCGGCAACCCTTTCGGCGTCCATGGCCTTTATGTTACCGGTGGCAACGCCGCCAAATGCCATTGTGTTTGGAACCTCTCGCGTTAGTATGCGTCAAATGGCCCGGACCGGTTTGCTGATGAATCTCTATGCTGCCGTAATCATTACCTTAATGATGTACTACTGGGGTAATCGGGTGTTTGGTTTCGGTTACTAAAAGGCAACGATTTCTACCTGCGATGAAAGGCGTGTGTATATGAATGGGCATTTCTTAAATGGTTCGATATTATGATACTGTACAGAAGGCAAGTTGTAAAAACAGTCGTCGTGTTTTATCTCTTTTTTCTGGTTCGCACCGGAAATGCACAACCCATTCCCGGAGACTGGCTGATTGATAATGCTGGCTTTAAGGCTGCCATCGAGTGCTCTGATAACGGAAAAGAGCTGATAATGAGCAACGGTCTGGTAAAAAGAGTCTTCAGGTTGCACCCTAATGTGGCTTGTACGGGCTATGAAAACCTGAGCAACGGGCAGCAACTCTTACGAGCCGTAAAACCTGAGGCCGTAGTTGTAATAGACGGTAAAAAACTCTCTGTTGGCGGGCTGTATGGTCAAAAAGAGCAGGCGTATCTTTTACCGGAATGGGTTGACTCTTTTACAGCCAACGAGAACGACTTTCAGTTCAAATCATTCTCGGTTTCAGAGCTAAAGCCCTATATCAACTGGAAGAAGAGCTTTTGGGCCCGAAATACGAAGCCTCTTGGCGGGAAAGTGGTGAAGATGATCTATGCATCATCCGCTCTTCCGGGAGTGGAGATCGCTGTGCATTACGAATTGTACGATGGTATCCCATTGATAGTCAAATGGATTTCCATTACTAACGGCTCCGGACGTTCCATTACGGTTAACCGGGTGGTTAATGAGGTGCTGGCCCTGGTAGAGGAGGAGAGCGCCGTAGTGGGTACTCCGGAACAGATGAAAAAACAGCATGGCATTTATATTGAAACCAACTATGCATTCAATAATTCCATGCGTTACGACATCAGCGATCAGACCACCCACTGGAAAACCGATTCTTTGTATACCTCACAGGTGAATTACAACTATCAGACTCCCTGTTTGCTCGAGGTGTATCCCGAAAAGGTTACCGAAGTTGCTGTAAACCCCGGAGAGGTGTTTACTTCGGTGCGTACACACCAACTGCTTCTCGACAGCTACGACCGCGAACGGCGCGGACTTGCCATCCGCAGGATGTATGCAGCGGTGGCCCCCTGGACAACCCAGAACCCTCTCTTCATGCATTTGGTCAGCCGAAATGACGAGGAGGTAAAGAGTGCAATAGAGCAGTGTGCCGAAACGGGGTACGAGGCTTTAATTCTGAGTTTTGGCAGTCATTGCAACCTGGAAGATACCACAACTGCCAATATCTTAAGATGGAAAGCGTTGGCCGATTACGCCCACCAAAAAGGGATCAGGATAGGCGGATATTCCCTATTCAGTTCACGCCGGATCAGCGACGAACACGATGTGATTGACCCGGTCACCGGGAAACCCGATGCGGCTGCCTTTTTTGGGCACGCACCCTGTTTTGGCAGTCGATGGGGTCTGTCGTATGTCGAAAAATTGAAATACTTCCTGTCGGAAACAGGCTTCGATATTTTCGAAAATGACGGGCCATACCCCGGCGATGTGTGCGCTTCGACAGTACATCCCGGACACAAAAATCTGGGCGATTCGCAGTGGCGTCAGATGGAGATGCAGAAAGGACTCTATCGCTGGTGCTGTGAACAGGGTATCTATGTGAATGCCCCCGATTGGTATTTTCTGGATGGTTCCAATAAAATTGCATTGGGATACCGTGAAGTCAACTTCTCGCTTTCGCGCGAACAGCAAAAAATTCTCAACCGTCAGAATATTTTCGACGGGACCTGGGAAAAAACCCCCTCTATGGGTTGGGGATTTGTGCCACTGACCCGTTATCACGGCGGGGGAGAAGATGCCATCCTGGAGCCGTTGGAGCAACATCTGGATGATTACAAACAACTGATGATGCAATACTATGGCGCCGGTGTACAGGCATGTTATCGCGGTCCGCGTCTGTACGATACGGAAAAGACCAAAAAGGTTGTTGTAGAAACCCTTACCTGGTATAAACAGTACCGGGATATCCTGAATGCCGATCTAATCCATCTTCGCAGGGCCGATGGTCGCGACTGGGACGGATTTTTACATGTTGCTCCTGACCAGGTGCACAAAGGAATGCTAATGCTCTTTAATCCGCTCAGCGAACCTATCACCCGTACCCTTCGGGTTCCGGTCTATTATACCGGCCTGCACAAAAAGGTAAGGCTTACCGATGATGCGGGAAAAGAGAACGTTTTGCCTGTCAGCCGCGACTATTGCATCGAACTGAAAACCACCATTCCGGCAAAAAGCTATCGCTGGTATCTCATGCAGTAAGTGAATACCTCTCTGTTTATTCAAGCCATTTGGCATAGATAATATCGTAGGTGCCATCGTCCTGCATGCCTTCGAATGTCTCCTGCCACTGAGTAACCATTGCCTCCGGCGTGCCCAGCGACAGAGCGATGTAGTAATCGGACGACATAAGCGAGAAGGCAGGCTCCACCTCATTGTAGCTGTAACCCAGTTGTTGCAGGATGGTGGGAAAGGTCACGCCCGAGCAGACAAAGGCCTCGATTTCGCCCGCCATAAACCTCTCGACCATCACCTTTGGATCGGTATGCGAAACCAGGTTGGTAAAACCCAGATCTCTGAGATATTGATCGGAAAACCAAGAACTCACTGTACCTAACGAGGATAGTTCTTTTGCATCATCTATCGACTCGATAGAGATACCCGAATCTTTGCGGGTGTAAATCCATGTGGTATTGGTGCCGATGGGCCCGATCCAGTGGAATAACTCCTCTCTGAGCGGGGTGCGATCCATAGTAAAGAGGCAGACATTGGGGTTTGTCAGTGCAAGGTTGTATCCGTTGCTCCATGAGGAGAGTTTGGTGTCGGCATAGAGGTGGTTTCGTTTCATGATCTCGTTTACCAGATCGGTGCCGAAACCAGTAATCTCCCCCTCATTATTACGGAAGGAGAGGGGAGGGTACTGTTCGGTGTAAATAGACAGGATACCCGGAGCATCGGAAGAGCGTAAATATTTTCGGGTAAGGCCCGGTAAGGTACCGTTTTGTTTCTGCTCATCGATAGCTTCCTGGAAGTCGGCCACTACATCGTCGGGGATATTGCGATTAAAGGCAAAATAGACCAGGTCGGTTTTGATGGTTATCCTCTCCGATACATGAAACAGGGTGCGCTGAATGGAATGCAGAGCTGCTTCGGCCGTAAAACGGTCGGAAGGGAAGAGGTCTATCTCTCCGCTCAGCAGTTTTTGAAAGGCATCCACGTTATCTTCGCAATAGACCAGATTGGTGAATCCCTCCGCAACCAGGTACTGCTCAATGGAATAATCGGCCAGAACACCAATTTTCTGTACGGATTTGGCATCCTCGAGCGAGTTCAGTTGCAGGGTGCCCGGTGCTTTCTGGTAGAAGTACCAGTCGAGCGAGGCGATGGGGCCGGCCCATTTGAAAAGTTCTTTCCGTTCCGGCTCCATGATCATCGAAAAGAGAACGGCATTCGAACTGTTTTGGACGGCCTGGTAGGCCTCTTCCCAGGGAAGCGTCTCTACTTTATACGGGATATGCAGTTGCAGGCAGATCTCTTTCAGTAGATCGGGAGCCAGACCGGTTACCACTGAGTTTTCGGTGTAGTTAAGCGGTTTGTAGTTTTCGGTAAGAAAGCGGAACGAAAAGCGGTAACGTTCGGTATTCTCATGTTCGCATTGCGAAAGGAGCAGAATCGTTAACAGAGAGGCAAGCAGCGGGAAGATAGTTTGTTTTAGCATGGGGGTAGCTGTTGTTATGGGTATTTTCGGTTTTTGAGGTGCGTCGAAGGGAAGTTATTTTTCGGGAAGTGCAAGGTAGCTCATCTGCCTCAGGATCTGTTGTTGTCGTTGGCGCAGATAGGGAGAGGGCTTTTGCGAATTGAACCGGCGGGGATTGGGAAGGGTGGCCGCGATAAGGGCCGATTGGGCCGGCGTCAGTTTCAGCGCGGTGGTTCCGAAATGTTCACGGGCCACTGCTTCGGCACCGTAAATACCATCGCCTGTTTCAATACAGTTGAGATAGACTTCGAGGATTCGCTCCTTGCTCCAGAATAGTTCAATGAGCAGGGTGAACCAGGTTTCCAACCCTTTTCGGAGCCATGACGATTGAGGCCAGAGAAAGAGGTTTTTCGCAGTCTGCTGACTGATGGTGCTGGCACCCCTGGGCCGTTGGCGTTCTTTGTTCTCTTCCACCGCTCTCTTTATTTCAACCAGATCGAACCCCCAATGCGTAAAGAAACGTTGATCTTCGGAGGCCACTACGGCAAGGCGAAGATGATCCGAAATCTGACGGCCGGATACCCATCGGTAATGAAATGCGGGCTTTTTGCCCTGGATCAGTTTCTGCACAGATCTGATGGCCATGAGGGGTGTGGCAGGAATGGGCACAAACCGATAGAGGATCACCACTACCAAGGTGCTCACAAAAAACCAGAGGACCAACTTTCGGATCAGGCGGAACAATCGGGCAATCATAGTAACGTTGAAAAGACGAAGTGTGGCAGGCTCAAAATTAGTGCATA
>CAYVJA010000014.1:40738-43826 GCA_964451605.1 uncultured Bacteroidales bacterium | reverse complement strand
ATCAGGTGGAACAATCGGGCTACCATAGAGAGATTGAATCGAACGGGGCGGTGCAGGCTCAAAATTAGTGCATAGGATGCTATTATCTCTATTCTTTTATTGTATTATTACATCTCATTTCTGATTTTTCTAACTTCTCTGAACCATGAAAACATCCGAAGAACCTTTGCCCGTCTGTTGTCCCCCTTTCGATCCGGCCCCCTGGAACGACGTAGAAATTAGCTGGAGCCAAAAACGGTTTGTAAAAACAACCGTGTGTACCTTCTTTTATATGCCCTTGAATTTCGGGGGGGCCATGCGGCTGCTCGATTCCCGCTTAAGAGCCGCAGATGCGGCCTCTCCGTCGGGTCTCTGTCTTTCCGATCATCGTTCAAAGTGGCGGATGTATCTCTATCTTGAGGTTGATAAAGAGGTTCCCGGTATTGAGAATACCACCCTGAGTGGCAATTTTTATAGTAGGGTGTACGAGGGCCCTTTTCGCGATACCGGCAAATGGTGCGCCGATTTCGAAAAAGCGGCCTCCGCTAAGGGTTTCTCTGTAAAAAAATGGTACATGTGGTATACCACTTGCCCCAAATGTGCCAAAAAGTACGGAAAGAACTATGTGGTAGTGCTTGCACAAATTTCCTAAAAATCGTTAATTCATACGCTTTTCCCATTAAAGTATCAGGATAAATGGATATGTTTGATGGCGAGTTTCTGTTCATAGAACTTTTTTTTCCGTTAGTGAAACCGCTCTCTCAAAACAGACTCCTCCTGCCGCTGCTTCTTTTGCAGCTTTTTGCCTGTTCTTCGCCCGACAGACCCGTGGTAACCTATACAGTATCTCAGGGCGAGTACCGTGAAGTTCTGGAAGTTTCCGGAACCATTCAGGCAGTTCGTAATCACTCCATTGTTGCGCCCCGGTTGTCAGGACTTACTGTGATTAAACTGACTCCTGAGGGGCAGGTTGTCGAGAAGGGTGATACAGTCTGTGTGCTTTCATCGACCGATATGGAGAAACGGTTGGAGATGTTGCAGAAGGAGGTTGAATCGCTCGAAACCGATTTAATAAACCTTGAGATTTCTAATGCTTCTCTTCTGACGGGTCTGGAACTTGAGTTGCAGAACAACCAAATTGAGATTGCCATTACCGGGCTAGACTCTATTCAACGGCAATTTGTTCCGGAGGTGCAGAAAAAGTTGCTCGATCTGAAATACCAACAGGCTATGATCCAGCGTTCCAAGCTGGAGAAACGGTTTGTGGCCAAAAAGGCGATTGCCGAATCGGATACGAGAGCTTTGAAATCGCGTCTGGTCGTGGCCAAAAACAATCTGCAGCAGGTAGATCGTGAGCGCGGTGAATTGTTTATTACGGCCCCTTTTCGCGGTATGGTAATGCATGTGGTGGCACCCACGGTCTATGTAATGTCGAGCGAAGGAGGCAGCGGCAGCTATGGAGGAGCCATTAAGGAGGGGAGCCAGTTGATGCCTTTTCTGAACTCGCAGGTGCTTCAGATGCCCGATTTATCTGAGATGCAGATTGTTGCGCTGGTTCCCGAAGTCGATTTTAAAAGGGTAGAGCTCAATCAGCGGGTCAATATCCGGGTGGAATCGGGTCAGGGCGTTACAACCACCGGAAAGGTGGTTAAGAAATCGTTAGAGGGGGCGGTTATGCAGTACTCTTCGGGTTCGTCGGTGAAACGATACGAATTGATCCTGAGCGTGGATAGTTGCCATTTACAAATGAAGCCGGGGCTCAGCGCCCGATGCGAAATTGTCCTGAACGAGGCAAAAGAGTGTCTGGTGCTTCCTTCCGTTGCCATTCATTCGCGCGACAGTCTGAAGTTTGTCTATCTGCAGGAGAACGGCAAGTTTAAAGAGGTTCCGGTTGAAACCGGATTTTCGAACAGTGCCCAGACGGTGGTGTCGAAGGGGCTTGAACCGGATCAGACGGTAGCGCTTACCGAGCCCCACCATAGTAGAATTCTTAAGGCAAAGGCAAAACCTTTGTCCGATAAATAGTCGTACAATATGAAGAAACTGATATTTCTGTTGTTTTGCCTTTTGGTTTGTTCCTGCTCTTCAAGAAATGAACAGGAGGTGGAGACTTCCCTTGTAAAACGTGGCGCTTTTATCGAAGAGCTTGTCGAGGAAGGAGAGGTGAGTGCCTTAAACTCCACCGTGCTTACCCCTCCTTTGGTTTCGTCGCGTTACGGATCTATGAAAATTATTCAGATGGTCCGCGACGGGAAAGAGGTGGAGAAGGGCGATACCCTGATGGTTTTCGATCCTACCGAGCTGAAAAGTATGTTGGTAACCTACGAACAGCAGTTGGAGAGCGCCCGTGCCGAACTGGAGAAGCTGAAGATGACCCAACAGTCGGAGATTGAAGATCTGAAAGCCGACCTGGAATCGTCGCGGCTCGCCTACGAAATTTCCAAAATTAATTCGGAGCAGGCTGCCGGTTACGAGGCAGAGGTGACCCGTCTTGAGGGTGAGTTGCGTCTGGAGACAGCTGCCATTGCCCTGGAGCGGGCCGAGGAGCAGATAGAAAACCGGAAACGGGTACATCAGGAGGAGTTGGTTCAAAAAAACTATAATGTATCGCGTACCGAAGGCTATTTGCGTGAGGCCCAGGATGCGCTGAATAATCTGTTTGTGCTGAGTCCTTCACGCGGAATTGCCATTATTCGCGAAAATTGGAGTACCGATAAGAAGTGGGGTGTTGGCGATCAGCCTTACAGTAGCAGCGCCCTGATAGATCTTCCCGATTTGAGTGTGATGGTGGCCGAGGTAAAGGTGAGCGAAGTAGATGTTTCAAAACTGCAGGTGGGACAAAGGGTAATTATCCGCCCCGATGCCTATTCCGATACCATTTATCAGGGAAAGGTGACACGAATTGCCAATCTGGCCACCACCAAAGATTACCGTTCGCAGCTTAAGGTATTTCCCGTAACCATTCAAATTGAAGGACAGAGCCGGAATCTTCTTCCCGGGCTCACGGTGAGTTGCCGTATTGTAACGCACGAGCAGCCCGATGTGCTCTATATTCCTCTGGAATCGCTTTTCAGAGATGAGGCTGGCGAATATGTCTATGTCAGTAAAC
>CAYVJA010000014.1:28160-40728 GCA_964451605.1 uncultured Bacteroidales bacterium | reverse complement strand
AGCCTCTAATGCCGACTATGCCGTTGTCCTGGAGGGATTGGAAGAGGATGAAGAATTGGCGCTCACCGATCCGCTTCTTGCAACTCAGGAGGCTGACGGCAAGGAGGAGGCCGCAAATCCCGGAACGGTATCACCTCAGTAAAGCCATCTGGAAATGAAAGTGCTATCTAGAACTATTATTTTGCATTCGGAAGTACCGAAAATCTTTGTTCGTGCCTGTTCCGTGCTGTTGATCTCACTTCTGTTTACGGGTTGTGCTCCGGAAAAGGAGAGCCCTTACAGCGTGAAGAGTGGCCTCTTTGAACAAACCCTCTTTGAAAAGGGCGAATTGGAGGCCATTTCGGCTGCCACTCTTCTTCCTCCCCGGGTTTCTTACTCTTCGCAACTCAAGATTACCTGGCTGGCCGAACATGGAAGTATGGTAAAAGCGGGTGATACAGTGGCCCTTTTCGATCCTTCCTCCATTGAGAAGAATATTCTGTCGCTTCAGGAAGAGTTTGAAGCGGCACAGGCCTCGCGTAATAAGCTGGAAATCAGTATGGAGACGGCCAAAAACGAGGCTATGGCGCAGATGCGATCCGAGGAGGCATCGTATAATCTGAAGAAACTCGAAATGGAGAGAGTTCGTTTCGAACCCGAAAAAAAACAGCGGGTAAGCGCTTTGCAGTTTCAGCAGGCTACTATCCAGCTGGAAAAGACCCGGAGAAAACTGGCAAACCAACCGGTGTTGAATCGTTACGATATGATTTCGTCCGATATTCAATTGGCTCAACGAAGGAGAAATATTGAGAAGGCCGAACAGGACAGGAATCTGCTTATGTTGATTGCTCCTTCCGACGGTTTGCTTCAAATAGGGGAGAACCCTTCATCGGGTACAACCACCTATAAAGTGGGCGACAACACCTATTCGAATTATCCTGTTGTGATTATTCCCGATGTGAGCCGGATGAAGGTGAAAACTTCGGTCCGGGAGGTCGATATCACCAAAGTTCAGGTTGGAATGGATGTGCGGGTACGGTTAGATGCGCTCCCGTCGGTCTTTTTTAAGGGAGTAGTTACCGATATCAGCCGGGTTTGTCTGGCCGATGCAGAGGGTACCAAGTCGTTTGCCGTGGTAGTAGAGCTCACCGATCGTGACGAACGGTTGAAACCGGGCATGACGGTTCATTGCGAATATGTCTGTTATCGTTCCGAAAAAGATCTCTTTGTTCCCAATAGTTGTCTTTTGCGGACTGATACGGCCTCTTATCTCTTTGCCCGCAGGGGCAGACGTATCAAACGCATTGAGGTGACCGCCGTAGCATCGAATAACCATAATACGGTGGTGAAAGGCGATGTGAAGGAGGGGGATAAGTTGATGAGGGTGGAAGAAGCGCTGGCGCGCTGATGCTCTAGTGCTCTAATGCAGCGCTGAAGCGCGAAAGAGGATGGTAAATGGTGTGGGTGGTATAATATTTTAACTATGCAGTTGAGGGAGAATATTCAGGTGGCGGTTTGGGGTCTGGTCGATCACAAGGTGCGTTCGTTTTTGACGATGTTGGGGATTATTTTTGGTACCGCTTCGGTGATTGCGATGGTGTCGATTGGCGAGGGGGCTCGTGAGCAGGCTATGGCTAAGTATCAGGATCTGGGTGTCTCGAATGTGATTATTCGTGAGAAGGATCTTTCGGATGAGGAGTTGACCAAGGTTCGGAATAAGTTTTCGAAGGGGCTTTCGCTCGAGGATATGGGTACTATCCGTTCGGTGGTTCCCGGTGTGGTTGAGGTGGCGCCTCAGGCCGAGGAGAAGATTACTGCCTATTATGCCGACCGCTCTTCGAAAGGAACGGTGATTGGGGTTACCCCCTCTATGGGCTCTATTTTAAACTATCGGGCCGGGAAGGGGGTGTTTATCAATACCGATCATTGCGATCGCGGGCTGAAGGTATGTGTGCTGGGAGCCAATATGGCGCGTGAGTTGTTTCGTTACGACAATCCGCTGGGCAGTCAGGTGAAGTTGGGCAATCAGTGGTTCGAGGTGGTAGGGGTGATGGAGAGTAAGGCTCTTTTTACCGAGACAGTGGGCGAACTTGCCTCACGCGATCTGAACAACGATGTCTATATTCCCCTGCCCACCTTTTTTCAACGGATTACCCGCTCGAATGGACTTGCCAGTGAGATAAAGCAGTGCACGGTACAACTTTCCAATTCGGATCGGTTGGTGGAGTCGGCGGCACTGATGCGGGCTATTGTAAACCGGCATCACTACAACAACGACGATTTTAGTGTGATTGTCCCTTTCGAGTTGATGAAGCAGGAGGAGAAAGAGAGCCGGATTTACAACCTCTTACTGGCCTCGATTGCGGCCATCTCTTTGTTGGTAGGGGGGATTGGAATTATGAATATTATGTTGGCCTCTGTAATGGAGCGTACCTCCGAAATCGGGATTAGAAGGGCCATTGGCGCCCGGCGTCGTGATATTATGAGTCAGTTTGTTACCGAAGCCATTGCCATCAGCATTACGGGCGGGATTATCGGAGTGCTGCTGGGCATCTCCTTTTCGCTGGGCATCTCCTGGTTTACCGATGTCCATACCTCACTTACTCTCTACTCCATTTTTCTGGCTTTTGGTTTTTCCGTGCTGGTGGGAATCACCTTTGGGTATCTGCCTGCACGCAGAGCCTCAGCACTGAGTCCCATCGATTCCATCCGACACGATTAGATGTGCTGATGTGCTGATTTGTTGATTAGAAGATTTGAATAGTAAAGCATTAGAGTATTGCGCGAAGCGCAGCACTAGAGCACCAGAGCACTAGAGCACTAGAGCATTAAAGCATTAAAGCATTAAAGCATTATGAATAAGTTATGGTTGGTTTGTTTAGGGGTGTTTTTCGGCACGGGGGCTTTCGCGCAGAGCGACAACGCATCGCGCAGGGTGCATGTGCTGGATCTGGCTTCGAGTATTGAGTTGGCTAAGGAGCAGAGTCGTGATATGCAGCTGCTCAGATTGCGTACCGAATCGGCCGGGCACAATTTGAAGGCAGCGTTGAGCGCTAACCGTACCCGGGTTGATATGGAACTCACCGTGCCTCGCTATTCGGAGAGTATCCGGCAGTTCGAAGACAGCACGGGTATCTCGTTTTACCCCATTAAGCAGACCATGATGAGCGGTACGATGACCGTTAGTCAGCCGTTGCCCTCCGACGGCCGATTGTACCTGAGTTCCGGGGCGCAGAGTACCGCCGACTTCAACGACGATACGCGTAACGCGCAGCTCACCTCTACCATTGGTCTGTCGCAACCCATTGAGGCGGCCTTTGGATTCAATGAAAACCGACTGGCCTACAAACAGGCAAAGCTGAACTACGAAGTGGCGCTCAAACAGTTAAAGCGAGAGGAACTGAATATGGTGTACAGTACCAGTCAGCTCTTTTACAATGTGCTCTCTTCGCGCGAGCGGGTCAATATTGCGCAGATGACCATGGATCGGCAGCGAGAGGCGTTCGACCTGGCACAGAGTAAATTTCAGGCCGGACTAATCCGTGAGGTCGATGCATTACAGATGGAGGTCGACTTAACTGAAGCTGTTAATAATCTGGATGGTGCACAGGTAAATTACCAGGAGCAACTGGAGTCGTTTAAAGAGTTTCTGGGCATAGATATGCGCGACAGTCTGACAGTAAAGGACGATCTTACTTTCAAGGTAGTTGAGGTAGATGAGGAGAAGGCGGTTGAGCTGGCTTTCGAAAACCGGCTGGAGTTGAAGGAGAATGCCATTCAGATTGAGTTGCAGAAAATGTCTATAAAACGAGCCAAGGCGGCCGGAAAGGTGAGTGGTGATATCAATCTGACCTATAACTTCATGGGCGTCGATAAAAGTATGCGCGATGATCCGGTTCGTTCTTCTTTCGAAAATAGTTGGCAAAATCTGCGCGACAGGAAAGGGAGCTTCGGAGCCACTCTGTCGGTGAATATTCCCATCCTGGACTGGGGCGGTAATCGTGCCCGGGTTGCCATGGCAATCAGCTCGTTGCAGCAGTACGAGATTCAGGACGAGTCGGAGAAGATCTCCATCGAAAGAGAGATGCGTTCGAGCGTAGCACAGCTTCGCAGTGCCCTGCGGCGTTTTTCGGCGTTAGAGAAGAGTGTGCTGATTGCCGAAAAGAGCTTTGAGATTTCGCGCGAACGGTATGCCAATGGTGATATCGACAGCCAGGCCATCGCGCTCGACCGTGAACGGCTCAACAATGCCTACATCTCCAGATTGGAGGCCTATATCTCTTATCGATTGATGCTCTCGGATATTATGCGTAAGACTTTTTACGATTTCGAAAAAGGGATCTCGCTGGTAGAGTAGGAGTTGGCTGTTTAGAAAAAAAATCCGAACTTTAAGCGTCGCTTACGAAGGCTGTAACCCCGTGCGGTAATCACTGTACGGGGTTTGTCTTGAAGCATGCCTGGCAGGGCTTTTTCTAATAACAGATTCATCTATGTACAAAACAGTATTTTCCGCTCTTTTGGCTCTCTCCACTCTTATTGCTCCGGCCCAATCACTTCAACCTCCTACTCCGGCCGATTATGTCGAGTTGACCGATACCAAACCCATCAATGCGGCTGCCTGGGATGCAATTTCAGCAAATTCGGGTTCGAGTTGGGGGAGTATAGACGTACGTTATAGCAAATGGAATTTCCCCTCCGAAAAACCGGTGAAAAAGCTCGGGCTTACAGCCTGGAAAGGTGAGCGTGTCAATGCGCAGGCCTATTTCTGGACAAAAGAGGCTGTGAAAAAGTTATCTGCCTCGGTTTCGGCCTTGAAGGGAAAAGGTGATGCCGTCATTCCCTCTTCGGCCATTACCACAAACATGGTTCGTTACGTTATGACCGACGAACTGAATAAAGACGGCCGCGGAGCTTGCGGAAACCGCTCGGATAAGGCGGCCTGGGACTCTTCGATTGTGGCCGATGTGCTGGATGTGATTCCATTACGTGATGTGGCGGCCCGGAGTGTTCAACCGGTTTGGGTAAATGTTTGGGTGCCTGCGGAAACTCCTGCCGGAAGCTATTCCGGAGTATTGACCCTTTCGGCCGAAGGGGGAATTGCCATGGAGTTGCCGTTACAGATTGAGGTACTCAATCGAACCTTGCCGGCACCCGCCGATTGGGCTTTTCATCTCGATTTGTGGCAAAATCCCTTTTCGGTGGCCCGTTACTACCAACTGCCGCTCTGGAGTGAGGCCCACTTTGAAGCTATGCGACCTGTGATGAAAATATTGGCGAGTGCAGGCCAGAAGGTGATTACCACAACCATCATGCACAAGCCCTGGGGCGGACAGACCTACGACTATTTCGGTTCGATGGTGACCCGTACAAAGAAAATTGATGGCAGTTGGGTTTTCGATTACGCGATTTTCGATAAGTGGGTTGAGTTTATGATGTCGGTGGGGATATCAAAGCAGATTAATTGCTATTCGCTGATTCCCTGGAAGCTGACATTTCAATACTATGATCAGGCATCCGACTCAATGAAGAGTTTCGATACCGAACCCGGAACGCCTGCCTACGAAAATTTCTGGTTCGATTTTCTGGTCGATTTTGCAAAGCATCTTCGTGCCAAAGGTTGGTGGGAGATTACAACCATTGGAATGGACGAACGGCCTATGGAGGCTATGCAAAAGGCCATCTCGCTGATAAAAAGGGCCGATCCCGGCTATAAGGTTTCGCTTGCAGGAAATTACCACAAGGAGATTGAAGCCGATCTCTACGACTATTGTATTGCCCACGGGCGTCCTTTTCCCGCCGATGTAAAAGCAAAAAGAGAAAAGCTGGGGCAGTTCAGCACCTTCTATACCTGTTGTGCCGAACCCTATCCCAATACCTTTACCTTTTCGCCGCCTGCCGAGTCAGCTATTTTAGGGTGGCATGCGGTTGCAGGGGAGTTCGACGGCTATCTCCGGTGGGCCTACAACAGCTGGACCCTCGATCCTCTCCGTGACTCCCGTTTCCGTACCTGGGCTGCAGGCGATTGCTATCTGGTATATCCCGACGGTCGGTCGAGTATTCGAATGGAGCGGTTGATAGAGGGAATTCAGGATTATGAGAAGATTCGCATCCTTCGCAAAGAGCTTTCCGATAGACGAAATTTGTCCGGACTTGCAAAGCTGAACAAGGCCATTGAGGCGTTTACTGTGAAAAATTTTGATCCGAAACGTTCAGCCATACAACTGAATGAGGCAAAACGAGTGCTGACGGATATATCAAAATAATTTGTCTTTTGCACAAAGTTTGTCCGAAACCCGTATTCAACAATCGAAAAAAACTGTACTTTCGGCCACGTTATACTATTGCTAACTAATAAGTGTTTCCTGTTTTATGAACCCATCTCAATCTACTATCCGATTTTACGGCGGGGAAGACATCCCGGTAGAACTGCACAAAACCCGCATTGTTCAGAAATTATTCCTTGTGCCTATCGAACGACGCCTTGAGGCACTCAAGGAGGGCGGTTTCAATACGTTTCGTTTGAATACCACCGATGTGTTCCTTGATATGTTAACCGACAGCGGAACCAATGCAATGAGCGACAATCAGTTGGCTGCCATGATGCAGGCCGACGACGCCTACGCAGGTTCGCAGAGTTTTGCCCGGTTACATAAAGCAGTAGAAGATGTGTTGGGTAAAAAATATCTTTTGCCTGTTCACCAGGGAAGAGCTGCCGAAAACGTGATTTCGAAAACCTTTATTAAGCCCGGGGATGTAATTCCCATGAATTATCACTTCACTACTACGTTGGCTCATATTCTGGAAGCCGGTGGGCGGGTTGAGGAGTTAGTTAGCGACGAGGCGCTGATTTTGGAGAGTGATAACCCCTTTAAAGGGAATATGGATATCCAGAAACTGGAGGCTTGTATCCAGAAGAATGGTCCGGAACACATTCCTTTTATTCGGATGGAGGCATCCACCAACCTCATTGGCGGACAGCCCTTCTCCATTAAGAATCTGCTCGAGGTTCGGGTGGTTTGCGATAAATATGGCATTATGCTGGTACTCGATGCCAGTTTGCTGGGCGAAAATGCCTATCTGGTTCACGAGCGCGAAGCCACCTTTAAGGAGAACAGCATTGGTGATATCATCAAGATTATGACCGGTGTAGCCGATTTGGTTTACTTCTCGGCCCGTAAACTTACCTCTTCGCGAGGGGGTGGTATCTGCACCAACCGCAAGGAGCTCTACCAAAAGATGGAGGCCTTGATTCCCCTGTATGAGGGTTTCCTTACTTACGGTGGAATCTCGATCCGCGAAATTGAGGCCATGGCAGTAGGTATGTACGAAACGCTCGATGAGAGTATGATTTGCCAGAGCCCGCAGTTTATCAAGTATTTTGTTGAGACGCTTAAGAAGAAGGGAATTCCCGTGGTAACGCCTCCGGGGGTACTGGGATGCCATGTAAATGCAATGGCTTTCTGCGATCATATTCCTCAGGAGCAATATCCTGCCGGCGCTTTGGCTGCTGCTCTCTTCCTTGCCTCCGGTGTGAGAGGTATGGAAAGGGGTACCATTTCGAGTGTTCGCGACAAAGAGGGTAAGGAGATTCTTGCTGATGTAGAGTTGTTGCGTCTTGCAGTTCCCCGCCGGGTCTTTACGCTTTCGCAGATTAACTATGCCATCGACAGGCTGGAATGGCTCTACCATAACCGCAAACTGATCGGTGGACTCAAATTTGTTTACGAACCTCCCGTATTACGTTTCTTTATGGGCGGTCTGGAACCCACATCCGACTGGCCTGCCGAATTAATGGCCAAATTCCGTAAGGATTTCGGCGACAGCCTCTAAAATTGTCCCATTATATGGGCCTTCATACCGGAAAGGCGGATCACTTGCAGTGAATCCGCCTTTCTTTTTGGATTCTACAACACTCTTCCCGAGGGGATCAGATAGTGCTTCCGGGTCAGATCAAAATCGATCATCAGCTGATCGAGCCAAAGGGGCTCGTCTAAGGCATAGAGCCGGACGCTGTGTTTCCCGGGTTTCGAAAAGCTACACGTCAGGGTGGAGAGCGATTGATTCCGAAGCACTGAGGCGGCCCAGGTTGCACTTAGAAAATCGGCCTTAACCGATACAATTTGGGGTGGCAGATTGTCGATAACTACGGCTAAACGCAGGTTGTGAGATGCAATGGCCGGATGTTGAAAGAGGGTTCCTATCTTGAGTAGGGCCTCTCCCGAACTCGCGGTGGTGACGCTATACTCCAGAAAAGGGGCATTTGGATCGAGGCTGTCGGCGAGCGGCAACTTTACCACACTGCCACCGTGGCCTAACCCCTCAACGGTTTCTACCGGCTTGAACGAGGCATGGGTATAGTCGGACCCACGTAAGGCAACCATTCGGTTCTGTTCGGAATGTGAATTGTAACTGCCTGATCCGATTCTCTTGAAACGGAAGGTGTATTCTATGTTGTTAATTTTTACTGCAAAGCTCCCTTCCCGGGGCGCCGTTTCGCGCAACGAAACAGCAAGACGCTTTTCGTAAAGCATCTCCGGTCCCAGCTCCTCAATGGCAACATAGGGCGCATCTCCCATCACTTCCCAATGGATAGAGGCTTTCGATGCAGGCAGCAGTTTCACAAGGAAGGCTTCGCGGGCACCCAGCGTATAGTCGGGTAACTGTAAGGTGGTAGAACGTGTGGGTTCGGTCTGGTTTTCTACCCAAATCCACATATCTGATTGACCCGAAGGGATGAACACGGGGAGCAGAGGTTCTCTGAAAACCGGCAGATCACGCGGCTTCATATCCATCATGCCTTCCCATTTCTGCCCGGAGAGCTCTTTGTTGTAGGTGTAATCTAGCGCAGCTATCTCGTGATAGGCGCCTGTGGCTCTTTTCCCATACTCTTCGGCAGCCGGAAGCTGATAACATGCGTAAAGACGGGCCATTTGAGCATACAGCAATTTTTGGTTCAAAGCAGCCGCTCCCGTCAGCGGATAGTGTACCAGCTGATAATAGGCCGACTGCAAATGCGATGGGATGGATTTGCGGTAAATCTGCTCCGACTTTTGGGCCATCGATGCAAAGGCTTCAATGCGTCGGGCTACCTCATCACCAAAATAGAAGGGGGAGTATTCGGAATCTTTTACCGCTGTTAATCCTGAACGGCGATCCGATTCTGCCGAAAAGTCGTTGCCCCGGCCTCCCTCTTCAACCCGGTTAAAACCCATATGTTCGGGTTTTCGTTCGCCGCAAAGTTGATAATACTCTTTGAGAAGAGAGTCGATAGCCTCGGTTTCGATGCCCTGAAATTGCGAAGAGACCCAATTTTTCAGGTGAGCAGGGAGGGTTTCGGGCGAAATAGATTCTACATCCCATGCCATATCCAGAAACAACTCAGTAAGGTATTCTCCCGGTTTGATGTCGCCCACGTTCAGGACCCAGTAGCGCCGGGCTCCGTAATCCCAGGCCCGTTTCATCTCGGTATAGACCAAAGCCGGCTGTGTGGATGCAAGCCAGAGATAATCATGGGGTTTGCCCCAATAGGAGATGTGGTAATAGACTCCCGCTCCTCCCGGACGTTTTTGCTCTTCGGGATTGCTAAGGCGCATAATGTGGCCGTGGTTGTCGTCGCACCATACCAGAGTAATGTCTTCGGGAAGCTGTAAATGGTTATTGTAAGCCTGTAGTACCTCTTTATAGGGGACAAATATCTGCGGGATATCTGCCAGTTTCTTATCGGGATGGTGTTTTTGCAGAATATCCCGTTGCTCAGTAATCACCTTTTGGAGCGTTTGTGTCTCCTGGTCCAGGCTCGAAACCCCTTCCATTCTTCCGTCGTGTACACCCCGTAATCCGGTGGTATAGATATTTTCCGAATGGGTTAGCTCTGCTACCCGTTTATCCCAATAGGCAAGGATATTTGCTTTGTTGGTAAAATAGTTGAAGGGGCCCTGCACTGCGCTGTTCCACTCTCCCGTATTGGTGCACATCATGGGCTCGGCATGCGAGGTACTGATGATGATGCCGTATTGTTCGGCTGCCTGGCGGTTGCCTTCTACCTGATAGAAGGGAACGGTGACTTCGTGCATGGCCGGACAGATCATATTGGCTCTTAACCGAAGCAGCAGTTCGAAAATTTTTGCATAGGTTTTGGGTCCGATGGCTCCTTTTCGCGGCGTGGGCTCGAAGGTTCGCGTACTCCAGGGCATCAGCGCCCAATCTTCGTCGTTAAGAAATATGCCCCGGTATTGCACCGAAGGGGCGTGAACCCGGGCGTCGGGTCGAAAGGAAAGCTCATTCCGTTTCTGAGGCACTACATCGGCCCACCAAATCCAAGGGGTAACCCCGATTTGGCGCGACAGCTCTATTATACCGTAGGCGGTGCCCCTTGGGTCGCTTCCCAATACAAACAACAGCGTATCTCCCTGACAGGTGGCGGTCTCAATTTTGTAGGCTTCCCACCTTCCCGAGAGCGCGGAGATATCTACCCGGTATTTCTCTGCCAGGGCCCTCAATTGGGGCTCCTTTTCGGGGATGCCGGCAACGATGGTGCGATTTCCGGGCTGTTGAACCCTCGAAAAGGGGCGAGCACATACCCATCGCGAATCTTCGGCCAACATCTCAATAGCCCGGTTCACTACCGGATCGTTTCCCAGGTAACAGACGGGTGCACCCCCGTCATTGGCAATCAGGCGAAAAGGCTCCTGAGCGCGCAGATTACCCGTGAATTGCAGGCAAAGAAGTAGAAGCGTGACCGGAAGCAGCGATGGAAAGCAGGGGCGAAGAGTACTCATGAGGGTTGGAGTTTTCGATTCTGTGGTTATTTCAAAAATCGAAAATAGTGGATATAATTGAATAGAGAGGAGAGAGTGCAAAAAAACGAGGCTGCCTCACAAAACAGAGACAGCCTCGATGAGAAATGCTGCAGAAATGGGGTTATTTGCCCTTACCGGTAAGTTCGTTGCGGCAGAACTCTACACACTTTTTAACCTCTTTTACTGCATCCGAATCGGTGGGAACATTGTATTCCAGTTCGATATCGCAGGTGATGGGCCATTTGTTTTTCTGCACCAGACGAAGAATCTCGCCTACAGGGGTTTCGCCCTGGCCAAAAGGTTGGTTTCTGTCGGGAGGCGATGCTTTGGGGCCGGTTTTGTCTTTGATGTGAATGCTGGCAATGCGGTTGTGCAATCTCTCAATCAGCTCATTGGGATGTTTCCCGGTGGCGCCGAAGTAGTGGCCGGCATCGAAGTTCAGCATGATGTTGGGTCCGTACTCCAATACTTTGTCGAAACTGAAGTTGGGATCGCCGGGTTGGCCGTGATTATGGAAAATGACATAAAGTTTATGCTTCTCGGCAAAAGGCTGCATCCGTTTGGCAGATGCCTCGGAGATCTCCATAGTAATGCCTCTGGCACCCAGAGTGCGGCATACGTTGAAGGCGTAGTCAATCTCGGCATCGCTCCAGCTGCTTTCGCCCAATTTCAGAATATCGATTTTGATCCCTTTCTTTTTGAACAGGTCGCGAACCTCCTTGAATTTGTCCATAGAAACGGTGCTGCGCCATGCGCTGATTTCCGAACGATTCCGGGGAATCCCCGCATACTGCTCAACGGGACCTCCCATTAATTCAACTGAGCTCAGTCCGCTCTCCACTGCATATTGCAGCATTGCCTCGAGCGATTGGTCGGGCATACTACGGTAACTGTAGGTGATGGTTCCTACTTGTACACCGCCGAATTTGGAGCCTTTTTTGGCAGAGGCGGCAGTAAACGGGAAGAGACAAAAGGCCGCCATAAGCAACAGGGCCAGCCCCTTGGTTACGTTGCGAAAAGAACGCAGCGAAAACGGATGGTTACAATTTGTGTTCATAGAAAGATTTAGGGTTATAAGAGACGTAAATGTACAAATTATTTTCGGGCACGAACCCACACTTTGAAAAGTTCGTTGGCCAATAGAGGAATCACTCCCAGAAGAATGGTTATGGCCACACTTTCGGGATGGAGTACCTGAAGGTGAAATGCGTCGCGAAGTACCGGGATGGCCAGTAAAACCCATTGCAGTCCCAGGCCGGCCACAATAGCCCCCATCAGATACCGGTTCGAAAAGAGCCCGATGGTAAAGATCGATTTAGTGGGATTTCGCATAGCAAGGGCAAAGAAGAGCTGACAGCTGATCAGAACCATAAAGGCCATGGTTCGGGCATACGCTATAACCTCTTCCGGTATGGAGTTGTCGAAGGGGGAGTATCCTCTTTCTACAAATCCGATGTAGAAGGCCAGAATGGTGAGCAAACCAATCAGTACGCCGCCAAACAGTGCATGTTTACCGGCTCCTCCGGCAAAGAAACTCTCTTTGGGATTTCTGGGTTTGGCACGCATAACATCAGGATCGCCCGGATCCATGCCCAGGGCAATGGCGGGGAAGGAGTCGGTGAGGAGGTTAATCCAGAGCAGTTGGGTGGCAATCAAGGGCGACTCCCACCCTATAAGCAGGGTGAGGAACATGGCCACAATTTCGCCCAGATTACAGGTGAGCAGGAAAAGTACCGACTTTTTGATGTTACTGTAGATATTTCGTCCCTGTTCTATGGCGGTTACAATGG
>CAYVJA010000014.1:0-28110 GCA_964451605.1 uncultured Bacteroidales bacterium | reverse complement strand
CGTCGGTAAGAATCATATCGGAGGCTCCCTTGGCCACATCGGTTCCGGTGATTCCCATGGCTACCCCGATATCGGCTGCGTGCAGTGAAGGGGCATCGTTTACTCCGTCGCCGGTCATGGAGACAATATTCCCATGCGATTTGAGCGCATGTACAATTTTCACCTTGTGCGAGGGCGAAACCCTCGCAAACACACGGTATTGCGAGATGTTTTCCGAGAATTGGGTATCGGTGAGCGTGTCAATCTCGGCTCCGGTAATGGCCTGACCCAGATGTTGGGCAATACCCAGTTCGCGCGCAATGGCGAGAGCGGTGTTTTTATGGTCGCCCGTTATCATAATGGTGGTGATACCGGCTCTTTGGGCCAATGAAACCGACTCCTTAACCTCCGTTCGGGGCGGATCTATCATCCCGACAAATCCAATCAGAATCAGATTGTTTTCCATCTCAGAGGCTTCGATCACTCTCTCTGTCGGTTTGTAGGCAGCGCCCAGGGTTCGGAGAGCCTGATCCGACATGGCCTCGGTGGCTGCGTTAAATTGACTGCGGTGTTCATCGGTAAGCGGAACCACCTTGCCGTTTTCCAGTATGTGGGTAGAGATGGCCAACAGATTGTCGATGGCACCTTTTGTATAGACGGTGTAGGTGCCCTTCTCCTCGACAAGCGTTGACATCAACTTTCGATCCGAGTCGAAAGCAAATTCTCCCACTCGTTGAGATTCGCGGTTTAACCCTTTTCTATCGAGGCCCAGATCATCGCCCAGAACAAGAAGCGCAATCTCAGTGGGATCGCCTGTACCTTTTCCGCCATCGTAAGTGGCATCGGAACAGAGAATCATGGCTTTTGCCAGAAGTAGCGCAGCACTCTCCTTTTCAGGCTCCGCCCCTTTTAGTACCTCCTTTTCTCCATTGAGCGAGAAGTATTTGGTTACCGTCATCTTGTTTTGGGTCAGGGTTCCGGTTTTGTCGGAGCAGATGATGTTTACCGAACCGAGTGTCTCAACCGCAGGAAGCCGTTTGATAATGGCATTCTGACGAGACATTACCGTAACGCCAATCGACAGTACCACAGCCACAATGGCTGCCAGCCCCTCAGGAATGGCTGCTACGGCCAGTGAGACGGAGGTGAGAAACATTTCGGAAAGATTCCTACCCTGGAAGAGTGCCACAACAAAAATGAAAAGACAGACTCCGATGGCCATCTTCCCCAGGGTTTTACCCAGTTCATCCAGTCGGACCTCAAGAGGTGTTTTCGAATCGCTCCCCGAATCGAGCATAGTGGCAATTTTGCCTACCTCTGTCTGCATACCAGTGGCAACGGCAACGCCGATACCCCGACCGTAGGTGACAAGCGTAGACATAAAGGCCGAATTGGTGCGGTCGCCTAACGGGGTATTGGGCTCAGTATGTTCAATTCCTGCCTCTTTTACCGAGGGTACCGACTCGCCGGTAAGGGCCGACTCTTCGATCTGGAGATTGGCACTCTCTAAGAGCCGAAGGTCGGCAGCTACAAAGCGGCCTGCATCTAACAGCAGAATATCACCGGGCACAATACGCTCCGATTCTATCTCTTTCACCACGCCATCCCGTTTGACCAGCACCTTTGGGGAGGTCATTTTCTGCAACGCCTCAATGGCTTTTCCGGCCTTTACCTCCTGAATCACGCCCAGAAGGGCATTTACAACGATTACCATCAGAATAATGACGGCATCTATGTATTCGCCCATAAAGAGGGTGATGAGTACGGCTACAAAAAGTACATAAATGAGCCAGTCGCGAAGTTGTGCGATAAACAGTTGCAGAAAGTTCTTCTTTTTCTTTCCCTTCAGTTTGTTGGGTCCGAATTTTTCCAGCCTCGATAGGGCCTCGGTCTCGGAGAGTCCGGTTGCCATATCGGTTTCCAGTTTTTGGAGAGTTGATTCCGGTGAAAGAGCGTGCCATAAGGTTTGCGATTCCAGGGTCATAGGGGATAAGTAAGAGGTTCAGCAGCAAATATACGTCAGAAAGAGCTATGCCGATAGCCGTATCGGTATAGCAAAACACTACATCCGGCAACTTTGTGTTATCGGGATGCAGTGGTCAGGAGATAACGCCCGGCCTGCAGGCGGTAACGAGTATATTCTCCCTGGCTCTCTATCCGCCTCGGCGTTCCGCGAGTGATGGTCAGTTCCTCGCCGGGAGACATTGGCAAACAGAGAGTAGCTTCGCAATTGGGCGGAACGGTAATCTGCATGGTACACCTTCCGTCGCGCCGCTCCCAGGCAGTTGAGATGGTTCCTGCCGGGCCGTTGTAGGTGGCTTTGGCCCAATTCAAAGGGGTATGATCGGGGTGAGGAATGGTAACGATGAACTGTTGGAATCCGGGGGCATCGGGATCTCTTCTAATGCCGGCAACCCCATCTACATACCAGGCTCCGGGGTAGAGATAAGAGCTGTGCAGCAGGGAGTGGCCCGGCAAATCTTTTTCCCACATCTCCCAGATGGTAGTGGCGCCATTGGCACGCATGTACCCCCAACCCGGGTAATCTTCTTGCGAAGTCATGCTGTATATCAGATCGTTTCTTCCCTTCTCACGCAGCAACTTAAAGAGAATGGCACCTCCGGTAATTCCCACATGAATATGGCCTTTCCGAACTACCAGAATCTCGTGTTCGAGCCGTTTCCAGACGGCCTCACGCAGCGATACCGGAGGCACATCGGCCAGCAGTGCCGCAGCCAGATTACCCATTGATTTGTCGGCATAACTGTGGTCATCGGCATTATACCAGGTTTCATGAATGGCTCTGCTCGATCTCTCAGCCTGCATCTCCCACTGTTCGGCCTCTTGGTTTTTGCCCAATACCCTGGCAATTTTTGCTGCGGTGCGCAGGTTGAATACCCGGTAGCAGTTATTAAAGCAGGCGTTTTGGGGTGTGTCGTTATTCATCCCTTCGGCAGTGGCATTGGGCCAGAGCCAGTCGCCCAGAAAGTCCCATTTTCCGCCAAATCGCCGAAGCAGATCGTTTTGGGTGTGAGTGTCAAGAAAAGCCAGCCACATTGTAATCATTTCGAAGTTCTTTTCCAGAATGCGGGTGTCGCCTTCGTGCTGGTAAAGTAACCAGGGGAGCGTTACCACAATACCTCCCCAGGCAGGACCTCCGCCTCCCGAATTGGTGGGCGCGGTGTGGGGCAAAATACCTCCCCCGATCCGTTTTCCGTTCATCGACTCCCAGCCTTGCATATCGCGCCAGTCTTCCATCCATTTGGTATAGAATGCACCCAGTTTGTAGTTAAATAACCCTGTTTCGGAGGTGGCATGGGCATCACCGCCGTATCCGAGCCGTTCGCGCTGCGGGCAATCAACAATATAGCCCCCTATCGAGAGGTTCTCGAATGTCCAGCGAACCCGGTTGAAAATCCAGTTTTGCAGCGAATCGGAACAGGCAAATGTGGTAGCCGGAGCAAAGGCAGTCCGGAGATGCATCCCGCTGATGTCGGAGAGTTGCGGCTTCTCTTTTACCCCTTTAATGGTAATCCAGCGGCCGGAACTGTAATTAAAACGGTTTCGGAAGGTTCCTTTTCCCGAGGGGCCGATGATGTAGGCACTGTGGTTGTTAAAGGTCATCTCCTCCTTTTCCCGTTCGGAAAAGAGAAATTCTATCTTACTGCCGGGCGTCCCTTTCACCGCAATTTGGGTCCAGCCGGCAAAGTTGACTCCCATGTCGACCCGCCAGTTTCCTTTGCTGTCGGCTTCGATCGAAACCGGGTGAATGGTTTCGTACACACGGGTTCCTTCGCCATTTTGTGCCGAAAGCTTTAACGCCGGATTGTATTCGGTGGCAGTTCTCCACCGGGAATCATCGAATGTGGGGAGGTTCCAGTCGGCAATCTCTCTGTTGGCATCCCAGAGTTCGCCGCCCATATTGCCAAAATCCCATTTGCCCAGTAATTTGTTGGGGCTGTTCTCTACTCTCCAGCTGTTGTCGGTAACAATCCGCAAATAGGGTTTCTCGTCTGCTTCTGGATTGGCGTTTCGGTACAGGTGGGCCTGGGCAAACACCATGGGAGTGCGGGGTCGGTTTTCTACCGTATAGGGAGGATAGACAGACCAGGAGGTTCCCAGCCAGAGGGCAATGGTGTTAGCTCCTTTCCTAAGGGCTTTCGAGATGTCGTAGGCAATGTAACGGGCCCTCGTGGTGTGGTCCGACACATTGGGGGCCAGTACCTCTTCGCCAATTTTCCTGCCGTTAACATAGAGTTCGTGATAGCCGACAGAGGCCACAAACAGGGTGGCTCTTCCCGGAAGTTCTGCCAGGGTGATGTTTTTGCGTAACCAAGGGTCAAAGAGATTACAATCCGGATCCTTAGGGTTGTAGACCTCGTGGCTGCCAATCCATTTTGCACTCCACTCTGAATCATCCAGGATGCCGGTAGAGAAGTGTGCCGTGGGGCTCCATGCAGATGTGCTGCCTTTTTCGTCGCGTACCTGTACACGCCAGTAATAGGTACGATCGGACGAAACGGGCGCTCCATTGTAAGCAATGAGTTGCATTTTATGGGCTGTAACCCACCCTGAATTCCAAAAGTTCCCCTCTTTTTTTTCTATGGCTTTTGGATTGTCCGAAACAATAATCCGATAGGCTGTCTGCTTCTGCCCGAAGTGGTCCGCATCGGTGGCCGACAGCGTCCAGGAAAACCGGGGTAGGGGTTCGTCAAGACCGGCAGGGTTGGTGCGGTATTCACAAAGAAGATTTTGCGGTTCGATACTGCATTTTTTGCCCGCACTGAGCGTTTGACAGAGAAGAACAAGAACTGCCAGAAAGAGGGATCTGATCATGAGGGTAAGGATTTTTGATAGCGTGTAGCTGCTTCAGCTAAAGTAAGCAAAAATTTTGGTCATATTGCTCTTCGCGGCCGCTCTTTGCTGTGGTTGGCAAACCCTTCCTTTTATGTATCTTGCAGGCTGTTTTACCAAGATACTTGTATGATAACGCATACCTATACCTTCAGAGTGATGTATCCCGAAACTGACCAGATGGGTACGGTTCATCACTCTAACTACGCAAAATATTATGAATCGGCTCGTTGGGAGCTTTTCAGAAGCATTGGCATCTCTTATCATTCTGTAGAGGAGGCGGGCTATATGTTACCGGTAACCCGGATGCAGTTCCAGTTTCTGAAAACCACCCGGTACGATGCATTGCTTACGGTTAAAACCACTTTGCGTGCGGTTAAAGGGGTTCGGATCTGGTTCGACTACGCGCTCTACAATGAAGCGGGCGAACTGATTAACCGGGCCGAAACCGAGCTGGCTTTTGTACGACGCGACGATTGGAAGCCGTGTGCCCCTCCGGCTTTTGTAATGGAGGCCATTGCCAAACATGATAAACGATATGAAAATGGGTAAATACGCCTGGTTCTTCTCCCGGCTTCTGCTTGCTGCAGGCCTTCTCTATTCTCCTCTTTCGGGCACTCATTCTGCCTGGCTACTGGTAAACGCTGCTGAACCCCCTGTTGGGCAACCGGTTGTTTCGGGAAAACCGGAAAGGGTCCCCCTGGGCGATCCTTTTATTCTGCTCCATAAGGGAACGTACTATGCCTATGGCACTCACGCCGGCGATGGAATTGAGGTCTATACCTCAATAAATCTGAAAGAGTGGACACTGGCCCCGAAACTGGCCCTGCACAAAGATAACTCGTACGGTGATCGTTGGTTTTGGGCACCCGAAGTCTACTGCGTTAAGGGTAGGTTTTATATGTATTACTCGGCCGATGAACACATTTGTGTGGCCACTTCCGATTCGCCTCTGGGTCCCTTTGTACAAGAGGAGCAGCGGCCTATGCTGGAGGGGGAAAAATGTATAGACAATTCTCTTTTTATCGACGACGATGGCAAAGCCTATCTGTTTTTCGACCGATTCAACGATGGTCTGAACATTTGGGTGGCCCGACTATCGGAAAATTTGCTCACCCTTCTTCCCGAAACGCTTCATCGCTGCATTCATGTGTCGCAACCCTGGGAAGAGGTGTGGCCCAGGGTGAATGAGGGCCCTTTTGTTTTGAAGCATAAGGGAACCTACTTCATGACCTATTCGGCCAACAGTTACGAGAGCCCATTGTATGGAGTGGGTTGTGCCACTGCATCCGAGATTTTCGGGGAGTGGACAAAGTACCCGGAAAATCCGCTGCTGCAAAAACCGGGTGGTTTGGCCGGGGTGGGGCATAGTGCCATGTTTACCGATAAAAAAGGGCGGAGAAGGATTGTTTTTCACGCCCATAACAGCCCGACATCCATTCATCCCCGCCATATGTATATTGGCACCTTTGGTTTCCGAAAAGTAAACGGCAAGGAGAGGCTGTTTATTGACGATGCGTACGAAACGCCTGTTTTAACCCCCGGGGAATAGCATAGCCGTTTATTTGCAGGCGGTTAACGGGGTAAAAATGGAGAGGCCCGGCAGAAATGCCGGGCCTCTTTACATGATGCCGAAATGGGAGGGGAGATAGAGATTATTTTACGGAGTATTCTACCGAAACCACTACCCGAACGTTTTTGTAAAGGTCGGATCCGCCCGATGAGCCGTATCCGCCCGACTGTTCGGCCAAAAAGTTGTCTCTGTCGACAATCGAGAAGAGACCTTGGTTTGCTTTTCGAAGTGTTCCCAGCTGGGTGCCGCTTTCTGAAGTAAACTGTTCGGCCGCCTCTTTGGCGTTTCTTGTGGCTTCGGCCAGCATCTCGGGTTTAATCTGATTCAAGCCGGTGAAGATAAATTTGAGCCCTCCGGAGCCGTAATCATTGGCTGAAAGAACCACCCCTGCACTCAGGAGTTCATCGGTCATCCGGCTCACCCGTTGAAGATTATCCACATTTGTGGTGCGAACCTGAATGGTCTTTTCAATGATGAACCGAAATCCGTCGCCCAAAGAGGGTGTGCCATACTCCTGCGCCTTTTTGTCGCGTACAACCAGCTCTTTCTGGATAATTTCCTCGGCTGTCACACCGTTTTGCAGGAGAAACTTAACCACTTTATCTCTGGCTGCTTCTATTTCGTGGCTTCCCTGAACCAGGTCGTTACTGCCCACGGCGGTCTTTAAAGACCATACTGCAAGGTCGGCCTTCACCTCCCTTTCGGCAAATCCCTTAACGGCAATATACCTGTCGTCCATGCGGAAGCGTTCCAGAGAGCGCCCCACCAAATAGCCACCCAATACCAGCCCTGTTACTACAGCAAGAGCCAGGATGTACAACTTGCGGTTTTCCATAATTTCTTACTATTCGCTCCGTTTGCCCAGTTCGCGATCCAGAAAGTAGAGCGAATTTTTGCTTTCGCCCACCAACGCAAGTTTGTCGAGGATAGCCTGAACATTCTCCTCCTCTTCTACCTGCTCGTCGATAAACCACTGCAGCATGCTCATGGTAGCGTAATCTTTTTCGGCCGAGGCAACTTCGTAGCAATTATAGATCATGGAAGTTACCTTGCATTCGTGCTCGTAGGTGGCTTTTATCACCTCGGCAACACTCTTCCAGCTGGTAGGAACCTCGTTGATGGCGGCGAGTTTTACTTCACCTCCACGGCTGTAAACAAAATCGTAAATCTTTAAAGCATGCGCCTTCTCCTCCTCGAATTGCAGACGCATCCAGTGAGCGAAGCCGTTCATGGAAATCGACTGGAGATAGGCCGACATAGAAAGATACATATAGGCCGACCAAAATTCGGCGTTAATCTGTTGGTTAAGAACTGCTTCAACTTTCTTGTTTAATTTCATAATGATGGGTTTTTAGAAGTTATTATTATTAGTGCTCTAGTGCTCTAGTGCTCTAGTGCTCTAGTGTCTAGTGTCTAGTGCTCTAGTGCTCTAATGCTCTAGTGCTGCGCTTCGCGCTATTTTTGGTTAATGGTTAGTTAATGGTGAATAGGGTACTTTCAAAGAGCAGGATATCGACGGAAATATACTTACTAAACAATTCCGCATCGAAAAGGTTCTTTCAAAGATGGCGAAATACTTCGATTTTCTTTTTGTACATTTGAAGATCACGCACGTTACTTATTTCCGATTGCATTACTCTATCTCTCTACCTTATGAGGTTTAGCGTTTTTTCTCACATGAGCAGAATGCAGGTTCTGAGCTACTTTTTTGTGCTCGGGGCACTTTTTCTCCTCTTGTTTTCGATGTACTATTTCAGTGAGAAAAAAATTATCCGTACAACCATTGAGCAAGACCTGAAAGTGGTTGCTGAATCAATAGAGGCGCAACTAACCGATTGGTATGAAGATCAGATGGGTGATGTGCAGATGATAGCCCGAAACAGCCGGCTTGCTACTATGATTGCCGATTTTCGTCGTGATGGGCAGCATAGCGCGGATTCCGCACTGAATCAATTTCTTCGTCAGGTTGCGAATGAGCACGATTTTCATATTGTATCGCTCTTTTCGACCGATGGGAATTTGTTGATGACCAAAATCCTGAACGGGGCTTCGGCCGATTTGTCGAATAGTTGGTTGATGGATCAAGCGGTGAGAACCGGAGAAACCATCTGTTCCGATCTCTATTTTTCTCCCTCCGATCAAAAGAATTATATCGATTTTGTCTCGCCGGTGTTTGATTCATCGGGAAGCACAATTGCGGTATTGTGTTTGAAAGTGGACGCTGACCTCTATTTTGGCTCTTTGTTGGCTTTACGGCCCATTGAAGGGTATCCCTACGACCACTATCTGTTTCTCTCTTCATCGTCGGGGAGGAGTATGCTTTATCACCCCGATAAGGAGTCCGGCAATGCGTTTCGTTCATGGATACCTCTCTCATCCTCCGACCGGATTGCATTAATGGCCGAACAGAAATCGACTGGCTATTATGTTGGTTCCAACCCCAATGGCCGCCCTTCGATTGCCTATATCCTGCCTGTTTCCACGTTGCCCTGGATGTTGGTTGTAGATATTGACCGGCAGGCTTTACTTGCCAAGTTGCATTCCAGATCGGCTATTGCTGCATTGCTGCTATTCCTCTTCTTTTCGGTCTGTTTTATATCGCTTCTTCTGATATATAAGTATCGACAAGCCAGCAATTTAAAGATGGCAGTCGAGAAGGAAAGAGAGCTTCGGCGTTATCAGGAACAGTTACGACAGGCTGAGCAGGGGTTGAGAGAGCGGGATCTCCGTTTTAAACAGTTAGTTTCGGAGTTACATGATGCTGTCTGGACCGCATCGCCCGATGGTTCGAAAATCTTTGATGTGAATGAGGAGTTCGAGCGAATCTGCGGAAGGTCGGCCGATGAGCTGAAAAAAGATCCGCATTTGTGGGATTTGCTGGTGCATCACAACGATCGGTACTTGCTCTCTAACAGCATTTGGTCGCTGAAATTGTATGGAAAATCGGAAGCAGAATACCGTATTGTAAAACCGGATCAATCGGTGGTCTGGATTCGAGACCGCCGATCATTGCTCTTTGATGATAAGGGTAAGGCCATCTCGCTGGGTGGTATTATCACCGATATCTCGGCAAAAAAAATGTATGAGTCGCAGCTGATTGCTGCAAAGGAGAAGGCCGAGTCGAACGAAAGGCTGAAAGCGGCTTTTTTGTCGAATATGAGTCATGAGATACGCACTCCGCTCAACTGTATTCTGGGCTTCACCCAACTCTTGGGAGCCGGAGGGCTCTCTGAAGCAGAGGTGCAGGAGTATTCCGGCTATATTGCCCATAGTGGCAATCGTTTGTTGGCCATGCTGAGCAATATTGTAGAGCTGTCGAGGATTGAGTCGGGCGTAGAGCCGATTTCTGTTTCTGAGTTTCGGGTCAGTGAGCTGTTATTGCAAATATTCCAGCAGTTTTCTCTTTCTGCGCAGAAGAAGGGGCTTGACTTCATACTGGAAGTGAGTCCTGAAACGGCCGATCTCACCCTTCGGTCGGATGTGGTCCGGCTCGACCGGATTCTTTCGAATCTGGTGGGAAACGCCATAAAATATACAAAAGCGGGATCTGTAACAGTTGGTCTTCGCAATGCGGAAAATGAATTAGAGTTTTTTGTTTCGGATACCGGAATTGGGATTACTAAAGAGCAAAGTGTTCATATTTTTGAGCGTTTTTATCAAACGGAAACCTCAGCTTCTTTTGAATATGAAGGTGTAGGTCTTGGATTGGCCCTCTGCAAGGAGTTGGCTGCCTCGTTGGGAGGCCGGTTACACTTTGTCTCGGAATCGGGAATAGGGTCCACTTTTTTCCTTTCTTTGCCCTGTTCTGTTTCGTAATTCAGAAAACCCTTATACCTTTACGGATATATCATGTTTTTGGCGTTATGAAAATCCGATCTTTCTTTTTGCTTTTATTTCTCTTTTCGCAAGGGTTGCTGGCCAAGCCGTACCTAAAAGAGATCCGCACCGCTTCGAACCGGGTGTTGGTGGCATTTTTTTCGAGTGATACCCTTTGGGCGGATGAGGTGAATACGGCCGATGAAACGCTTTGGCGCCTGAATGGAAAACCTGTTGAGGCCATCAACAAGTTTGTTACCGAGGCCGATTTGTGTAATCATCACATCTATCTGCAGACGCCCGGTTTAAAGAACGGGCAGCGTTACCATCTGGAAACCCCGTATGGCGATACCCTCTTTGTTTTTGATGATAAAAAGATTCTGTGTGAGTCGATAAAGGTGAATCAGGTGGGGTATAGTGCCCTGTCGAAAGTTCGATATGCCAATCTCTCTATTTGGCTGGGAAACGGAGGGGTGCGACGTCTGGATATTGACCTTCCGGAATACATCGTTTATCACGACGTCTCAGGAGAGGTGGTTTGCCGGGGTGTGCTTTCGGAAAGAGGGCACGACGAGTCGTCGGGCGATTATGTCTACCGTATCGATCTTTCGGGAGTGCCCGAAGGGGGGCTCTACCGGATTTCTGTTAAGGGATTTGGCGTCTCTTATCCATTCGGGGTAGGTGCCGATTTTTCGAAGCGGTTGGCTTATGTAAGCTTCCGGTCGCTCTTTCAACAACGGTGTGGCATTCCCATTCAGGAACCCTACGGCTGGAATATCCGAAAAGTGGCTTGTCACACCACCATTTACAGAACAGATGCACCCATTGGAGAGGCCAATCTGGTTGTGAAAGGCGATGAGCCTACATTTACCGCCTGGGGCGGTTACCACGATGCGGGTGATGCCGACCGTCGTACCTATCACATGGATGTAACGGCTACTTTGCTCACAACCTATGAGGCTTTTCCTAAATCTTTCACTGATAATCAATTCAATATCCCCGACAAGTTTGATGTAACGTTTCGCATTCTCGGCAAGGGAAACGGCATTCCCGATATCATAGATGAGGCCGAATGGGGTGCCATGTTTTGGCTTTTCATGCAAGACAGTACCGGAGCCATTCATTGGGGTACCGAAACCAAAGGGTATTCTCCCTTCACCTCTTACGATTTTGAAGATCACAAGTTTGGGACTCAGGTAAAGGATCCCCGCTCGGCCAGTTTTGCTGCGGGCATCTTTATGCATATGGCCAGGATTCTGAAGCCCTATGCACCAGACCGCTCCGAGCGGTTTCGCCGTGCTGCCGATCTGGCCTATCGAGCCGCGGGAAGTGCCATTCGTCCGGGACACCACCTTTATTATGCCGTGCAGAAGTATCTGCTTACCGGAAGCGAAGAGGATCATCAGTTGGTTAAGAGTCTGGCCGACGGGGCTGCACGGTATGTGGAAACCTTTAATACTGCACCCGAAGGGTTTGCCATAAACAGCTGGCTGGCCTCCTATTTTTACTCCTATCTTACCGATCACGGGCGTCAGAAAGATCCTGAGGTGGTTGCCAAATTTACGGCTGCCCTCAAAGGTGCAGCCGACAAGGAGATTGAGATCATGCAGCAGCATGCCTATCCTGTGGGCACGCCGATGAACCTTCGCTGGTGGGGCAGTAATGCGGCGCAAGGTCAATATGCCTATCCCTGTGTACTTTACTGGGGTCTGACCGGCGAACAGGTGTATATCGATGCTGCCAGTCAGTTAATGGATTATGTGTTGGGTTTGAACCCCGTCGGGAAGTGTTATATCACCGGCCTGGGATCGAATCGGGTACACAACCCTCACGACCGCGAGTCGGCCTATACCAAGAAGATGGGTTGGGGGCCGCGCGAAGGGATTCTGGTGTTTGGTCCCGGAGGTTCGGGAAATGGCATCTCAGTTCCCTCAGTAACCACGCTTCCCCGCGAACGGCGTTACATCGATAATTTGGCCTCTATCCAATGGAGTGAATTTACCATATACCAGAGTTTGTGTTTTCCGTCGGCACTCTATCCGGTGCTTGCGCGTTGATGCGCATTTGCGCATCAACGCGCAAGTGCTCTGGTGCTTCGAAGCGCGAATGCGCTTCGAGAGCTGCGCTTCGCGCGAAAAAATGTAAAGATGAATAGAGGTGGTTATGGTGATTAAGGATATTGGGTCTGCTTCTTTTTTTGTGGCGGGCGATGGGACGAGGTTGTGTGAGTTGTTGCACCCGGAGAGGGAGCCTTTGCAGTTGAATTGTAGTGTGGCTTTTGCCTGTCTTGAACCGGGCTGTTCGTCGAAGCCGCATCGGCTATCGGCTACTGAAATCTATTTTATTACTGAAGGCGAGGGGATTATGCATATCGATGGGGAGTCGCAACCGGTATTTCCGGGTCAGTTGATTTATATTCCTCCCGGTGCGCTGCAGTCTATCTCGCAGCGGGGCGAGAGGGCTCTGGGTTTTTTGTGTATTGTAGATCCGGCATGGAGCGCGGAGAGGGAGGAGGTAGTGTTCTAGTGCTTTAGTGCTCTAGTGCTGCGCTGGCGCGCGAATGCTTTACTGGAAATCTTCAAATTGTCACATTATCTAATTGTATTATGAGAAGGTTGGTGGTTTTGTTGTTTCTGGTTGCAATGGGGTTTTGTCCGGAGGTGTGGGCACAAACGGTGAGTGGGCATGTGTTTAATGAGAGGGGTGAGCCGTTGTCGGGGGTTTCGGTGTATGTAAGCGGAACTACGTTGGGTACTGATACCGATGCGGAGGGACGGTTTAGTTTGTCGTATAAGGATATGTTGCAGGCGGTTCTGGTGTTTACGAAGTTGGGGTATGAGCCGAATTATCTGGTTGATGTGGCCGGGATTTCAGACCTCAAGGTAACCTTACAACCCAAATATATTGAGATTGAGGAGGTGGCTATCGAGGGCATCTTTACCCGTAAGCAGTTATTGAAACTCTTTAAGGCACGTTTTCTGGGGGTGGATATTGCCGGTAAGATGTGCAATATTAAGAATGAGAGTGAACTTGTTCTTAGTTACGATTACGCAGACTCTCGGCTTTCGGTGGTTTCTCGCCAGCCTTTAAAGATTGTAAATCGTTATCTTGGATACACGCTGCAGGTTGATCTGGATGAGTTTTATGCCATTTCTAAAAGTAATAGTATAGATCCCCGGAATGTGGTTTCCGATTATTACAAGGCAACGGTCTTTTTTGTAGATGACCAAAATGGGGAACATCCATATCTATACCGTAGACAAAAGAGCTATTTAGGATCGCAGATGCACTTTTTTCGCACCCTTTGGAAGGATCAATTTCTGGCCGGTCGATTCCTTTTGCTCGATGGTACAAGGTTGGCAAATCCGGATTCTGTTTTTCTGCTTTCCGATACACTCAATATGAAGCGAGTTAAGGTGGTTGCATCGAAGAATGACCCTGTTACTATGGATGAGAAAGGGTATCTGCACGGCGTTATCCCCTCGACGGGTGACCCGATTCATGCCACATACACATTGATATATAGAAAGAAACAGTCTTCCTTGTGCGTTTTTCGTACCTCCGATTTTCTGATAGATTCTTATGGCAACCACTCCGCTGCCGACAAGATACAGTTCGATGGTGAGATGGCCTCCAGAAGGGTTGGTAATCTGTTACCTTTCAATTTCTGGATGGAGGAAAATTATCTATTTAATAGATGAAAAATAACCATTTGTTTATTGTCCGTTTCTGCTTGAGTGGTTTGCTTCTCTTGCAAACCCATCTTCTCTTTGCGCAAGCCCTCACCGGCAGGGTACTGGATGAGTCGGGCGAACCTGTTGCCGGGGTGTCGGTCTATTTCGACGGCACTACCCGTGGAGCCGATACCGATGCATCTGGGCGGTTCCGCCTTAACCATACACAACAGGTGAATCCCGTATTGGTGTTCAGTAAAATGGGATACCATACCGGTTATATTACCGGTAACCAAATCCGGAACCATTTCGAAATGGTTCTTCGTCCACGGACTTTCGATATAAAGGAGGTCGAGATTTCAGGGGCCTTCAGTCGAGCACAAAAATTGGCGGCTTTCAGAGCCCGCTTTTTGGGTACCGATGCAGCCGGGAAATCTTGTGTGATTGAGAATGAAGACGATTTGTTGTTAGATTATGATGTCGATAGTTTGGTTTTGCGAGTCTCCGCAAAGGCTCCGCTCCGGATCCAAAATCCCTATCTGGGATATAGACTGGTGATGGACATGAGTGAGTTCTATCTGACGTTTAAAAAGCTTAGCATCAATCCGAAAGATGGAGCCGCCGACTTTTATCGTGCTACCACCTTTTTTATTGATGAATCGGACGATAAAAACAAATTTGCAAACCGCAGAGAGAAGAGTTTTCGGGGTTCGCAGATGCTTTTCTTTAGAGAGTTGTTCAATTCTCAACATAAGGAGCCGAGGTTTATGCTCAGGAATGGAGTAAACCCGGTGGTCTATTCCGATGCCTTCCGTGTCTCTGATACGCTTGGATACAAGAAGGTTGAGGTGCTAAAGAATACTCACGCATTCTTTAGCTTCAATGTATTAGGTGAGATTTTGATTGTGAAGGTGCCACCTGGGCCTCCGGTTCAAGCCGTCTATACCCTGATTTACGCCAGTGGCAGCCACTCTCTTATCTATTTACGTACGCCCTCATTCCTGATAGACCGTTTTGGCAACCATTCAGCCGGCGATTCTATTCAATTTGATGGGACTATTGCCAGAAAGCGATTGGGAAATCTGCTGCCCTCCGATTACGAATCGGATCCTTAGATCTAAATCTCTAATGGTCAATGGTCAATGGTCAATGGTGAATGGTCAATGGTGAATGGTGGTTGGTGAATGCGCTGCGCGCTAGTGCTCTAATGCTGCGCTGGTGCGCGAATAAATAGGGTAACTGTTATGGCGAGAAGATGGGTGTGTGTGGTGTGTATGCTTTTTGTGGGTTGTGCGGCGATTTCCGCATATACCTATTCGGGTAGGGTAACCGATAAGAGGAATAATCCATTGCCCGGGGTATCGGTTTTTTTCAACAGGACTACTTTTTTCTCTATTACAGGTGAGGATGGTACTTTTCGGATTGAGGCGCCTAAGATGTTTACTACCGATTTGGTATTTGCAAAAGAGGGATTTGGTACCGAGGTGATTTCTAATCCCTACGAAGAGCCTGAAAAGGAGAAGATTGCCATGGTTCTCTACCCAAAAGGGTCAACCGAAGAGGGTATTGAAACTTTTGGCAGTTTTTCCCGTGACTTCTTTCTTGCGGAGTTTAGAGCCAATTTTTTGGGGCGGGATTCTGCGGGCTTATCCTGTGTGCTTGAGAATGAAGAGGCATTGGTTTTTCAGTATGATTCTGCGCTACACTTTGTCTCGGTTGCCATGAAGAGGCCTCTGCAGATACGAAACCCCTACCTGGGCTATCGGATAGTTGCCTATATAGAGAACTACTTTTTTACGCCATTGACACCTTTAAAGAAGGAGAGGATGCCTTTTTGGCTGAGGGAGACATACTCTTCCCTCCGCCCCGAGAATGTTGCCGATCGCCCAAATAGTTTCTACGGTTTTTTTTATTTCATAGACGAGGTGGGGTCCAACCCTCTTTATGCCCAAAGAAGGCTTTTGCAAGATGAAGGATCTCAGTTGCACTTTTTTCGAACCGTGCGATCAGGTACCTTCCGGAATTCGCACTATCGGTTTTTTGAAGGAGAACAATACTATCGGCCAGAGCTAAACCGAAAAAATCTCTTTACTGTTTCTGATACGCTCAATATGAAACGGATTTCTGTGGGTAAGCCTACAGTCGACCCTTTAGATTTTGATGAGGATATAGATGCCGACGATTCCCCTGCCGGTAGAATTACGATTTTCCCCCCGATTGTTTACACGGTAACTTACAGAGAGGGTCGACCCTTTTTTGTGATTCGTTTTTTTACCGATTCTTTTTTTATAGATACCTTCGGTAACCATTCGGCTGGCGCTCTTGTGCGGCTCGATGCGGGGATTGCCATGCACATCAGTGTAGGCAACCGGTTGCCTGCTAATTATCTGCCTAATCCATAACTATTCTTCTTTCTATGACACGAGTCTCTCTCTTTTTTACCTGGATTTTCTGCCTGCTCTCACCGGCACTCTTTGGGGTGAGTGCCTATTCCGGCGTTTCTGCAGATAGGTCTGCTCCGGCACCCCGACGCATTAAAGCCGATATCATCGTGTACGGAGGTACATCAGCGGGGGTGATTACTGCGGTGGAGGCTGCCAGGCGAAATCACAAGGTGGTGATTGTGGCGCCCGAAATGCATCTGGGCGGGCTCTCGGCCTCGGGTCTGGGTTTTACCGATACGGGTAACAAAAGCGTGATAGGGGGGCTTTCGCGTGAGTTTTATCAGCGCATATATCATTATTATCAAAAGCCCGAAACCTGGCGCTGGCAGGAGCAGTCGGCCTATGGCAATGTGGGGCAGGGGACACCGGCCGTAGATGGAGCCAACCGGACGATGTGGATTTTTGAGCCCCACGTGGCCGAAAAGGTTTTCGAAGATTTCGTGCGGGAATACAAGATACGCGTCTATCGCAATCAGTGGCTCGATCGCGAAAAAGGGGTGAAAATGGAGGGTAATCAGATTCTCTCTATTACCACCATCGATGGCTCGGAATATGGCGCAAAACAGTTTGTCGACGCCACCTATGAGGGTGATCTGATGGCAGCTGCCGGGGTGAGTTATCATGTGGGGCGCGAAGCTAACGCCACCTACGGCGAAACCTGGAATGGGATTCAGGTGGGGGTTTTACACCACGGGCATCACTTTGGCACGATGAAAATAAGTCCCTATAAAATTCCCGGCGACCCTGCATCGGGCATACTGCCCCGTATTTCTGCGCTCCCTCCGGGTACTAAGGGCGATGCCGATCTTCGGGTACAGGCCTATTGCTATCGGCTTTGCCTGACCAAAAATGAGGCCAATCGTGTGCCGTTTCCCCGCCCTGAAGGATACGACCCTTCTCAGTATGAACTGCTGCTGCGGGTTCTCGAAAAGGGTTGGCGTGAGGTGTTTGCCAAGTTCGACCCGATCCCCAACCTGAAAACCGACGTGAATAACCACGGCCCCTTTAGTATGGATAACATCGGTATGAATTGGGACTATCCGGAGGCATCGTATCAGCGAAGAAAAGAAATTTTGGAGGAGCATACCACCTACCAACAGGGGTTGCTCTACTTTTTGGCCAACGATCCGAGAGTCCCGGCCGATGTACAGAGCGAAATGAAAAAGTGGGGACTTTCGGCCGATGAGTTTACCGACAATAACCATTGGCCTCACCAGATATATGTGCGCGAAGCGCGCAGAATGGCGGGTTCGTTTGTAATGACCGAAAATGAGTTGCTCGGGAAGAAGCCGGTGCCTCAGCCCATTGGAATGGGCTCGTATACTATCGATTCACACAATACCCAACGCTATATTACCCCGGAGGGATATGTACAAAATGAGGGAGATATAGGTGTTTCGGCCCCTATCTATCAGATAGATATGGGCGCTATTCTGCCAAGGCAGGGTGAGTGTGCCAACCTGCTGGTTCCCGTGGCGGTCTCCAGTTCGCACATTGCTTTTGGTTCGATCCGAATGGAACCTGTGTTTATGATTCTGGGACAAAGCGCCGGAACCATGGCTTCGATGGCCTTGGAAAAGCGAACCGGACTACACCAACTGACCTACGATGAGGTGCGTAGCCAACTGCTGAAGGGAGGACAGATTCTGGAACGTCTTGCCCCTGCAGCTGCCCAAAAATAACCGGAATCAGGGTTTTTTCGGTTCGAGAAGCGCCTGGGCTTTTGCATCGGCCTCGGCCTGCAATTGGGCAGCCTTCTTCTCTGCCTCGCTCTTTAATTTGGTGGCAGCCGCTCTGGCTGTGGCTTTCAATATGGGATTTTCGGCTTTTTCAATCAGCGCTTTTCCCTGCTTATCGGCCTCCTCAATCAATTTATCGCCCGCCTCTTTGGCCTGGGCACGAAGCTGATCGGCCCGTTGTTGCAGATTCTCGGAGATGGCCGCAGCCGAGGCAGTACCGGTAGAATCCTTTGCTATGTTTCCCAGAAGTTTTCCTGCAACCCCTACCAATGCCTGTTTGGCCAGATCGGCCATATCAATCGAAACTTTTGGGGAGGTAAAGGTGCCTCCGATGGTGCCTTGCAGCGTGTTTACCCCCTGTTGAGCCAATTGTGCCGGTAAACTCACCCTGATCTGGTAGTCGATGGTCTGGTCAATTCCGGTACTCCCCGATAAGAGCAGTTTGGTTTGGTTTACATCTACTGTAAAGGGTGAGGTCACCACCCTGCCATCCTTAATGTTGAAAGGAATCTTTATATCTTTTGTAGAGAGCGCCCTGAGTGCGTCGTTTTTGAGGGCTGCGGCCAACGCATTCAGAACGGCGATATCGCTGACTTGCACATTTCTCGACTGCAACAGCCCATTTCCGGTAAGCGAAGAGATAATCGGATCCATTTCGCCGGTAAGCGAAGAGGCAAATTTGAGATTCATGGAGTAATCGCCTCCTACCTTTTCGAAAATAGGAGCGAGCGATTTCGCCATATCGAGCGCTGTATAGGTCTGGGCAAAAGAGACGCTGTCGAGCGCAAGAGCCAGGTCGACATAAGGCTGCGAGGGTTGGGGTGTTTCATAGTACCCGTTAATAGCCATCGACCCCCCCAAAGCCTCAGCTTTCACATTTTGGAAGGTTAATCGGCCATCCAGAAGCCGAACCGATCCATTCAGATCTTTCAGCGATATTTTGTCGAAAATTACCTCGTTGGCTTGCGCCGAAAGCACAAAGTCGAGATTTTTGGGGATATCAAACGCCAGAACAGCTACTGAATCTGCGACTGCCTCTCCGGCTTCAGGGGTCTCGGCTTCGGGTTCGACCGCCTCCTCAGTCAAAAAGTCGTTCAGGTTAAGATAGCTCGATGTAACGTGAAGCGAACCTTTTAACGTACCATCGGCCATAAAATAGGGCAGGGGGTTGTTGATCTCTCCTCTTGCCTGGAAATCGTTTCTGCCCATCTTCATCGAAAAGGCCGTTAACTCAGCCTCCCTGGCAGTGAAACGGAGTTTTGCCTCCTCAATGGCAATATCGGGCAGATCGGGTGCCTGGTAGGCCAATTTGCTTATCGTCATCGATCCGGATGCGGAAAATTGGTCGTACTGCTCTTTTTCTATCGACGAAAGGGCCCCTGCCATGGCAATATCTGCCTCAAATCGTCCTTGTAACGTTACGCTGTCGCCCAGCGGGTAAACCTCCCGTATTCTACCCAAATCCAGAATTCCCTGCAGCTCTGCTTTCAGGTTAGGATCACTCATGGGGGTAGTAATGTGCGCCTTGGCTTGTAAAGGGTTTCCGCCCATCACAAACGAAAAGCGGGAGAGGTCTATCACGGTTTGGTCCAGTGAGCCTCCGGGGTTGGAGATATGGCTGTCGATAAAGATAGAGGTAACGGATTCGGGCAGGGAAGGGTAGCGAAACATCCCCTCTTGAACCGAAATCACCGCATCGAAAGCCGGATAACCTTCGCCCTGCAGAACTCCTTTTGCATTGGCTTTCAGCGCCACCGTACCAGAGGTTTCCAGGGTGGAAAAGTTTGAGGCGTAGATGGCCGGCACCAACGAAAGCAGATTCTTAAGCGAAATATCGCCCGTTTGGAGTGCCAGATCCATCTCGATGCGCGAAGTATCGGGCATCTTAACCCATCCTTCGAACGAGGCTTCCAAATCATTGAGCCGAATCTTGTTTTCCGCAAAGGTGTAGCTGTTATTCTTCAGATCGGCATCGACGGCGATATCTGCCTCCACCCGTACCTTATTGAGATAGGGTATCTTAGCCATGATAAACGAGAGCGATGCAATTTCCGATTGGGTGCGGAGCGTAGAGCGATCGGCTCCAAGATTTCCGGAAAGTGTACCACTCCAGTCGGCTATCTCGGCAAACATCTCAGCATCTTGATCATAGAAACTGATATAGGCATCCGAAATTTCCACCTTATCGAGCGAAAGCGAGAAGTTCGATTCTTCGGTCGATTCCTCCTCCGCCTCTTCAGTGGAGGGCAGGGTAATGTCCCAATTGGCCACACCCTCCGAAAGAAGTACTGCCTGAATTCTGGGTTCAACCAGCGCTATCTTCCCAATGGTAATCCGATTGTCCGAAAGCAGGCTTTTCAGATTGACAGCCACCGATACCTTGTGTGCCGAAAAGAGCGTATCTCCCTCGAACGGCGACTTATTAATCACAGAAATATCAGACAAATAGGCTGTTACATGAGGAAAGTTTCTAAGGAAACTCACGCCGGCATCCTCGAAAGCCACAGTAGCATTCAGGTTCTTGTTTGCCTGTTCCTTCACGATACCCGCAATTTTCCCATTAAAAGCAAAGGGGAGAACCAGCAGAATCAGAACCAGTGATCCAACGACAATAGCTGTGATTTTCAGTGCTTTTTTCATCTTAATCCGGATTAATTGAGAGAAGCGAATATAGATACAACCCACGACCTGGAAAAATGTTCACTTCATTGATTCCGCCTAATTGGAGGTAACTGTCTACGTAATCCAAATCACTTTTTCACCCGCGCGAGGCGCAGCACTAGAGCACTGCTACACTATTTCACTTGCGCGAAGCGTACATTAACCATTCATCAATATGCGCATGGCGCATATTGATTTTGTAGAATATTGCTTTATATTTGCACCACTAATAGAGCTATTAAATAAACCTGCTAATATTTATGAATTCCTCAAAAAGCTTAGATTTCAACGATATACCTGTCGAGCAGGCTATTCTGGAGGTGGCCGAACGTCTTTTTCTGGAGAAGGGGTTTTCGTTGACTTCTACTACCGAAATAGCTAAGCAGGTAGGGTGTAACCAGGCGTTGATTCATTACTATTTCCGGACTAAGGAGAATCTCTTCAGGAAGGTGTTCGAACCTAAAATTCTGGAGTTTTCGCAGGGCTTCTTCCAGGTTGATACGATGGGTGGCTCTTTTCTGGAAAGGCTTGAACGTATGATTTTGCTTCATTTCAATATGATGTCAAGGAATCCCCGATTCCCTTTTATGATGATCAGGGAGATTTCGATGCATCCGGAGCGTGCTTTGCAGCTTAAAGAGAGTCTTGGCAATATTCCTTTGGCTATGATCGAACGATTGGAAGCCGACCTTGAGGCAGCGGTCAAAGCCGGGGAGATTCGCCCTATCTCGGTGTTGAATCTCATATTGAATGTGATTTCTATGAATGCGGCCATGTTTTTGGCTTTGCCCGCTCTCACAACACTTATGGAGCTCACTCCTGAGGAAGCCGAACGGTTGGTGTCTTCGAGAAGGAGGGAAATTGTCGATACGGTGGTGAGAAGTTTGAGGCCATGATGCGCTGTGCACTAGTGCTCTAGTGCTGCGCTGCGCGCGCTAATTGTCGAATTATCGAATTATTGAATTTCTTCATCGTCACATCATCACATCATCAAATTGTCGAATTAAAATCAGGAATATGTTTAGGAATCGTCTTCTTTGGGTGCTTTTCTTTATCCTATTAGCTCAATCGGTGATTGGGCAGGTAACGCTCGAGGGGTGCTATGCCAGGGCCAGAGCCAATTTTCCGCGTATTGTGGAGTTGGGTTTGATTGAGCGGAGCAGAGAATATACGGTTGCGAATGCGGGTACGGGTTTTTTGCCCAGGTTTTCTCTATCTGCTAAGGCAACGTGGCAGTCGGAGGTGGTGGAGATTCCGGTGAATATGCCCGGATTGAAGGCGTTGAATAAGGATCAGTATCAGGTGGCTGCCGAGGTGAATCAGTTGCTCTACGACGGTGGATCGATCAAGGCGCGTCAATCGGTTATCGAAGCAGGGTCGGAAGTGGAACGGGCTTTACTCGAAACGGATCTCTATGCCCTGAAGGAGCGGGTCGATGCGCTCTTTTTCGGCGTGTTGTTATTGAATGAGCAACTGGTTCAAAATGGTTTGTTTGCCGAAGAGTTGGAACGCAATTATAAAAGGGTTTCGGGGTATCTGGCAAATGGGGTTGCGCATCAGGCCGATCTGGATGCTGTGGGGGTGGAGCAGGTGAGTAATCAACAGCAGAGAGTCTCTCTTGAGAGGTTGCGTAAAGGATATGTGCAAATGCTGATGGCGCTTACAGGAGAAACTCTTCTGGATCCCTCGGCATGGGAAGCGCCTTTGCCTCCTGAAGGAATCAGCTATCCGGAGAAACTCAGCTCATCCGCCGGTCTTAGTGATGGGTCAATACCCTCTCTTACAACTATCCGGCGACCCGAACTCTCGCTTTTTCGAGCGCAGGAGGAGAGGTGGGAATCGCAGAAGGCTGTATTAGATTCTGATCAAAAGCCAAAGGTTCAGGCATTTATGCAGGGGGCATGGGGAAATCCGGGCCTGAATATGCTCAAGAACGAGTTTTCGGCCTACGCACTGGGAGGCGTTCGTCTGTCGTGGAATCTGGGAACACGTTACACCCGTAAAAATGATTTGGCTTTACTGGATCTGGAAAAAGAGAAGGTAGAAACTCAAAAGAAGAGTTTTCTTTACCTGCTTCAGCAGCAACTTATAAGACAACAGTCGGAAATTGAAAAATTGCAGGAAACACTGCACTATGACCAAGAACTCATAGCCCTCAGGAGCAACATCCGACAGGCTGCCGAAGCAAAACTCGAAAACGGAATCATCAACGTAACCGATCTCATGCGCGAAATGACAGCCGAACAACTCGCCATCCAAACCCACACCCTCCACCGCATCCAACTCCTTCAAGCCCAAAATACCCTCAAAACCCTGATGAACAATTAATTGATGTAAAAATGTGATGATGAGGAAATTAGATAATTCGATAATTAGCGCGCGCAGCGCAGCACTAGAGCACTAGAGCACTAGAGCATTAGAGCACTAGAGCATTAGAGCATTAGAGCACCAGAGCACCAGCGCATTAACCATTAACTATTAACCATTTACTATGATGTCATTCTTTCGTTTAGTCAGAACCCGGCCATCGCTATTTCCTGTTATTCTGTTTTTTTGGCTGTTGGTGGTCGGGGTGTCGTGTTCATCTCATGACGAAGCTTTCGATGCTTCAGGTATGTTCGAGGCCACAGAGGTAACGGTCTCGGCCGAAACCTCAGGGAAAATTATGAAACTCGGTGTGGAGGAGGGGGCTCTTGTGGTCCGGGATAGTGCGCTGGGGTATGTCGATACTATGCAGCTCTACCTCCGGAAGATTCAGCTGTCGGCCTCGCGTCAGGCAGTGAGAAGCCGGATGCAGGATGTACCCCTTCAGGTGGCCGCTCTGCAACAGCAAATTATTACAGAAAGGCGCGAACGCGAACGAATCGAAAATCTGATTCGTATGGATGCTGCTAATCGGAAGCAATTAGACGACAGTAATTCGCGGATTTCGGTGCTCGAAAAGCAGATGGATGCGCAGAAGGAGTCACTTTCGGGAGCCAACAGAGCTTTGGCCGAAGAGGGGGCGGCACTGGAAGTTGAAATTGCCCGAATAGAAGATCAGATTTGGAAATCGGCCATTCTTTCGCCCATAACCGGAACGGTTCTGGTGAAGTATGCCGAAGAGGGCGAATATGCTTTGCCGGGAAAGGGTCTCTTTACAGTGGCAAATATGGAGGAGATCTATCTTCGCGCTTATCTGCCTTCAACGTTGCTAACAAAGGTGCAGCTGGGGCAGGAGGCGTTGGTATGGTCCGACTTTGGTGAGCAAGGGCGCAGGGAGTATCGCGGAAGGGTGGCCTGGATCTCAGATAAGGCGGAATTTACGCCGAAAACCATCCAGACACGCGAAGAACGGGTGAATCTGGTCTATGCTGTGAAAATTGCGGTTAAGAACGACGGCTTTCTGAAAATCGGAATGTATGGCGAAGTGAAATTCTAAGGTATGGATGCGGTAGTTGTTGAAGGTTTGACGAAAAATTACGGGCAGACTGTGGCTTTGACCAACCTCTCGTTTACAGTGGGGAAAGGGGAATTATTTGGAATAATCGGGCCCGACGGAGCAGGCAAGAGTACACTGTTTCGCCTGTTGGCAACCCTTTTGCTGCCCGATTCGGGCAGTGGCTCCATCGATGGTTACCACCTCGTAAATCAGTATAGAGAGATTCGGAAGCGGGTGGGATATATGCCGGGAAGATTTTCGCTTTATCCGGATATGTCGGTAGAGGAGAATCTGCACTTTTTTGCTGCGGTTTTCGATACCACTCCTTCTGTGAATGCACGCTTAATTGCCGATATCTACGGCCAGCTGGAGCCTTTCAGAGATCGTAGGGCAGGGGCGCTCTCCGGGGGAATGAAGCAGAAACTGGCTCTCTGTTGTGCCCTGATTCACCGACCCTCGTTAGTATTGCTCGATGAGCCGACAACAGGAGTCGATCCTGTCTCCCGCAAGGAGTTCTGGACCATTTTGCGCAGCCTGAAGCAGGAGGAAATTACCATTTTGGTTTCGACCCCATATATGGATGAAGCACTTCAGTGCGAACGAATCGCCTTGATGCAGGAGGGCGCTTTTTTGGAAATCGATACTCCGCAAAATATGATTGCCTCCTTTCCTGAAACCCTCTGGGCTGTGAAGGCGAGCAACATGTCGATGCTTTTACGGGATATCCGTAGTCATGGTAAGGTAAAAAGTTGCCAGGCTTTTGGCCAGGTACACCATGTTATCCTGGATTCCGGCTTTTCGGAGGCACAGTTTCGGCAATATCTGATGGAGAGGGGGCATAGCCAACTCGAAATGCATACCCAATTGCCTGGAATAGAGGATTGTTTTATGTATAGAGCCAATACAACCCGTTATGGACAATAAACCAGTAGTTATTTCGGCCGAAAAGCTGACCAAACGGTTTGGAAACTTTACTGCCGTCGATGCCATCAGTTTTTCGGTAGAGAAGGGGGAAATTTTTGGTTTTCTGGGCGCCAACGGTGCAGGGAAAACTACTGCAATGCGGATGTTGTGCGGATTAAGCATACCTACCTCCGGAAGTGGCCGCGTTGCCGGATTCGACATTGCCCGCGAACCTGAGAAGGTGAAAAAAAGCATTGGTTACATGAGTCAGAAGTTTTCGCTTTACGAAGATCTGAAGGTGTGGGAAAATATCCGGTTGTTTGCAGGTATCTATGGTATGAGCGAAACGCTGATTGCCTCCAGAACAGAGGAGCTTCTCCGACGACTCGGCTTCGAAAAGGAACGTAATACCCTGGTTGGTTCGCTCCCTTTAGGCTGGAAGCAAAAACTGGCCTTCTCTGTTGCCATTTTTCACGAACCCGGGGTGGTATTTCTTGACGAACCTACAGGTGGGGTCGACCCTTCGGCACGACGGCAATTCTGGGAGTTAATCTATGAGGCGGCCGACAGGGGGATCACGGTTTTTGTAACCACTCACTATATGGACGAAGCCGAGTATTGTAATCGTGTCTCCATCATGGTCGATGGCCGGATTGAAGCGCTTGATACACCTGCACGTTTGCAGGCACAATTTGGAACCCACTCAATGGATGGCGTTTTTCTGCAACTGGCACGAAAAGCACAAAGAGCAAACCTGTAAGCGCAGATAACTATGAAGCGTGCATTTATAGCCTTGGTTAAAAAGGAGTTTCGCCATATCCTGAGAGATCGCTGGACAATGGCGATTTTGCTGGGCATTCCCATTATTCAGATTATTCTGTTTGGGTTTGCCATTAGTACAGAGGTAAAAAATGTACGCGTAGCGGTATTTGATCCTTCGAACGATGTGGCAACCCAAAATCTGATTAAGCGGTTCGATGCCAATCCCTACTTCAGTATTGTCTCTTATCTGAATAGCCCTCAACAGATTGACGAGGTGATGTCGGGCCCGGGAACCGATATGGTGCTGGTTTTCCCCGAGCAGTTTCGGCAGCAACTGTTGCATTCCCGTAAGTCAGAGGTTCAGCTCCTGGTCGATGCCACTGACCCTAATATTGCTTCGGCTATTGTGAGTTATGCTACGTCCATTGTGGCGGCCTACTCACCTGAAGTTACCCCCCATTCTGGCGCGATTCCCGGGATTACAGCGCAAGTGAAGATGCTCTATAACCCGCAGATGAACTCTGCCTACCACTTTGTGCCCGGGGTAATGGGTCTGATTCTGATCCTGATTTGTGCCATGATGACCTCTATCTCGATTGTGCGCGAAAGAGAGCGGGGAACTATGGAGGTTCTTCTTGTATCGCCCATGAAACCCTATCTTGTGGTTATGGCCAAGGTGATTCCCTATTTTGTGCTTTCTTGCGTAAATCTGGCCTCTATCCTTCTGCTTTCGGTATTTGTGCTACAGGTGCCTGTAGCGGGCAGCCTTATATGGTTGCTGTTACTCTCTTTTATCTACATTCTGCTGGCCCTTTCGCTGGGACTGCTTATTTCTACCCTGGTTACCACGCAGATGGCGGCAATGCTGGCATCGGGCATGGTCTTGATGTACCCTGTGTTGCTGCTCTCAGGAATGATTTTCCCGATAGAAAGTATGCCCGGTGTGTTACAAGCCATTTCGCATCTGATTCCGGCACGTTGGTATATTGTGGGGGTGAAAAAGTTAATGATTGAGGGACTTTCGGGTATTTATGTCTGGAAGGAGATGGCCATTTTGTTGATTATGACCTGCGTGGTTCTTCTATTGAGTCTGAAAAAGTTTAAAATCCGGTTGGAGTAGCTATGTTGAAATTTCTGATAGAAAAAGAGTGCAAGCAGATTCTGCGCAACTCCTTTCTGCCCAGGCTTATCTTTTTGATGCCTTGTGTAGTGGTTTTGGTATTGCCTTGGGCTGCCAATCTGGAGGTTAAGCAGATAAAGCTGGCAGTTGTCGATTACGACCGGTCTCCGGCCTCCACGCTTTTGTCCGGCAAATTAGGGGCAACCTCCTATTTTCGGCTTACCGATTTTGCTGCTTCACAACAACAGGCTCTTTATGCCCTGGAGCAGGGCAGTGCCGATCTGATACTCGAAATCCCGCTCCATTTTGAGAGAAAACTCAAAATGGGTGAGGAGAGTACTGTGATGATTACTGCCAATTCAGTGAACGGAACCAAGGCTGGTTTGGGCAGTGCCTACCTGACGGCAATTCTTCGCGATTTTTCGTCCGGGTTGGGAACCACAGCAGTACTCTCGCCGGGCGGCACAACCGCTCCGCCGCGAATCGGGGTGCTGCCGCGTTATCTCTTTAATCCACACCTCGACTATAAAGTATTTATGATTCCCGCACTGATGACCATGCTTCTCATAATGATGTGTGGTTTCTTGCCGGCGTTGAATATTGTGGGCGAGAAAGAGTCCGGAACCATAGAGCAGATGAATGTAACGCCGGTGCATAAATACACCTTCATATTTGCCAAACTGATTCCCTATTGGCTGGTTGGTTTTATTGCGCTAACGCTTACGGTGCTGTTGGCTCGCTGGGTCTATGGTCTGATTCCGGAGGGGAGCCTTTTAACCCTATACCTCTTTGCCGCCCTGTTTATTCTGGTGATGTCGGGGTTCGGTTTAGTGGTTTCGAATTATGCCACCACCACACAACAAGCCATGTTTATCATGTTTTTCTTTGTAATCGTAATGATCCTGACCAGTGGCCTGTTTACCCCGGTAAACAGTATGCCTCACTGGGCGCAGTGGTTTAGTAATCTCAATCCGCCCCGCTATTTCATTGAAGCCATGCGGCAAATCTACCTGAAAGGCAGCGGACTGACACATCTTTCGGGCCACCTGACAGCATTAGCCGGCTTTTCGCTCTTTTTTGCCACATGGGCGGTTTGGAGCTATAGAAAAACAGTGCTCTAGTGCTCTAGTGCTCTAATGCTCTAGTGCTCTAATGCTCTAGTGC
>CAYVJA010000013.1:51266-52309 GCA_964451605.1 uncultured Bacteroidales bacterium | reverse complement strand
TGGGTGTATTTTATAGTTATCTTGCGGGTAAAGTACACTACGTCGGCCTATGTATAGATTAGCTGTTTCTCTGGTGGTTTCGCTCTGGCTTCTCACCGGAGCCTCAGGCACCTTTTTTTCTACCTTTCCCAATCCCTATCCCGAACGCATTGGGGTGAGTTCGGTACATAACCGCTATTTTGCCGATGAGAAGGGTAAAGGCTGGATTCCTGTGATGGTCAATTATCTGCCCGACACGGATAACAAAGATGGGAACGACGATGCGGAGTTTGCTTCGGTTGAAACCTATTTTCGCAACTATTCCGAAAATGGGGTGAATGCCTTACGAATCTGGATCAGTACCGACTTTCTCGAGATAGAGGATAGCCGGGAAGGGTACTATAACCCGTTGAAGTTTGAACGGATTGATAAATTGCTTGCGCTTGCCGAAAAATACAGGCTGAAAGTGAAGTTTACCCTGCACCATATCCGGAGTGTTAATGCGCATCCCAACGCAGGCAACAGTTGGTCGAACAGCACGGCTTTGGCTCAAAAATTCGGCAGTATCGAAGAGTACATCTCTACTCCCGCCGGGAGGGCATCGTGGCTGAATCGGGTGCGTGCACTGGCACAGCGTTACCGATACCATCCCGCCATCTATGCGTGGGAGCTCTGGAATGAAATGGATGCCACTACCGAAAACTGGTTTCCCTTCACCGCAACGCATCATATGCTCGATTCGGTTCAAGCACTTTTCCCGGCCCATATGGTGACGCAAACCCTGGGGAGCCTCCATTCGGAGCGTGCCGAGTCGGAGTACGCCCGGCTTTTTACGCTGGTAAATCAACCGTATGTATCCATCCATCGGTACCTCGATCCCGGCAATGACTGGCAGCAGTACGATGTGGTGAAGGGCCCCATAGATTTACTGGTGGCTCATGCAGTAGATTTCGGCCTTCATGGGGTGAATGATAAGCCTTTAATAATTAATGAGATAGGGGCTGTTGAGGCCAATCATGCCCGCCAGTCCGATCTCTATGCGCTCGACAAGGAGGGCGTGTTGC
>CAYVJA010000013.1:47046-51256 GCA_964451605.1 uncultured Bacteroidales bacterium | reverse complement strand
ATATGATTTTTGCCCCCTTCTTTTGTGGTGCAGCCGGTACCGGTTCGCTTTGGCACTGGTATCACTATATAATGAAAAACCAATTGTGGTACCACTTTGCCCGTTTCCGGACGGCTTTGGCAGGGATCGATCCGGTAAAGGAGCGATTCGAACCCTTCCGGTTTGAAACCGATGGGGTGCGCTGTTATGGCCTGAAAGGGAAAAACCGTACCCTTCTGTGGTGCAGAGACAGCCTGAACAACTGGCAAACCGAACTCATAGCGAAACAGCCACCGGTTGCCCGAACCGACTTTCTCCTTTCGGCAGAAAAATTTTCTGATCGACGCTTTCGCCGGGTCAGAGTCTATAATCCCTGGACCGATGAGTGGCAACAGGTTTCGTCGAACCAAGAGGGTCAACTGGTTATTCCTCCCTTTATCCGTTCGGTGGTTGTCGTTCTGGAATAGCTTCCTTTTTGGCCGTCTTTCGCGTGAGATATGGGTTTTGTCTCTTTTTCCGGCAAAGTTTCGGGAGAATGGATTACATTTATTGTCAGTGTGAAGATAAATTATCTCAGTATGAGGAGAAGAACGTTTCTGTCGAATATGATGTTGGCTACCGGCGCCATAGGATTGGGGGTAGGGTGCAGTAGAAAGATTGAGTCGGAGGAGTCTTCCAATGCATCCCGCAATGGAGATACTCCCCTCGGGGGGCAACCAGACGGAGGCTTTGTCACAGAACCTTCTCGTCAGATTCCGGTGTTGGCCCAAACCGATGTATTAGTAGTGGGAGGGGGGCCTGCGGGCGTAGCTGCTGCCATAGCAGCGAGCCGTGCAGGTGCCGAAACCTGGCTGGTGGAACGTTATAATCATTTGGGAGGCCTCTGGACAGGAGGTTTGGTTTTGCCGTTACTTTCGACGCATGCTATGGATAAAGCAAAAAGAACCCGCCAGGTAATCTTTGGTATTGGCGGTGAAATGGCAACCCGATTGCAGAAGATGGGCATGGCTATTCATGAGGTTGATCCGGTGATTGACCCTGAGGCCGGGAAGTATGTGCTCGACCAAATGATTCGCGAATCGGGTGTGAAAGTGTTGTATCATACCTGGGGTTCGCAGGTGATCATGGATGGGAAAACGGTGAAGGGAATCTTTATAGAGAGCAAATCGGGAAGGCAGGCTATTCTGGCAAAGGTGGTCATTGATTGTACCGGCGATGGGGATCTCTTCCATTGGGCCGGAGAGTCGTACGATGAGATGCCCTACCACATTGGTTTGGTTCATCGGTTGGGAAATATAAATACCATCGACACCCGAAAGTCCGGCTATAGTAAACAGGATATCGGGCAGCCTACCCCTATTCCGGGGGTGAATTGGGTGAATATGCATGGGGAGGATAATCAGAATGGGTTGGATGTGCTGAATCTTTCCAGGTTACAGCAAGAGTATCGTATCCGGATTTGGGAGAGTGTGCAAAAAATTCGCCAGACACCCGGGTACGAGCAGCTGTTTCTACTGGATACTGCCTCGCAGATTGGCGTCAGAATGTCGCGGATGGTCCATGCTGAGTATAAGTTGACCCTCGAAGACACAATGACCTATAGAATGTTTGATGATGCCATTGGCGTGAGCGGAGCCTGGACAACGATGCTCTATAAAGGGAAACAAGTAAGCCGTGCCGAACGACCTTATTGGCAGATACCCTACCGCTCATTGCTGCCAAAGACTATAGACAATTTGCTGGTGGCCGGACGCTGTTTCAGTTTCGAACGCGAGTTGGCCGAAGATACCCGTATAATTGGTACCTGTCTGATTACCGGTCATGGCGCCGGCGCAGCTGCCGGATTGGCGGTCAAGGCGAACTGTTCGTTGCGCGATTTGGATAGAGCAAAGTTGAAAGCGCTTTTACTCGGGCAGGGGGTATGGTTAGGCTAACACGCAAGGCTTGGAGGTGGCACGGTAGCATAAGGGATGGTTTTACACTACTGGCAATCTTGTTGGCCCTTCCGTGGGGATGGGGTTGTCTTACGGGCATGTGGTTGTGGTTGAGCCCATTTGTTTTCCTTCATTCATGGTTTGTTTTACAATCGTTAGTGTGGTTGAATGGGTTAGCGGCTGTTATTTTAGCCCTCTCTCTTTGGAGGAAGCGATGGTTTTGTCGAAATGCCTGTCCTGTAGGTTCTCTGTGTGATGGCGTTTCGAAATGCAGTAGGGTTAAAACCGCTTCGGCAGCCCGGGTCCCTTCGATAGGCAGTTGGCTTGCCATACTTTCTCTGGCTTCTGCTCTGATGGGCGTTCCCCTCTTTATCTGGCTCGATCCGATGGCCATTTTTCATGGCTTCTTCTCCATATTTTCCGATCGTCCTTCGTTACCTCTTTTCCTTTCCATGGCAGGGTTGCCGCTTTTGCTCCTGATCCATCTATGGCTTCCGGGTATTTGGTGTAAAAAAGTTTGTCCTTTAGGCGGGCTTCAGGAGTTGCTATTTGGTTTTCGAACCCTTTTGATTAAATCGAACAGCCACCCGGCTACCTCTTCGGTTCCATCTTCCGGGCGTCGGATATTTGTTGCTGCTACAACCGGTTTGGCTGCCGGTTTCTTGCTAAACCGTTTTGTAAAACCCGAAAATAACGTATTAATTCGTCCACCCGCTTCTGTGCATAGCCCCCGATTCGATTTGCTTTGCGTTAGATGTGGCAATTGTATTAAGGCTTGTCCTACGGAAATCTTGTCGCATCAGGTAACGCTCTCCGGCAAGTTCGACTGGATGGTGCCGGAAGTTCGTTTCGATAGGGGATATTGTCTGGAAACATGCAATCTGTGTGGAACTGTATGCCCGAGTGGTGCCATTTTCCCCTTTAGTGTGGAGGCCAAGAGGAGCATAAGAATGGGTACGGCTAAAGTGCATCTGTCCCGCTGCCTGCTTTCCCGTAATGGAGAGTGCGATCGATGCAAAATGGCCTGTAGTTATCAGGCCCTTGCTATCCGTCCGGTATCGGGGTTGCTTCTTATGGCACCTGTTGTTGAGGGTACAACCTGTGTGGGCTGCGGGGCTTGTGCCGTAATCTGTCCAACCGATGCCATTGAGATGCTTCCTCTCAACGTGTAGGCCGGGCAAAATCTACAATCTCTGGATCGTTAAGTAGCAATGGGTTTCGGTGAACAAAGCGGGTTTGGTGATTGTTCCTCTTTAATAATTACTTATTATGCGCCAGTATAGCGGGAGTTTATATGTAACGTCTAATCTAAAGGTGGCCGATATTCTACTCGATAATCCCCATCTTATTTTAATGCTCGAACATTTCGGGCTGGGACTTGCAGTGCATGATCTTACCATAGAACAAATCTGCAAAGAGAGGGATATCGATTCGGTACTGTTTGTTACACTGGCCAATCTCTATAATGGCCACGCCTCAACCCGTCCGGTTACCGGATCGACCCGAATTATTGCATCGATAGTAGATTATTTGCAAAAAAACCACGACTACTATCTTTTTGAAAAGTTGCCGTCTATTCAACAGCTTATTCAGCAGATGTATAAGGAGAACGCCCATTCCGAGATGGTGATGGTTGAGCAGTTTTTTCAAGAATATAGCAATGAGGTGGTTGAACACTTGAATTACGAAAGCCAGGTGGTATTCCCCTATATTCGGCATCTATGTAATCCGAACGATGTTGCAACAAACAGACAATCGGATTATTCTATGGAGGTGTTTAAGGGCCATCACAGTGATATTGAGGAGAAACTCACCGATCTGAAGAATCTGCTGGTGAAGTATCTGCCGTTGCATAATGATGGCCGGATCAGGAGAAATTTGTTACTCAGCTTGTTCGAGTTGGAGTACGATTTACATATTCATACCCGTGTAGAAGACTCTATTCTGACTCCTTTGGTTGAAGCGCTGGAAAAGCCCTAATGGTATTGTGATGCGCGTGCGAACCCTTCATATTGTTGTACTGGAACCTTCGTTGGTGATATACGAGGGGTTGATGGTTCTGTTGAATCAGATGCATCTGCCTGTAACTTGCCAGAAGGCCTCTACGCTTCAGGAGCTGTATCAATTGGCTTTGAAAACCCCTCCCGGGGTAGTGATTGCCAACCCGATATGTGTTGCAAACCAATCGAAGCAGGTGAATGCACTTCGGCGTGACTTTTCAGAAACCCGCTGGATTGGATTGCTTTATGCCTTTTACGATCCTGCAAATTTCTCAAAATTAGATCATTCCATGGAAA
>CAYVJA010000013.1:28525-47036 GCA_964451605.1 uncultured Bacteroidales bacterium | reverse complement strand
TCTCTATTTGATGATACCATTTCCCTTCTCGATTCGCGTGAGACCCTTTTCGGAAAAATCGGCCGGACAGTTGAGTCGAGTACAGAAAAGGATCAACAGGAGTTGCTCAGTGATCGTGAAGTGGAGGTGTTACTGCAGCTTGTGAAAGGGAAAACCAACAAAGAGATAGCAGAAGCCCTCTCCATCAGTACCCACACTGTTATTACCCACAGGAAAAATATTACGCACAAGACAGGAATTAAGTCGGTGCCGGGTTTAACCATCTATGCGGTTGTGAATCACTTTCTAACCATCGATTCCGCTTCATGAACGCAATCGGCAACCACCTACGATTGGGGAGGAGAAGGTGCAAATGTCCCCATTTTTGGGGATGTCTACTCTCCGCAATACCCTTTACATTTGCCGCGTTAATTGATGATTCACTGTGATGAAGAGATCCATTGCTCTGTTACTCTCCTTTTTTCTGTTTTTTACTCCGTTGGCATGGGCACAGACTGAAAACCGGCGGGAAGAGTCACCCCTTCTTTTCGAAACCTCTTATCTGGGTGAAGGTGCTGCCAATCTCTCCGGAGGAATTAAGCGGGGGGGAGGGTATTTGGGTATGGCCAATATCAAACTGCTTTTTTCTACTGAGAAGGCTTCGCTCTGGAGAGGAGGTCATTTCTTTATTAATGGGGCCAATACCCACGGCGCTACCCCCTCCGAAACGCTGTTCGGCGATTTTCAGGTAGCCTCCAATATGGAAGCAGGCAATCACACCTACGTGCACGAATTGTGGTATCGTCAGGATCTGGGCCGCTGGGCTGTGATTGTGGGTCTGCAGGATTTGAATGTGGAATTCGTGGCCAGCGACTACGCATCGCTGTTTCTCAACAGTTCGTTTGGTGTTCACTCTACCATTGCCGACAATATTCCTTCGCCTATTTTTCCCCAGACTGCGTTGGGTGCTCAGCTGCAATATCTTATTTCTGAAAAGGTCTCGGCCAGATTGGCTCTTTTCGACGGATTGCCCGAAGATCTTGACGCACATCCGCATAATCTGGAGTGGAAACTCAATTCGCACGACGGGTTGCTTTGGATTACGGAGTATGCCTTTACCCATCTTTGGGCAAACTCACTCTCCTCGCAATATAAATTGGGAGCCTATTTTCATACCCATAAGGAGCCGGCTCCTGCCGACAATCCTCTATCTTTACTGCGGCAGGATAATTGGGGCGTATACCTGTTGGCCGATCAGACGCTCTTTTCCGGAACCGGCAATAATAGGGTTTCCGCCTTTGTTCAAGCCAGTCTGAGTCCGGAATCGAAGAACCGTAACAGCTACTACCTGGGGGCCGGATTGCATTTCACGGGGTGGCTGCGAAGTGAAGATGAGTGGGGGTTGGCAGTGGCGCATGCCGGTATGAAGCAGGCAGGAGCCAGAAGCGAAACAGCATTGGAGTTGAGCTATAAGGCCCGGTTTGGCAACCACCTCTTTATTCAGCCCGATCTGCAATATATAATACAACCTGCGGGAACCGACCGTGCCTTGCCGAATGTGCTGGCAGGTCTTCTTCGGATGGGATTCAACTTTTAGCAGGGAATTGATGGAACCGATAGAAATTAAACAGATACGTCTTTGCGACCTCAAGACCGGTGAGGAGGGGGTTATTGTAAAGGTGATGGGACACGGCGCATTCCGTAAGCGCATTACCGAGATGGGTTTTGTAAGAGGGAAGAAGGTTAAGGTGATAAAAAACGCTCCTCTTCTCGATCCCGTTGAGTACCAGATTATGGACTACAATGTTTCCCTTCGCAGATCGGAGGCTAAACTGGTGGAGGTGGTTTCGCCCGAACAGGCTGAGGGACTGGTTACTGCGAATAGAAACAGAACATTTAATGAGGATCTGCTCAAGAAGAGTGCCGGCGAAAAGGGTAAGATTATCAATGTGGCACTGGTGGGTAACCCAAACAGCGGGAAGACAACCCTCTACAATCTTGCTTCCGGTTCGCACGAACATGTGGGTAATTACGGCGGGGTGACAGTCGATGCCCGGGAGGCCACTTTTCAACACGGCGCCTACACGTTTCGGATTGTCGATCTGCCCGGTACCTACTCCATAACCGATTATACGCCCGAGGAGTTATTTGTACGAACCCATATTGCCGAAAATAGCCCCGATGTGGTGGTCAATGTGGTTGACGCGTCGAATCTGGAACGGAATCTTTATCTTACTACTCAGCTTATCGATATGAATATCAGGGTGGTATTGGCCCTGAATATGTATGATGAGCTATTGCGTACGGGAGCCCGGATAGATCGGCACACACTGGGAAGTATGATCGGCATCCCGATTGTGCCCACAGTGGCTTCGAAGGGGAAAGGGTTGGATTATCTGTTCGATAAGATTATTGATGTCTATGAAGATAAAGATCCAACGGTTCGCCACGTAAATATTCATTATGGTGCCGATCTGGAGAGTTCCATTTCGCATATTCAGAGCCTGATTGAGAAGAACAGCTCAATCACCGACTATTACTCTTCCCGCTACCTGGCTATTAAACTCCTGGAGAACGACAGGGCAACCCGGAAACAGTTGGCCGAATGTGATAATTATGCCGAAATCGTTGCGGTTTCCGATGCAGAAATGGCTCATCTGGAGAAGGCTTACAAAGAGAAGAGCGAGACCATCATCACCGATGCCAAGTACGGCTTTATTGCAGGTGCGCTGGGTGAAACCTTTCATGCCGGGCCGGAGGATACCCGGAAGCAGACCGCCAGAATTGACAGTATTCTGACACACAGGTTGTGGGGTTTCCCCTTCTTTATCTTCTTTATGTGGCTCATGTTTCAGGTTACCTTCTCTGTTGGGAGCTATCCTATGGATTGGCTCGATGCGGGGGTAGGGGCTTTGGGCGGTTGGGTAGAACGGCTGATTCCGGAGGGTCCCTTGCAGGATCTGCTCAGTGATGGGATAATCGGAGGGGTTGGCGGGGTGATTATCTTCCTGCCCAATATTCTGATTCTCTTTTTCTTTATCTCGTTTATGGAGGATTCGGGTTATATGGCTCGTGCCTCATTTATCATGGACAGGCTGATGCACAAGATTGGGCTGCATGGAAAATCGTTTATTCCGCTCATCATGGGTTTTGGATGCAACGTGCCCGCTATCATGGCTACACGCACCCTCGAAAACCGGAAAGACAGGATTCTTACCATGCTGCTGATTCCGTTTATGTCGTGCAGTGCCCGTCTGCCGGTTTATGTGCTTCTGATCTCGGCCTTTTTTCCGGAGCATCAGGGCCTGGTTCTGGCGAGTATCTACTTTGCCGGAATTCTTCTGGCAGTGGGTTCGGGACTGCTGTTGAAACGGCTCTTTTTTGCAGCCAAAGATGTGCCTTTTGTAATGGAACTGCCCCCCTATCGTATTCCCACCCTCAGGAATACCACGTTGCATATGTGGCACAAGGGGGCACAATATCTGCGCAAGATGGGTACTGTGATTCTCGTGGCCTCCATTTTGATTTGGGCGTTGAGCTATTTTCCCCGCGGGGTGCGATATTCGCATGATTACGAGCAACAGATAGCGCAGATTACTCAATCCTCACTCAACGACAGTATAAAAAGTGCCGAGACCAATCGATTACAATTGGCGATGCATGCCGAAAAACAAGAACAATCCTATATCGGGCAAATGGGTCACTCTCTGGAGCCGCTCATTAAACCGCTGGGTTTCGATTGGAAAATCGGAGTGAGCATCATCACGGGTCTTGCTGCTAAGGAGATTGTGGTGAGCACGATGGGAGTACTGTATCAGACGCATTTAACAGGCGATGAGGAGTATGGTTTGCAGGAGAAACTCCGGGAACAGGTTCATTCGCATGGCGTGCGGAAAGGGGAGAAGGTTCTTACCCCGTTGGTGGCTTATGGGCTGATGCTCTTTGTTCTCATCTATTTTCCCTGTATTGCCGTGATTGCAGCCATCCGAAAGGAGGCGAACCATTGGTGGGCACTCTTTGTTATGGTATACACAACCGGTATTGCCTGGTTGGTAGCTTTCTTGACTTACCAGATTGGGCAACTGTTTTTTTAAATGGCAGGATTATGTTTCAAGAGTATGCAGTATATGTGATTGTGGCGCTGGCCCTCTTTTTTGCGGTTCGATCCCTTTTCGGAGCGAGAGTTGCTAAGAAACAGCCGGGGTGTGGCGACTGTACCGGTTGCAGCGGTTGTGAATTAAAATCGTTGAAAATCTCCAAATTCCGCAAGTAAAACTTTGCCGGATATCCCATAAATCCTGGCCTTTTCAGAAAAAAAAGAGGGTGTCGCATAGCGACACCCTCTCAGTTTTTAAAGCAATTCCGGAGTTTTTCAGCCTTTAATGGCGGCCTGAGCGGCGGCCAGACGGGCAATGGGAACGCGGAAAGGAGAACAACTTACATAGTTAAGGCCAATGCGGTGGCAGAACTCAACCGAAGAGGGCTCTCCGCCATGTTCCCCGCAGATACCTACCTTTAGGTCGGGACGAACAGAACGGCCGTTAACGGTGGCCATGCTGATCAGTTGTCCTACACCCTTTTGATCGAGCACCTGGAAGGGGTCGTTCTTAAGAATGTTCTTTTCAAGGTAGATGGGTAAAAATTTGGCCACGTCGTCGCGCGAATAGCCAAAAGTCATCTGGGTAAGGTCGTTGGTTCCAAACGAGAAGAACTCGGCCGATTCGGCAATCCGGTTTGCAGTGAGTGCAGCACGGGGGATTTCGATCATGGTTCCTACCTTGTACGAAATGCTGTCTTTCCGTTCGGCAAATACCTGGATGGCTACTTCGTCGATGATCTTTTTCTGTGCTACAAACTCATAGAGGATACCGGTCAGCGGAACCATGATTTCGGGGATGGCTTTGATACCCCGTTTTTTGAGGTTCAAAGCAGCCTCCAGAATGGCTCTGGCCTGCATCTCGGTGATTTCGGGATAGGTGTTGCCCAGACGACATCCGCGATGACCCAGCATGGGGTTCTGTTCGATCAGACCCTCAACACGGTTTTTTACCTCCTGAAGAGAGATACCCATCTGTTCGGCCATATCTTTTTGTCCCTTATCATCGTGGGGCACAAATTCGTGCAGAGGCGGATCGAGCAACCGGACAGTAACGGGCAGGTCGTGCATTGCTTCGAAAATGCCTTCAAAGTCGGCACGCTGCAGCGGAAGCAGTTTTGCCAGAGCTATTCTTCGGCCGACTTCATCTTTGGCCAGAATCATTTCGCGCATGGCCTTAATCTTATCGCCTTCGAAGAACATGTGCTCGGTACGGGTTAATCCGATTCCCTGGGCTCCGAACGCACGGGCAATACCGGCATCTTTCGGGGTATCGGCGTTGGTGCGAACGCTCATACGGGCATACTTGTCGGCCAGTGTCATTAACTCAGCAAAATCGCCGCTCAGCGTAGCCTCCTCGGTGGCCAGCTGTCCGGCATAGACCAAACCGGTAGAACCATTCAGAGAAATCCAATCGCCCTCCTTCAAAACCACTCCGTCGAAAGAGACTGTCTTGGCCTTATAATCGATTATGGCCCCATTGGCTGCCGATACGCAGCATTTACCCATACCGCGTGCTACAACCGCAGCATGCGAGGTCATACCGCCGCGTGCGGTCATAATACCCTGAGCCACATTCATCCCTTTCAGGTCTTCGGGCGAAGTCTCGATACGAACCAGAATTACCTTTTTCCCCTGAGCTGCCCACGCTTCGGCATCTTCGGCAAAGAAGACAACCATTCCGGAAGCAGCTCCCGGAGAGGCGGGAAGCCCCTTGGTCAGAGGTTTGGCAGCTGCCAGCGCCGATTTCTTAAATACAGGGTGGAGCAGCTCATCCAGTTTCTCGGGCTCAACACGCAAAACGGCTGTTTTTTCGTCGATAGCCTTCTCCTTTAGCATGTCCATGGCAATTTTAACCATGGCAGCACCGGTACGTTTGCCATTGCGGGTCTGGAGCATCCAGAGTTTACCATCCTGAATGGTAAACTCGATATCCTGCATGTCGCGGTAGTGCTTTTCGAGATGTTGCTGAATGGCAACGAGATCGGCATATACAGAGGGCATAACCTCTTCGAGCGACGGGTACTTCTCTGCACGCTCCTGTTCGGAGATTCCCTGCAATGCGGCCCACCGTTTTGAGCCTTCGAGGGTGATCTGCTGCGGCGTCCGGATACCCGCTACCACATCTTCGCCCTGTGCATTCACCAGGTATTCGCCGTTAAACATATTTTCGCCGGTAGCTGCGTCGCGGGTAAAAGCAACACCGGTAGCCGAGTTGTTGCCCATGTTTCCAAAAACCATCGACTGTACATTAACAGCCGTACCCCATTCTGCAGGGATCTTATTAAGCCTGCGATAGAGAATGGCTCTGTCGTTCATCCAGCTGTCGAAAACAGCCATAATGGCGCCCCACAACTGTTCCCAGGGATCGGAGGGGAAGGCTTTTCCTGTCTGTTTCTTAACTGCCTCTTTGAACCGGCTGGTAAGTACTTTCAGATCGTCGGCCGAAAGTTCGGTGTCGAGCAGAACACCCTTCTCCTTTTTCATTTCGTGGATAAGCACTTCGAAAGGATCTTCGTCCTCTTTCTTTTCGGGTTTCAGTCCCAAAACAACATCGCCGTACATCTGCACAAAACGACGATACGAATCCCATGCAAAACGGGGATTCCCGCTTTTCTTAACAATGGCTTCGACCGATTCGTCGTTCAACCCCAGATTCAGGATGGTATCCATCATGCCCGGCATTGATGCTCTGGCACCCGACCGAACCGACACAAGAAGAGGATTCTGGTTGTCGCCGAATTTGGGACCGGCAACAGCATTCTCAATCTCAGCCATCTGCTCTTCCACCTCTGAACGGATCATTTCGATGGTGGCATCGCGGCCAATCCGGAAGTAGTCGTTACACACTTCGGTGGTGATGGTGAAGCCCGGAGGAACAGGGATTCCGCAGTGATTCATATCGGCCAGATTGGCGCCTTTCCCGCCAAGTAATTCCTTCATTTTTCCGTTACCTTCGGCGGTTTTGTTGCCGAAAAAGTAGACGCGCTTGGTTTGTTCCATAACGTAATATATTAGTAGTTTATAATGGGTTAAACAACGATGATTTTATGAACGAACACAAATTTACGCAAATAAATTACAACTCCTCTTCAAAAAAAATCTGGTAATAATGGAGCCCCGTCTGGGGGTCGAAACCCTTTCGGATTCTATCGCGGTCGCCATGCACATAGATGTGAAAATTCTTGTCGAGTTTGATGGCGCTTTTAAAGACACGTGCCCCTTTTTTCACTGCCGCTTCAGAGATATCAAACTGATCGGGAACCGGAGTCTCTCGTTCGCGGACCACCTCCTCCCTGTAATTTTTGAACGATTCAATCATTTCAGGTTCGCGAATTACCTCTTCGGCAAACGAATCGACCGAGAAAGAATCGTTCTCTTTGAAGTATCGTTCCGATCGGTGCAACAGTCCTGCCTGTGCGGCTTTGTCTAACGGATGGGCTTCGGGCAGCCTCTCAACCACAAACTCTTTGCACAGTCCCATACAGGCTTTGGTGTGCAGATAATCATTTTGCTTCTCTTGCAGTTGCAATACGGACTCTCTCCAGAGCCGGCCCGTTTTACCGCTATCGCCCGACAGAGCAACCAGAAATCCCTCTTCTCTTTCAGTTGCGAAAACAATGCAACCCCGGTCGGGGTGTTCGGGTTTCAAAATGGAATGAACCGAAAGCCTCAGAGTCTCCTCTTCTTCACAGAGCGAAAGGGCGGTTTTTTCCCCTTCGGCCAGACAAAGTGCCACAGCTTCGGTTACCTCACCATCGGCAATCAGACTTCCGATATGCGCTACAAATAGATAACAGGAGGTCATTTGTGCCTCCTGCATCTTTTGGTCTACCTGTTTTGCTATATTATCTAAGCGGTTGGCGGGGTCGTCCTCCGCGACATCAGTGCTCTTGTCGTCCGAAACGCTTTCGAAATAGCTTTCGAATGCACTGAAGAGCGAAGAGTCGTTGGTTCCTTCCTGATTCTGAAAGTGAAACCAGGCCTCCGAAGTGAATCCCGCAACCAGATAGTCGAGAATAGCACAACACGCTTCCTCTTCGGGCAGCATAATCCTGTGTCGGACGCAATGGCCTGCAGAAGAGAGTTCGGCAGAGCCGTCGGAACTCCCGACACGATATACGGAAAGAGAAACAAGGGTTGCGTTATTGGCGTATATCATACCGCCATATTATGGAAAACATTCTGAACGTCTTCGTCGTCTTCGATTTTCTCCAGCAGCTTTTCTACATCGGCTTGCTGCTCCGGGGTAAGTGTTTTGGTGTCGGTAGGGAATCGTTCGAAACCACTGCTGACCACCTCGAATCCATTCTCCTCGAAATACTTCTGCAGAACACCATACGATTCGAAAGCGCCATACACTGCCAGTGCATCAGACTCTTCTTCATGAAAAATCTCTTCAACTCCAAAGTCAATCAGTTCCAGTTCGAGCTCTTCCAGATTGACGGCTGCCTGCGGTTTAATTTTAAACACCGATTTCCGGTCGAACATAAAGGAGAGGCTGCCGGAGGTTCCCAGCGAACCGCCGTGCCGTACAAAATAGCTACGAATATTGGCAACAGTCCGGGTGTTGTTATCGGTGGCTGTCTCTACCAAAATGGCTACGCCGTAAGGGCCGTATCCTTCGTAAACAATCTCTTTGTAGTCGTTTTGGTCCTTCTCTACTGCACGTTTAATGGCCCGTTCGACATTCTCTTTGGGCATGTTTTCCGATTTCGCATTTTGCACCAGCGCACGTAAGCGGGGATTGGTTGCAGGGTCGGGGCCGCCTGACTTGGCAACCATCGTAATCTCTTTCCCTAACCGTGTAAATACGCGGGCCATATTGCCCCAGCGCTTCATTTTTCTTGCTTTCCGATATTCAAATGCTCTTCCCATGCAATGCGTTTTTTCAGTTTTTGGTCTTTCGGTTTTTTGCTGCTGAAAGGGGTGCCAAAATTGCTCATTTCGAAGCAAAACTCCAAAACTTTGTGGAAGAAACTGTTGCCGGCGGGTTGCTATTTACGCCCTTCCCGAAACGGGATATAGATGCGACGGATAATCTATTGCAGTGAGAATCAATCCGGAGGCCGGAACAGATAATCCGGCGGCCGATCGGTTGCCTGCTTCCAGAATGGCATCGAGATCGGAAATCGACAGTTTTCCGCGCCCCATCTCCCAGAGCGTACCCACAATGGCCCTTACCATATTTCGAAGAAACCGATCGGCTTTGATGGTGAATATCCACTCTTCGGGCCTAAACTCCCAGGATGCCTCTTCAATGCGGCAGATGAAGGTCCTGACATCGGTATGAACCTTGCAGAAACTTCTGAAATCGTTGTAATTCAGTAGTCTGTCGGCTCCTCTCTGCATGATATCCGGATTGAGAGGTGCCGAATAAAGCCATGTTGTTTCGGTACGGAAGGGATCTTTCTTTCGCAGGATATGGTATTGGTAGGTGCGCGAAAGGGCATCGAACCGGGCATGGGCATTGTCTTGAACCCTTCGGATGCCGTGTATCACCACATCAGGCGGTAACATGCGGTTCAGCGTATAGATAAATTGGGCGTTTTCTATAAAGTCGCTTTTATCGGAATCGAAATGGGCTGTAAAGGAGGAGGCGTGCACCCCGGCATCGGTTCGTCCGGCACCGGTTATCTTCAACCCGGGTTCCAGGAGTTTGGAAAGTTGTGTTTCGAGCAGCTCCTGAACGGTATTTGCATTGGGCTGATATTGCCAGCCGTGGAAACGGGTGCCATTGTAGGCCAACACCATAAAGTAGCGGGGCATGCTCGATTGGGCTGATAAATAATGACAAAAGTAGTTAAAATAGACCTTTAGGTGTGTATGCTGCCCGATATTTCCTAATTTTGTAACCTTAAGCCCATTCATAATGTTATGCCTTTAGACTTAGACAATATCGATCTGCAAAAGTTCCTGGTGGTAGGCGATCGCCTGCTTATCAAGCCCCGTACTTTTAACGACCGTACCAAAGGGGGGTTGTTGTTGCCAGCCTCCGTCCAGGAGAAGGAGACTATCCAGAGTGGATATGTCATCAAAGCCGGCCCGGGTTACCCGATACCTGCCATGGGTGATGAAGATGATTTGTGGAGAGGAAAATCGGAGACGGTTCGTTATGTGCCTCTTCAGGCACACGAAGGCGATTTGGCCGTCTATCTGCAAAACGGATCGTACGAGATTGAGTACAATCAGGAAAAATATGTTATTGTTCCGCAATCGGCTGTTCTACTGTTGATTCGCGATGAAAGCCTTTTTGCATGAGTACTATGACTACCGCCTCCTCGTTCGAAATGGTGGCAAAAACCTTTAAAGGTTTGGAACCTGTACTGGCCACCGAGCTGGAACGGCTGGGTGCGAAGGATATTGTATCTCTTAACCGGGCGGTTTCGTTCAAGGGTGATCTGGCTCTGCTCTATAAGGCTAACCTTTGGCTACGGACTGCATTGCGGATTTTGCGTCCTCTTTCCACTTTTCGTTGCCGTAACGAAGTTGAGTTGTACAGCGGAATAATGGCTATTCCATGGGATCGTTATTTTTCGGTGGATGATACACTTGCTATCGATACCGTGGTGAAGTCCGACCATTTCCCCCACTCTCTGTATGCCGGACTTAAGGCCAAGGATGCCATAGTAGATCAATTTCGAAATACCTATGGGAAGCGGCCCTCGGTTGACACGCAGAACCCCACGATTCAGATTCATATCCATTTGATGGATAGCCAGTGTACGGTTTTACTTGATTCGTCGGGTGAATCGTTACACAGACGCGGCTATCGGAAACATACCAATATTGCCCCGCTAAATGAGGTATTGGCTGCCGGAATGCTTTTGCTGGCAGGTTGGGATGGCCAGACCGATTTTGTCGATCCGATGTGCGGGTCGGGCACCCTTCCCATTGAGGCAGCTCTGATAGCTTATAATATTCCTCCGGGTATTTTCAGAGCCTCTTTTGCGTTCGAAAAATGGAAGGATTTCGATAAAGAGCTCTTCGAAACCATCTACAACGACGACAGTACACAACGAGGCTTTTCGCATACCATTTATGGCTCCGATCTCTCGGCCACATCGGTAAAGATTGCCATGGAGAATGCTAAAATGGCTGCCATGCACCAAAAGATTGTCTTTTCGGAAAAACCTTTCGAAGAGCTGAAAGCCCCTGCCGAAGGGGGGTTACTGGTTACCAATCCCCCCTATGGCGAGCGAATGACCAAATTCGATATGGGCGCTTTCTATACCGTGATTGGGAATACCCTTAAACATAACTGGAAAGGGTGGGATGCCTGGATGATTAGCAGTAATATAGAGGCGTTGAAGAGTGTCGGACTTCGTGCTGCCGAAAAATGTACCTTGTTTAACGGGGCATTGGAGTGCCGGTTTAGCCGCTATCCGCTCTTTTCGGGTACGGTTAAGGAGTATAAGAGCCGGGAGGCTTCCCGGACTGATGACCGGACGGGTCGGAAGGGAGAGTCGGAACGGAAACGTCAGGGAGCCCCGAAGCCGAAGCCGGGCTCCCGTCCAAAGGATAGATTTCGCGGGTAACGGTTCGGGCCTTTCCATCGGAGAGATAGAGCATAAGTTCTTTCCCCGGTGAGAGTTGCCGGACACTTCTAATCGGGTGGCCATTGTCGGTAACCAGCGCATACCCCCGCGACATAATCAGCGCAGGGTCGAGTTTCTGATTGCGAATCTCTATATGGTTCAATAGCAGTTTTTCGTGCTGAAACCGCGTTTGAATGGTTCTTGCTGCCAAAGCGGGCATCAGGATAAGCCGCCCCTTTTCCTGCTCAATGCGTGAGGTAACCGATCGCGAAAGACGATATCTGCACATACGGAGTTCTTCACCTGCAAGCGACGCGATTCGTGTTGAGACCGTTTTACTCCGGTAGAGAAAACTATTCAGCTGTTTCAGCTTGTTGGAGAGTGCGTTTTGGGTTATCCGCGACGCCTCAAGCCGCACCAGGTTTTGTGCCTTCTTTTGTCGATCGAAGAAATTGCGGGTAAGTGTCTCCAATCGCCCGGCCAAAAATTCGGTTTGATCGAGTGCTTCCTGGGCCTGCTCAATCAGAAAGCCGGCTACCGCGGTGGGGGTTTTGAAGGCTCGCCAGGCAACACGGTCGGCCACCGACTCATCGCGATCGTGACCAATTCCCGTTAGCACAGGGAGGGGAAACTGGGCAATGTGAAAAGCCAGATCGCGGCTGTCGAAACAGTGCAGATCGGTTTTTGCACCTCCTCCCCGCAAGATGGCAACTACATCGAAACAGGATTCGTAACGATAGATAGATTGCAGCGCCCCGATGATGGAAGCTTCCGCTTCTGTACCTTGCACAACTGCGGGGAAGAGACGTGAGTAAAACACCAGTCCGGAGGGGTTATCGTGCAGATGATGGATAAAATCGCCAAAGCCGGCTGCCGTATCAGACGAAATTACTGCAATCCGCTGCACCGGGAAGGGGAGATCCAATTCGCGGTTCATATCCAAAATCCCTGCCTCCTCCAGTGCCTTCAGCGTGGCAAGGCGTTGGAGTGCCATTTCTCCCACTGTATAGGTGGGATTCACATCGCGAACATTCAGACTGAATCCGTAGGCTTCGTGAAATTCGGCCGTAACCTCTATCATGAGGTTAATGCCGGCTTCCCATCGCTGGCCGGTTGTGGTTTCGAAAAATGGCCGTAGGTTCCGGAAGGTAGCAGCCCAGACGGTGGCTTTTGCCCGGGCCACAATCTGTCCGGATTTCCGATCTTTCTGTACCAGCTCCATGTAACAATGGCCGCTGTAATTCACACTCATCTCTCCCACCTCTGCCACAATCCAGACACCGCGCGGGAAGAGTTTTCGCATTCCTTCGCGGATTCTGCTGTTCAGTTCAAGAAGAGAGATGGGGTCTGCCGGCATGAATTCTCTATAGCGGTTTGGTATATTGCGAAAGTAGGAAAAAACGGGTAAATTGGGCAAATTTTACGCGTTGTTGCCCTAAGTCTGTAACTGAATGGAAAAGACATTGTTGGTTATTGCAGGGCCCACTGCGTCGGGCAAAACCAGCCTGGCTCTCGCGCTTGCAAGCCATTTCGGAACTGAGATTGTCTCGGCCGACTCGCGGCAAATGTATCGCGAGATGTCCATTGGAACGGCGGTTCCCACCCCCGACGAACGACTCCTGGTTCGTCACCATTTTGTGCAGCATCTCTCCATTCATGAGTATTACAATGTGAGTATGTACGAGCAGGCTGTGATGCAACTGCTCCCTGCATTGTTCGAAAAGAACCGGCTGGTTGTTCTGGTGGGGGGATCGGGTCTTTATATGGATGCCGTTTGCCGGGGTATCGACGATCTGCCTGCGGTTGATATGGGGTTGCGTCGTGATTTACAAACCAGATACCATGAAAAGGGGATAGAGTGGCTGCGCGGTCAGCTGCGTTTGCTCGATCCGATTCATTACGACAGGGTAGATCTCCGCAATCCGCAGCGTATGCTTAAGGCTGTGGAGGTATGTCTGCAAACCGGGAAGCCCTACTCCTCGTTTCTTACCGCCCCGCAGCGAAGGCGCGATTTCCGTATTGTAAGGGTGGGGCTCTCTTTGCCTCGTGAGGAGTTAAATAATCGTATCAATCAGCGGGTCGACGAGATGGTAACTGCCGGACTCGTGGGCGAGGCTGAGTCGCTCTATGCCTGGCGCCATTTGAATGCCCTGAAAACCGTTGGATATCGCGAGATTTTCGATGCCATTGAGCATAGATGTACAATGGCCGAAGCCATAGAACAGATTAAACTGCATACCCGAAAATATGCCAAACGGCAAATGACATGGTTTCAGCGAGAGTCGTCCATTCACTGGTTTCATCCCTCGCAACAGCCGGATATTCTAAACGCCGTCTCGTTACTTTTTTCGCCCGGACAGAGAAGCCCCCTTCTCTGTGAACCATTACAAAAGGAGTTGTAATTATGAAATATCTCATCCGTTTTTTGCTCGGTGTTGTACCCCGGAAGTATTTGCAGCGCTTCAGCCACTGGGGTACCCGGTTTCTTTCGCTCTTTTACATGGGCAGTGCGGTGCAGTGTCCGGTATGTAACCACCGTTACCGAAAGTTTCTGCCCTACGGGTATGTAAAACCCCGCGAAAATGCCCTTTGTCCCCATTGCCTCTCCCTTGAAAGGCATCGGTTAATGTATATCTGGCTCAAGGAGAAAACAACCTTTTTTGAAGGTTCGCATACCATTCTGCATATTGCTCCGGAGTACTGTTTCCTCAATCGGTTTGAGTCGCGTTTTGGCGACGCTTACATTACTGCCGATCTGGAATCGCCTCTCGCCAAGGTGCATCTCGATGTGCAGAAGATGCCGTTCGCAAACGACCATTTCGATGTGGTGATCTGCAACCATATTCTGGAGCATGTGGAGGATGACGCCCTGGCACTCCGCGAGATTTTCCGGGTACTCAAACCCGGCGGATGGGGGCTGATCCTCTCGCCGATTAATCCCGACAGGGCGGTTACGTACGAGGACAGTTCCATTGTAACCCCCCGCGACCGGGAGATCCATTTTAAGCAAAAGGATCATCTGCGCGATTACGGGCTGGATTATCCTCAACGGTTGGAGAGAGCCGGTTTCGTGGTTACCTGCGATCAGTATGCGCATGCGCTCCCTGCAGATCGGGTTAAGTTGCATGCATTGCCACTCGATGAAGTGATGTACAGAGTAGATAAACCCGGCCAATGAATTATTCACTGATTATTCCGGTATTTAACCGGCCCGATGAGGTGGCCGAGCTGCTTGAGAGCCTTCTTCGTCAGCAGCAGATGCCCTATGAGGTAATCCTGGTAGAGGATGGTTCCACTGTGCCGTGCAGCCATCTGTTGTCGTTGTATGATAAGCAACTCCCTTTAAAATATTATGCTAAAGAGAACAGTGGGCCCGGTTTAAGTCGTAATTGGGGTGCGGGAGTGGCTTCGGGCAACTATTTTATTTTTCTCGATTCCGACTGCATTCTGCCTCCGCAATATTTGGCAGAGGTCGATGCCTTTTTGCAGCAACAGCAGGTAGATGCCTTTGGAGGACCCGACGCGGCTGATGCCTCTTTTACTCCTATCCAGAAAGCCATTAACCAGGCAATGACCTCTTTCTTCACTACCGGGGGGATACGCGGGGGCAAGCGATCGATGGAGAAGTTTCATCCCCGCAGTTTTAATATGGGCATTTCGCGGCAGGCCTTCGAAACGCTGGGCGGTTTCTCTTCGCTTCGGTTTGGCGAGGATATCGATCTGAGTCTGCGCCTTTTCTCTGCTGGATTCAAGGTTTCGCTCATTCCGAATGCGTATGTATTTCATAAGAGGCGCACCGATCTGAAAAAATTCTTTCGGCAGGTCTTTAACTCGGGAATGGCTCGTATTAATCTCTATCTGCTTCACCCCAATAGCCTTAAGTTGGTTCATCTGTTGCCCGCACTCTTTACTCTGGGGATGATAGTACTCTTTTTGCTCTCTTTTCTGCAACTGCGTGCTCTTTTGCCCCTACTTTTCTACATGCTTCTTGTATTTGGTGATACTGTGCGCCAGACCGGGTCGTTACAAGTGGCATTGCTGGCCGTTCCTGCGGCTTTTGTGCAGTTGACCGGCTATGGACTGGGATTTCTCTGGGCTGCAGTACAGAAGTTTCTCCTCCGCAGGGAGGGGGAGGTGAGAGCCTTCCGAAAAACACTCTATAAATAACCGTTACCCTTTGTTATGATTCGTATAGACTCTTCCATTATCTCGTTCGATCTCTTTGATCAGCCCTTTTGTTGTGATCTTTCGGTGTGCAAGGGCGCCTGTTGTGTATTGGGTGATGCAGGTGCTCCCCTGGAAGAGGAGGAGATACCTCAACTGGAAGCACTCTATCCGCTTTTTAAAAGCTATATGACGCCTGCAGGTATAGAAGCTGTTGAACAACAGGGTGTAAGCGTTACCGATAAGGATGGCGACCGGGTAACGCCATTGGTTAACGGTAAAGAGTGTGCCTACGCCTGTTTCGAAGAGGGGATTGCCCTCTGTGCCATCGAAAAGGCCTTTCTGGCAGGAGTGATCTCCTTTCAAAAACCGGTTTCATGCCATCTCTATCCGGTTCGGATTATGAAATACAAAGGCTACGACGCAGTAAATTACCATAAATGGGAAATCTGCGCCGGAGCCGTGACTTGTGGTGCAAAAAAGAGGATTCCTGTCTATCAGTTTCTTCGGGAACCGCTTATCCGGAAATATGGAGAGAAGTGGTACCAGGAACTCTCCGTTGCCGCAAAAGAGCTGCTAAAAAGCGGGGTGGTAAAAAAGCTGTGATTCTTAAGGCTGTTTAGCGTGTGAGCCGTCGCACCAGGGTTGATTTTTCGAGCGGGTACAGCGGCAGAAATAGCATTTCTCCTTTTTAACGCTTTTCCCGTCGGGAGTTTCCACTACAATGGGCCCTTCAACATAGAGAGGTCCCTTTTCGATTACTTTCGCTTTTACGGGTTCCATAAGAATGAGTGTGGGTTAGTGTTCCTGTTTAACAATTGGTGTTGGCAAAGGTTCACTCCTTTGCTATCTGCCATCGGATTTGATGCAATTGGTGTATCTTGCAGTACTTTTTTTGAATTCCTTTATGCTTTTGATTACTCTCTATAATGAATTTTTTCGCAGCGAAAAATCGGGTGGTTTGATTCTGGTGCTTGTTACCATAATCTCTATTATTCTTGCCAATAGCTCATTTCAAACCCATTATCTGGCCCTGTGGGACTACAACCTTTTCGGCCATAGTGCCGGACACTGGATTAACGATGGTTTGATGACCCTCTTTTTTCTGTTGATAGGATTGGAATTAGAACGCGAAATCTATTGTGGAGAGCTTTCGAGCCTGAAAAGTGCCTCGCTTCCACTCTTTGCTGCTGTGGGAGGCATGTTGGTACCGGCAGCCCTGTATCTGTTGTTTAACCTGGGTACCGAAACTCAGGCCGGAGCAGGTATTCCGATGGCCACCGACATTGCATTTGCACTGGCCATCCTCTCACTTCTGGGTAAGAGGGTTCCCCTTTCTTTAAAGATTTTTCTCACGGCCCTTGCCGTCATTGATGATTTGGGTGCTATTCTGGTCATTGCTATCTTCTATACCTCATCGCTTTCCCTTATCCATCTTGCGCTTGCGTTTGCAGTACTGGCTCTGCTCATTCTTCTTAACCGTCTGAAGGTAAATCATCTATTCCCGTATCTGGTTGGAGGCGTTGCGATGTGGTACTTCATGCTGCATTCGGGTATACATGCCACGATAACCGGAGTGATTCTAGCCGGAGCCATTCCTTTCGGTGACGGAAAAGGGGAATCGCCCTCTTTCAGGCTGCAACATTTTCTCCATAAGCCGGTTGCCTTCTTTATTCTGCCTCTCTTTGCCATGGCAAACACAGCCATTCCTTTGGAAGATAGTATACAAATTGGGTTGGATCAACCTTACAGCCTGGGAATTCTGTTGGGACTCGTTGTCGGAAAACCCCTGGGAATTTTACTTTTCTCCTTTTTGGGTGTCCTATTGGGGTTTTGCAGCCTCCCGACCCGTACTAATTGGCGTCAACTCGTCGGCGTAGGCTTTCTGGGTGGAATCGGATTTACCATGTCGATCTTCATCACACTCCTTGCCTTCGATGCCGAAACTGTCATTAACAGTTCGAAAATCAGCATCATGACAGCCTCCCTGACCGCAGGCATATTGGGGTACACCGCACTTCGCCTCACCCTTCCACCCCCCGCGCACGAGGCAGCATTAAAGCATTAAAGCATTAAAGCATTATTTAATCCCACTCAACCATGAAAACCCTCTCTTTCTCTCTATTTGTGTTCCTTCTCCTCGCTGCATTACCCCTTTCGGGTCAGATGGGAAGGCGAGTCCGAACCAATATTCCTCTCGACTCTATCCGGTTGAGCGATCCGGCTATTCTGGCCGACAGCAAAACGAATATGTACTATATGACCGGAACGGGTGGCATGCTTTGGAAAAGTGCCGATCTCAAAAGTTGGGAGGGCCCTTTCACAGTTACCCAAACAGACCCCGAATCGTGGATGGGCCCCCGGCCCATGATCTGGGCAGCCGAACTGCATGCCTACAAAGACAAATACTACTATTTTGCCACCTTCACCAACCGCAATGTGAAGATCGACACGGTTCGCAATAATGTGATTGAGCGGCGTGCCAGCCATGTGTTGATGAGCGATAAGCCTGAGGGTCCCTATGTTCCCATGAAGGATCCCATCTATCTCCCGGAAGGCATGCCTACATTAGACGGAACCTTTTGGGTAGACAAGGATGGAAAGCCCTATATGATATACTGTCATGAGTGGATGCAAAACTGGAACGGAACTGTCGAAAAGATTGAATTAAAGGAGGATCTCAGCGGATCGGTCGGAAAAGGAAAAATCCTTTTCCGAGCCAGCGATTCGCCAT
>CAYVJA010000013.1:0-28515 GCA_964451605.1 uncultured Bacteroidales bacterium | reverse complement strand
GTGAAAAAGACAGCAATGGCAACGATATCTTCAATAAGGTCACCGACGGGCCCTATCTCTTTACAACCGGTACCGGCAAGCTGGGGATGATATGGACCAGTTGGATTTACGACGTCTATTCGCAGGGGGTGGCCTATTCCTCGAGCGGAACCCTCGACGGACCCTGGATTCAGGAGAAAGAACCCATCACCCCTCCGAATTACGGCCACGGAATGCTGTTCCGCACCCTTCAGGGGAAATGGCTGATGTCGGTTCACAGCCATAAATCGGTGAATGGGGTCTATATCCGGATTCCTACGCTTTTCGAAGTGGATCTGTCGGGCGATAAACTGGTGTTGGGCAAACGGTATATCCCGTAATACACGCTACAGCTTAATAAGCTCTACCCTCCGGTTTTTGGCTTTATTGGCAGGTGTATCGTTGGCAGCAACCGGTTGGGTCTCGCCGGCGCCCTCAGTCTGCATTCTGGCAGCCTCAATGCCGAAGGTGGTTGCGAGCGCGGTTTTAACTGCTTCTGCGCGCCGCTTCGACAGATCGAGATTGAGCGCGTCGTTGCCATCGCTGTCGGTATGCCCTACAATCTTCACCTTGACACCGGCGTTCTCCTTCAGTACATCGGCAATGCTCTTCAGCGTTCCGTACGACTCGGGTTTAATGTCGGCTTTGTTCACATCAAAGGTGATCCCATAGGTAACCAATTTGCCTTCGGTAATCAGTTTACTGCGGGTGTCGGGCGATGCTGTGGTGATTGTAAAATTGCTGACCATGGGGAAGCTGTTGGCATCCCATCCTGAGAAGAGAAAGCGATTGAAAACGGTGCCGGCATAAATATTTGTGGGCATATCAAGCACTTTGGCTCCCTGGTGGTAGATACGAACCCTGCGTTTTTGTATCCAGACAATTACATGGTTTACCTGTTCCAGAAGAACCGGATTTTTTGAGGCCTCACCGGTCAGCCAGTCCGATCCGGCCTCGTCGTTCGAGTAACCCTTGGTCTCCCATCCCTCCTTTTTAATGGTAATATGTACGCCCCTGCGTCCGGGATAGAGATCGGAGTTCATCTCCTTGGGTTCCTCCGGGTTTTCTTCGTAAAAAGTGAGTGTCTGTCCATGTTGATACTCTCCGTCGGGAATAATATCGAACTCGCAGATGAAATTTTCGGGCAGTTTCAGCTCTTTCGTGTAGCAATACACTGCGTCTTCGCCATTCATATGAAACCACTGTCCTTCTGCAATATTCACCTTCTTTACCTCCCCGCTGCCGTTGGTACTCCATAGGGCCGGAAAATCGCCGACAGCATCCTGCGAGAAATCTTCGAAGAAGATCACCTGATCGCCGGGTACAAAGTCGTATTGGGTTGTGCTTTGCAGTTGTGGTTTTGCGGGAGCACTCTCTTTCTTGGTAATTTCTACCTTATCCGAAGATTCATCCTCTGCCTCTGCTTCATCTGCCTCTTTGTTGGCTGCATCTTTGTTTTTTTTCTTGAAAAGACTTCCGATTCCCTCTTCCAGTTTATCCATTCCGGCATCGACCCCTTGGTCTATTTTCGAGTTAGCTCTGTCGGTTCCCTTGTTTTTTAAAACCTCTTTGGGATCGGCAATCTGTGCATTTGCACCGAGACTCAGCACCAAAAGGCTTGTGATCAGAAAGATGCTCAATTGAGAAAGTGTTTTCATAGGGCCAGTATAGATTAATTGTTCTTTACTTCAAATTACGTCGCTTCTTTGGGCTTGTGATAGTAAATTTCCGACAACGTGACCCAAGTTAAGGCTTGCCGGAGAGCGCTTTTACATAAGAAAGGTCGCGTTTGAAAAAGACATCGGGGGTTTCGCCCGTGATATCTTTGAAGTCTTTGATAAAGTGTGTCTGGTCAAAGTAGTTGCCTTCGAAGATGATATCCTGATAGTCTATGCTCTCCCTGCTTTTTATTCGTTCCCAGATACGATTGATTCTGACAATGCGCATCAATTTTTTGGGGGTGATTCCCACCCTTTTTTGAAACTGTCGCTGGAGCGTTCTTTCGCTCAAAGAATACTCTTTGAGCAGGTCTGACAGCGGTTCGGAGCCGGCAGAAGTAATGATTCTTTCGTAAATGTAGTCTATGATATCGGGATGGTAGGTTCCCGGGTACAACTCTTCCAGAAAGGCTGCAAAACACTCGATTCTCTCCTCTGTCGACTCTGACTGCCGCAAACGGTTCCAGAGCAGTGAAAAGAGGGCTTCCGGAAGGGGAGTGTAAATCTGAGGACCGGGCAGCAGATTGAGCTGTAAAATTTTTGACAGTACTGTGGGTTTGCAGGTGACAATGAATGTGTCGTTACTTTTATTCACCTGCATGCAATTAGAACGGGAGAGGATCGGGGTGAGAAAATAGAGAGGTAACGGATTACGCACAGGGTGTATCATCAGGGGAGGGGTTCCGAAATGGAAAACCAGCGAGATGTCGAAACGGGGAATAAACTTATCTGAAAACCGGGCTCTTTTATTACACCGGAGGGTTTCGAACTGTCCCACCAGCCAGTTGATCCGGGTTCCGGCCTCGTAATAACGGACCTCAATTCCCATAGCGTTTATTTGTGGTTAATGTACTGAAAATAAGAAGTATAGAGAATATGCCGCTTTGTAAACGAAGATACAGATTTTTTTGAAATCAAAGCGTTTTCTTATTCTTTTTCTCCAGTCCGCCAGGGGATCTTTCGGCAAGGATGCAGGAGACTATGATCTTGCCAAAGGCAAAGAGAAGGTAAAGGTCGACCCGACCCCTTCGACACTTTCCACACTGAGGATTCCACCGTTTTTCTCTACAAACTCCTTACATAGGATCAGGCCTAATCCGGTTCCGGTCTCCCTGAGTGTACCCTGTGTGGAGCAACTCTTGTTTAGGCAGAATAGCGAATCAATCCGTTCCTTCTTAATCCCCACGCCATTATCTTTAACCGATACAAAGCATTCGTTATCAGTGGTTTCGAGCGCAATCAAAATCTGACCTCCCGGATGAGTGAATTTTATGGCATTCGAAGTGAGATTGCGTAAAACAGTGCTGATCATGCCTATGTCGGCATTTACAAAGGCAACCTCGGGTAACCGGATTTCAATGATTATTGATTTTAATCCGACAAGATCGTGAATAGAGGGCAGCCATTCACGAATCAGATTCGCCATATCGAAAGGCTCGGGATGAAATTGGAGTCGGCCCGATTGCGACTGCGACCACTGCATCAGATTCGTAAGTAACTCCATTGCCCGGTTAGATGATTGCATGATGATTCTGGCATACTCCTCCATCTCATCGAATCGCTTTTCTTCGACAGATGTTAACAGATGTTGACTGAATCCGATTATGGCATTGAACGGACTCCTCAAGTCGTGGGCTATGATAGAGAAGAATTTATCTTTTGTGATATTTAATTCTGTAAGACGCAGCTCGTTATCCTTGATTTCCGTGATATCGTAACACGATCCGATGTAACCCAGGAAGGTGTTGTCGAGATCATAGAAAGGGCGTCCAAAGTCGCGGATCCAGCGATATTCGCCCTGCGCATTTTTCATGCGGTATTCCATCAAAAAAGCCTCGCGCTTGTCGAAAGCTGCCACATAGGTTTGCACGCAGAAATCGAAATCATCGGGGTGAACTCCCTCTGCCCATCCGTTTCCAAACTCCTGTTCCATTGACCTGCCCGTGAACTCGAGCCAGGTTTTGTTGAAGTAGTCGCACAACTTATCTAAACGCGAACGCCAAATCAGCGCCGGGAAATCATCGAAAATTTTTAAATACAACTCCTTCGCCTCGGTAATCTCGATTTGTTGTTGTTTGAGAAGAAGATTCTCTTTTTCCAGCTGAACTATTCGCTCTTCCAGGATTTTCGTTTCGTCTTTCATCTTTCCGCTGATTTATAGTTGCAGAGCAGTGCGCGCTGCAACGTGAATCCCCTTGATATCGGTGCAAATATCCCGGAGTCATTACTGCCTGTAAACAAAGGTAATGCATGTGATACACATTTTTTTCTGGCTGTCGCTTTTTTACAATCACAACCCGATTCGCCTGCTTATATTCACTTCGCATCCCGCAGGCGTAACTGAATAGTTGCATCTGACTGCGCAATAACTACTAATCTACTTATGATATATGGAAACCATACGATTTTCGGTTTTGGCTCTCATCGTGCTTATTCACCCGGTGGTATCAAATGCACAAACTTCTCCCGAAGCTTTATTGAGTCGTCTTCCCGCTGTTCCCACCATTGCCTGTGGATCCGATACCACTGAAATGATGCGTTTTGTGCAAAGAATTTACGAAGTGCAGGTTTCGCTTCAAGAGGTCGTCGACCGTATTCATGCCGATGAACGGGCTCAGGCGGCTGCGTCCGAAAGCAGTATGGTATCAGATGCCCTTCGTAAATCAGGCCTGACTGAAGATGATGTGGAAAAACTCGACCAAATGAGCGAGGCCGATCAGGCGAAGTGGGCAAAAGAGTATGCCGCAACGATGATGCGAAAGGCGCAACAAGGGGGCACAACAGACATGCAGAATCAAGCCGGGAGTGCCCGGCTGTTTGCTCTTGCCAACGAACAAAAGAGCTTGGGCGAACGGATTACTGAGCGGATGAAGAGAGCGGCTGAAATGTTGCAGAATGTTGAACGCAAAGATTCTATAGAACGCATTCAACTAGACGCCCAAATGAGGCCGCTCGAAAGTCAGCTCTGTTCGGGAATTTGTAGTCCTGCTGAGATTGCGAGATCGAAGGCAGCCGAAAAACAGATTTATGCGCTGAAGATCCGTCATTGCGAAAAGATGTCCCCTTTACTGACAGATGCCATTTCGCAGTATCTCACAACGCTCAAAGCCCTTTTGCCCGATTACAGAAAACTTGCAAAAGTGCAAAACGAAATCGTGCGTTTGCAGAAGGTGGGTCTAGTCACTTCGGACGATCTAAGCTGTTATTCCGCAGTCGGTGAGTATGCGGATGTGTTGTCCGGTGCATATAAATATTGGGTTGGTCCGTATGAGCAGTAACCGTAAAACGTAAGATGATGAAATTTCCTGTTTTCTATTCACTCGTTTGCCTGTTGTTACTTCCAACGTGCTTTGCCGGTGCGCAAACCGAAAATGAACCTCTTCACGGGGTATCGGGCTATGATTACGTAGCACAAGGAGAGTTGGAACTCACTTTTACCCATGCCGTCGACTACAAAAATGGCAACAAACAAAAGGGTACTTACCGGATCAAGTCGCCTGTTCAGTTATCCTTTAACCGTAACGATCTGACTGCTTTTGTAGAAAAGCCGCTCAGCTCTGTGGGGTATGTGGAAAATCCGGTTATCGCATCCTGTGGATATCCGTGCGGGGGCGGATTAGTCGATATCCCGCAAGGGGGTATCAGACAGGAAGAGAGCTGGATGCAGGCGGATGTGCATTTTGTTTCTGAAGAGGGCGGAGTCATTTCGGAAATCAACGCAACCGGCGAGATCTATCCGTTAATGGAGCTCTTCTTTTCCATTCCCGATTACAGTAAAGATCTGAAAGCCAAAAAACCACTGCAATTCCGGCTATTTATCAAAGGCATCTCCGACTCGCAATATCATCCGGTTCGGAATGTGAAGTCCAAACCAAACACTTTGGCTTCGTCGGACCAAATTGATAAAAAGTCTGCTCTGGAAGAGTTCGATAAAACGCTTCTTTTGCCCATATCTGTAACTTGTGGTTCTTTTTTCGGCCCTGATCTGATAACTGCTGTGGATAAAATGAATTTTTCGGAAGCGGATGCAGAGAAGAAAATAGCGTTCGAAGAGCAGTTCGAAAGGGAGTATTTCGAAAAACTTCCTACTATTGATGCCATGAAACTTATCAATTTTTTGACAAAACCTTCCGGCAACTACGAATCTCCCTTTACCGGCTCTTTCTCCTCCGAGTCGGAATGGGGACAAGAGACAGCCTCATTTCAGGGAGTGCTCCGGTTTCGGGCCGATCGGATTCGCAAGGATGAATAATAATCAGAATCATATGGATTTTCGAAAATTTGCTGCATGGTTCCGGCTTTTGGTGCTAGTAATCGTTTTGTATCCAAACGCTAAGGCATTCTCGCAATGCGATCCCTGCCAGACCTATGGTATTACCGTCTTTAACTCGGACGTAAAAATTTCGGCACCCGACGATCCTCAGCTTGCAGCCGGGTATTATTACCTTCGTAATCAATGTGTTGGGACACTTAAGCAATCCATTAAAGCCAATGACCTAAATCCGGACTGTATCCATATTTATGACGGAAGTTTTGTTGCCGGTGCGAATGGAGAGGGTTCCATGAACAGTCAGAATACGGCTCCGACGGGCAGTTTGCCTATCTCTTCAGGCAGCCATTACCTGATCAGGTCGGAAGTTACCGAATCGTCGGGCGGTTTTTCGATCTCTTTCATTCTGGAAACCAGCAGAAGCCGTGAGGTTGTCAAATCCTTTACCAGAACCTTTGCTTCTTTGGCCGATGTGGGTATCTCGAAAACGGATGTAGGGAAGAATGCCGGTTTCCAGGGTTTTTCGCCTTTGTCTATGATCATTCGCTCGTTCGAAACCCGTAAGCGGGAAGAAAACAAGGATATAGCTATTGATGCGAACGCGATTGAGGTTTTGCCCCATGCCAAATCGATAAAAAAAGAGGACAAAGTCACGGTTGCTTTCCGCCTCACCGATTGTGACGGTGAGGTTCTGCCCGGCAGAAAGATTCTTCTGAAAGGGGGAAGTGCCCTGGGTGAAGTGCTGCCTCCCTCTACGCTTGGCGAATTTTCCGAAAGCGAGGTGGTTACCGATGATTCCGGCGTGGCAAAGGCAACTTTCGTTGCAGGAAAACAGAAAGGGAAAGCTATCCTTCGCGTCTATTACACCTATAAAGCTCCTTTTGGCGAAGAGCGCTATGCGAAAGGGGAGGCCACCATCGATATTGAGGGAGAACCGGTTACTGCGCTGATTGGGGAGATTGAGGTGAATGCTGTGTCCAGAAGCGGCAGCCCTACGATATCCAGTCCGAAAACATCCAGATCGTCTGCACAAACCTTTACCGTTTCATCACTCGACTTAACCATTATTCCGGAGAGAATCAAAGTGGTGAACGAAAGCAAGGAGGTGCTGCAAAGAGCCTTAACCGAAACCGACCGGTTTGAGGTGGTTACCGGAAAGACCCTGACAGATGCAGCCGGAGAACCTTCGCTTGTCAGGGCGGAATCGAATTACAGTCAGTATGGTTTATGTGAAGATAAACTTGAGGTAGTCCGATCGGGCCGAATAAAGGGCTATAGCAACGGGTATGATATAAGTGTGGGTATTGCGCTGGAACGGGGAGCAGAAACGGGAAATATGACAATCAGCAGTTTAAGCCCAAGATATTGTTTGGTGGTTCGCTTAGGATCGAATAGTCGGCTACTCTTTCAATCGAACAAGTACAAAACGTCGGGCGATGATAAGGGACAAAAGCGTGATTATCCGTGTGCCGACCTTACTTCGTTTTCGGAGTCGATCGATGCAAAAAGCATCCTTCCTTTCGCAGGTATCGATTATACCATTAAGGTCAATGATCAGGAGAACCAAGAGTTTATAGTCCCCTTATCTATACCCGGCACGGAAGCGTTGGAGCAATATCTGCTCAATCCGGAAGGGGTCTATACAATCAGCGTTAATGGGAGTTATCGTAAGAAAGATAATGAAGAGAGAGAGGTTAAAATTACTGCAAAACTCACAATATGGCCCAAAGAGTAGTTACCCCGCGACAATCCGGCACAAGCGGTAAAGCAGCCGTTTGCCTGCTTTGTGCACTGCTTTTTCTTTCGGCCCCTTGCCGGGCACAGCAACGACCCCCCTTTTCCGAAAAGAAAGTGGAGGAGGACGGGCGTCTCTTTATGCCCTTCACCCGGGGAGAGATTGAAAAGAGGATTAGCGGGAGCAACCAGGCTCTGTTCGGCGAGATCTGCTCTATCCTTTGCAGTTGGGATTCGATTGCTCCGCCTCAGGGTATTAAAGTGTCTTGTTACAGCGATGGCTACGAACTTGAAATTCGTTTTCTGCCTTACCTGTTCGAAGAGGGCGAACGAGTTACGGTGGGATCCGGATCTTCTCTCACCCTTTCTTTGAACAACCCGCTGCAGATGCTGGGATCGCCTCTTGTGGAGGATATCTTTCTCTCCCCGCAAAAGAGTGCCGATTTTCATGGCTTCCCGATTTACCGCAATGATAGGCACGAGGTGACTATAGTGAGTAAAAAATCTGTTCCGCTCTTTATCCCGGTGTCACAGGAGGAGTACCTGAAAAAACTGATAGCCGACGAAGAGAAGAAGAATCCCGGAAACAGCAGTACCGATACGCAGACAGTGCTCCGTGAGATGGAGCAGGCTTACCAGGAGTTGCTGAAATCCGACAAAGTGGCGGCCAAGGAGTTTAAGCAACAGATGGATGAATTCAGGGCCGAAGCCTCTGCATCCGGAGAGGGATCGGATATGCCCAACGTGGTTACGTCGCTGAAAAAGGAGCTTTCTGCTCTTACGGCCGCAGAAAGAGTAAGGCAAGCCTGTTATGGAGGTATATCGGCCATGGAGGCCTTTCACAATCTATCAGGGTTGGTCCCGGAGGGGAGTGAAGTGAGTGGCGAACCACTGGTCAGGGCTAATCCGGCCTTAATCGACCCTTCGTCTGCGAACAGAATCCAACTTCTGACTATCAGATGGCTGGTGGGTGAGGGCGAAAACGCCGATAAACCGAGGTTCTATAACGAAGGCCGTGAAGGTTTTAGTCTGGCAGATCATTTGATGAGTACATTATATGCCAACCAAAAGATCTGGGCGCGCATTCTGGCTCTTTAATAAATAAAAAAGGAAAACCGCAGTAAGTTCTTTTTACTGCGGTTTTCCCGGTTGCGGATAAGTCAACTAACCTCTCTTATTTTACCTCCTCAAACTCTACATCGGTAACCGATCCGTTGTCGCCACCCTGGGCTCCGGCATTGCTGCCTGCACCCGATTGTGCCTGCTGAGCACCGGGGCCGGCATCTCCACCGGCGGCCTGTCCGGCTTTGTACATCTCTTCGGAGGCGGCGTGGAATGCTTTGTTCAGCTCCTCGGTTGCCTGGTCGATAGCGGCCAGATCCTGCGCTTTGTGCGCCTCCTTCAGTTTTGCCAGTGCAGCTTCGATAGGACCCTTCTTATCGGCAGGAAGCTTGTCGCCCAGCTCCTTAAGCTGTTTGTCGGTTTGGAAAATCAGGCTGTCGGCGCCGTTCAGTTTGTCGATCTTCTCTTTTGCCTGACGATCCGACTCGGCATTGGCTTCGGCCTCTTTCTTCATTCGATCAATTTCGGCATCGGTCAGACCCGAAGAGGCCTCAATGCGGATACTCTGCTGTTTGCCGGTGCCTTTATCGCGGGCCGATACATTCAGAATACCGTTGGCATCGATGTCGAAGGTTACCTCGATTTGCGGTACACCACGGGGTGCAGAGGGGATTCCGTCAAGGTGGAAGCGGCCAATCGTTTTGTTCCCGGCAGCCATGGGACGTTCGCCCTGCAGAACATGAATCTCTACCGACGATTGATTGTCGGCGGCCGTGGTAAAGGTTTCGGTTTTCTTGGTGGGAATGGTGGTGTTCGACTCAATCAAACGGGTCATAACACTGCCCATGGTCTCGATACCCAGCGAAAGGGGAGTTACGTCGAGAAGAAGTACATCTTTTACCTCGCCGGTAAGCACACCGCCCTGGATGGCAGCGCCCACAGCCACAACTTCGTCGGGATTAACCCCTTTCGAAGGAACGCGGCCAAAGAACTTCTCTACCACCTCCTGAATGGCAGGAATACGGGTTGAACCACCCACCAGAATGACTTCATCGATTTCCGACAGAGAGACACCTGCATCCGAAATGGCCTTACGGCAGGGTTCCAGCGTTGCCTGAATCAGCGAGTCGCAGAGTTTCTCGAACTGGGCGCGGGTGAGGGTCTTTACCAGATGCTTGGGAATGCCATTCACCGGCATGATGTAAGGCAGGTTGATTTCGGTGCTCGTAGTGCTGGAGAGTTCGATTTTTGCCTTCTCGGCTGCCTCTTTCAGACGCTGCAGAGCCATGGGGTCTTTACGCAGATCGAGCCCCTCTTCTTTCAGGAATTCGGATGCCAGCCAGTCGATAATCACGTGATCAAAGTCGTCTCCGCCAAGGTGGGTATCGCCATTGGTCGATTTTACCTCAAAGACGCCGTCGCCCAGCTCCAGGATACTGATATCGAACGTACCGCCACCCAGGTCGAATACAGCCACGTGCATATTCTTATGTTTCTTATCGAGGCCGTAGGCCAGGGCAGCTGCTGTGGGCTCGTTGATGATACGGCGAACCTTCAGTCCGGCAATTTCTCCGGCCTCCTTGGTAGCTTGTCGTTGCGAATCGCTAAAATAGGCGGGTACGGTGATGACAGCCTCGGTTACCTCCTGACCCAGATAATCCTCGGCCGTTTTTTTCATCTTTTGCAGAACCATGGCAGAGATCTCCTGCGGAGAATATCTGCGGTCGCCAATCACGATCCGGGGTACATTGTTTTCGTTGGTAACAGAATAGGGTACGCGCGAAATCTCTTTGCTTACCTTGTCGAACGTTTCGCCCATGAACCGTTTGATAGAAAAGATGGTATTGTGGGGGTTGGTAATGGCCTGACGTTTTGCGGGATCGCCTACCTTACGTTCGCCGTTCTCAACAAATGCCACCACCGAAGGGGTGGTTCTTTTTCCCTCGTTATTAGTAATCACAACCGGCTCATTGCCCTCCATTACAGAAACGCACGAGTTTGTGGTTCCCAGGTCGATTCCTATGATCTTGCCCATAATAATTTGATAGTATTAAATAGATGTTATCGTTTTAGCTGTTTAACCGCCTTGTCGCAATGATTGTGCCATTGCTGCACCAGGGTTCATTCTGGCAGAGATAGCTGACTTGGGCGTGCGAAATGCGACATATTGTCACTATTCCGACTGTCTGTTTCTGTCAGTTTAGCTGCAGGCCGGGTTGCTTCTCAAATCGGGGTTGAGCGTACAAATAGAATAGAATTTTGTGTAAGGTCCCTTTAATTTTGGGGGTCTTTGAGAAAATTTTCGATTGAATGTAAAATATTCATCGATTTTTGAGGGGGTGTCTTAAGAAATAGTACTTTTGTCGCAACCTAAACCCTTTTGCAATTATGGAAAACTCATCGCTTTTACGTTTCCGCGTTTTACAGGATGTGCTGTCACGGACTCCTCGTGTGGTCGATCCTCCCGCGCCGAAAACCTCTGCCTACTTTGGCATGAATGTATTCGACAGGAACAAGATGCAGCAATATCTTACGCAAGAGACTTATAATGCGTTGGTTGAGGCCATCGATGGGGGTAATCGAATTGACAGACGAATTGCCGAACATGTGGCCTCGGGGATGAAGAGTTGGGCCATGGAGTTGGGGGCAACCCACTACACCCACTGGTTTCATCCCCTCACTGAAGGCACTGCCGAGAAACACGATGCCTTTATCGATCCCACTTCGGCCGGACAGGTAATGGAGACCCTCTCGGGCAAATTACTGGTACAGCAGGAGCCCGATGCCTCCAGTTTCCCCAGCGGAGGTATTCGCAACACATTCGAGGCCAGGGGCTATAGTGCATGGGATCCCTCTTCGCCCGCTTTTGTGCTGGATAAGACACTCTGTATTCCCACCATATTTATCAGCTACACCGGAGAGTCGCTCGATTACAAGGCGCCGCTTCTGCGTGCCATTGCCGCCGCCGATAAGGCTGCTGTGGATGTGTGCCGGTTGTTCGATAAAGATGTGAATAAAGTGATCTCCTATCTGGGTTGGGAACAGGAGTATTTCCTGGTAGATTACTCGCTCCATTCCATTCGTACCGATCTGGTAATGACGGGCCGGACGCTGGTGGGGCAGGAGAGTGCCAAAAATCAGCAGTTAGAAGATCACTATTTTGGCGCCATCCCCACCCGGGTAACCGCCTATATGCGCGAACTGGAGTATGAGGCATACAAATTGGGTATTCCCCTTAAAACGCGTCATAACGAGGTGGCGCCCAACCAATTTGAACTTGCACCCGTTTATGAGGAGATGAATCTTGCCATAGATCACAACCTCGTTTTGATGTCGCTTATGAAAAAGGTGGCCCGCCGCCACCATTTTAAAGTGCTGCTTCACGAAAAACCCTTTTATGGGGTGAACGGGTCGGGCAAACATTGCAATTGGTCGCTGGGAACCGATACCGGGGTAAATCTGATGTCGCCCGGGAAAAACCCGAAGTCGAACCTGCAGTTTCTGACATTCCTTGTTAACGCACTGATGGCAGTGCATAAGAATAATGGGCTGCTTAAGGCAAGTATCGCTTCGGCGGGTAATGCGCACAGGTTGGGGGCCAACGAGGCTCCTCCCGCCATTATTTCCGTCTTTTTGGGAACCCACCTGAAACAGGTACTCGATTACCTGGAGGAGAATGTTCCCGATTCACGCATGACTCCCAATGAAAAGACTGCCATTAAACTGGATATCGGCAGGATTCCCGAAATTTTGCTCGATAATACCGACAGGAACCGGACCTCACCTTTTGCCTTTACCGGTAACCGATTTGAGTTCAGAGCGGTAGGCTCTTCTGCCAATTGCGCGTCGGCAATGATTGCACTGAGTGCAGCAATGGCCGATCAGCTTACCACCTTCTCGGCCGATGTGCAGCAGCTGATTGATTCGGGGCTGAAGAAGGACGACGCCATTTTCCAGGTGTTGCGAAACTACATTACCCTTTCGAAGCCTATCCGCTTTGATGGTAACGGCTACAGTGATGAGTGGAAGGCTGAGGCAGCCCGCCGTGGACTCGATTGTGAAGCCAGAGTGCCCTATATGTACGATGCCTATTTAACCTCTGAAAGTATCGCGATGTTTTCGCGCACAGGCATCTTCACCGAGAAGGAGCTCCATGCCCGAAACGAGGTGAAATGGGAAATTTATACCAAGAAGATTCAGATTGAGGCCCGGGTTTTGGGTGATATGGTTTTGAATCAGATTTTGCCGGCAACGATTCGTTTCCAAAATACCCTTATTGAGAATGTGAAGGGGTTACAGTCCATTCTGGAAGGGGATGAACTGAATGAGGCCATTAGCGAAAACATGTATCTGATTCGCGAAATATCGAAACATATGGTGGCCCTGCGAACCCAGATCCGTATTATGGTTGATGCCCGAAAGAGTGCCAACAAAACGGAAGACGGGCGGGAAAAGGCTGTTATCTACGAAAAGATGGTCTATCCGATGTTCGATGATATCCGACGTCATGTGAATAAGCTGGAACGTCTTGTCGATAACCAGGTCTGGCCTCTCGCAAAATATTCCGAGCTATTTTTCTCCAGGTAATCTCTGTCTGAAAGGGCAAAAAGGTCTATCTTCGTAACCGGATCTCCGGTTGCGGAGATGACCTTTTATGTACAGTCAATTCGCATTATGACAGAATCATCTTTCATAAAATACTATTTAACGCCTTTGGGCTGGGCCGAAATTTCGTCCGACAACGAGGCTATCACCCGCTTGCGGATTGTTGAGGAGGCAGGCGTGAGTCATGATTCTCCTCCGGAGTGTCTTGTGGAGTGTATGATGCAGCTCGACGAATACTTTATGGGATTGCGAAAATCGTTCACGGTGCCCGTCAAAGCCGAGGGTACCCCTTTTCAGGAGAGGGTCTGGAAAGCGCTTCAGGGCATTCCCTACGGTACGGTAAAAACCTATGGCGAACTTTCGGAGATAGTGGGCGGAAGAAATAATACCCGTGCGGTGGGTTCGGCTGCACATTACAATCCGATTCTTATTTTGATTCCTTGTCACAGACTGGTGGGAGTCCGTGGAAATTTGACCGGTTTTGCTGCCGGTATTCCCCGAAAAGAGTGGCTGTTACGGCATGAGGGATATCTGCAGGGAGACGACGGACAAATGGCTTTTTTTTCGTAATTTCGCCGCCTGAAAAATAACCCGCCGACGCCCGAATGAACGCTATCCGTAATTTTTGCATCATTGCCCATATTGATCACGGAAAAAGTACCCTTGCCGACAGGTTGCTCCAATCGACTCACAGTGTTTCCGATCGCGAATTCCAGGATCAGGTCCTTGACAGTATGGATCTGGAAAGAGAACGTGGAATTACCATTAAGAGTCATGCCATCCAGATGAGCTATATGCTCGACGGGAAAAGTTACACCCTGAATCTTATCGATACTCCGGGGCATGTCGACTTTTCGTACGAGGTGTCGCGCGCCATTGCCGCCTGCGAAGGGGCCTTGTTGGTGGTAGATGCCACGCAGGGCATTCAGGCACAGACTATTTCAAACCTTTATAAGGCCATTGAGTACGATCTTACCATTATTCCTGTTCTCAACAAGATGGATATGCCCAGCGCCATGCCAGAGTTGGTAAAGGATCAGATTGTCGATCTGATTGGGTGCGACCGGGATGAGATTCTGGAGGTGAGTGCTAAAACAGGAGTGGGAATCGATGCGATTTTGGAGGCCATAGTGCATAAGGTACCCCCCCCTGCGGGCGATGAGGATGCCCCGTTGCAGGCGCTGATTTTCGATTCGGTCTTCAACTCTTTCAGGGGTATTATTGCCTATTTTAAGGTAGTGAACGGTAAATTCTCCACGGACGATTATGTAAAGTTTGTGAACACGGGGAAGGAGTATCATGCCGACGAAATTGGCGTGCTGCAGATGTCCATGTCGCCCAGAAATGTGCTAAAGGCCGGCGATGTGGGTTATATTATTTCGGGCATCAAGTCGGCGAGAGAGGTAAAGGTGGGCGATACTATTACCCATGTCGATAACCCCTGCGAGAAGGGCATTGAAGGATTCGAAGAGGTAAAACCGATGGTTTTTGCCGGAATTTATCCCGTTGATGCCGATGATTATGAGGAGTTGCGCTCTTCGATCGAAAAATTGCAGCTTAATGATGCCTCTCTCACATTTGTCCCGGAATCGTCGGCAGCATTAGGATTCGGTTTCCGGTGCGGCTTCCTGGGCCTTTTGCATATGGAGATTATCCAGGAACGGCTCGACCGTGAGTTCGATATGGACGTGATTACCACGGTACCCAACGTTTCGTATAAGGTTTACACCACGAAAGGCGAAGAGATTGATGTGCATAATCCGTCGGGTCTCCCTTCGGTCAGTGCCATAGACCGTATTGAAGAACCCTATATCAAAGCGCAAATCATTACGAATGCCGATTACCTGGGGAATGTAATAAAGCTCTGTATCGACAAACGGGGTGTGTTGAAAAACCAGGTGTTTTTATCGGTCGATCGCGTAGAGATTACCTTCGAAATGCCGCTTGCCGAGATTGTTTTCGATTTTTACGACAAACTAAAAAGTATCTCTAAGGGGTATGCCTCGTTCGACTACTTTATTGTAGGATATCAGAAGGCCGATCTGGTGAAGCTTGATATCCTTCTTAACGGCGAAAGCGTCGATGCGCTTTCGGCCTTGATTCACAGGGGAAATGCCTATGATTTTGGCCGTAGAATCTGTGAGAAGCTGAAGGAGCTCATTCCACGCCAACAGTTCGATATTGCCATTCAGGCAGCCATCGGAGCCAAAATTATCGCCCGCGAAACGGTTAAGGCAGTTCGCAAAGATGTTACCGCCAAGTGTTACGGCGGCGATATTACCCGAAAACGAAAATTGCTCGAAAAGCAGAAAAAGGGAAAACGGAGAATGCGTCAGATTGGGAATGTAGAGGTTCCGCAGTCGGCATTTTTGGCCGTGCTTAAGTTGGGCGATTGATCTGATTTATTGCTATCTTTATCCTTTCGGAACCTAAAATCTATTGCCATGGAACATCAGTTGCCACTTCTGCCGTATGCACTTAATGCGCTGGAGCCAGTTTTGTCGAAAGAGACCCTCGAATTTCATTACGGCAAGCACCATCAGGCTTACGTAACTAATCTTAATGGTTTGATTAAGGGCACTCCTTTCGAAAATGCCACGCTCGAAGCCATTATCATGGAGGCCGAAGGCCCCATTTTTAACAATGCAGCCCAAATCTGGAATCACACCTTTTACTTCGAGTCCTTTTCGCCCGAAGGGGAAGGAGAACCTCAGGGAGAGCTGGCAGAGGCCATAACCCGTGATTTCGGATCGTACGAGGCATTTCGCGAACAGTTTTCGAAAGCTGCCGCTACCCTTTTCGGATCGGGCTGGGCGTGGCTGGTGGTTAACGAAGCTGGGAAACTGCAGATTGTTCAGGAGCCCAATGCCGGGAATCCGATGAGGAAGAATCTTACGCCTCTGTTAACCTGCGATGTGTGGGAACATGCCTACTACATTGATTACCGGAACCGCCGTCCCGACTATATCGCTCAATTCTTCAAGTTGGTCGACTGGAGTGTAGTGGGTGCCCGCTATCAGGCCAGATGACAGAATTGTTTGCAGAGTTTGGCCTCTCGTCGGTTTCGCTGCTCCTTCTGATACTGTGCGGCATGCTTATCGGTATGTCGAAGACGGGTATTCAGGGAATCGGCACCTTGGTTGTACCCATCATGGCTCTGATTTTCGGGGCTAAACCCTCGACGGGTCTTTTACTTCCTATGTTATGTATGGCCGATGTGATGGCTGTACTCTATTACCGTAACGAGGTAAAGTGGCGGTATATTTTCGCGCTGCTTCCCTGGGCTGTTTTGGGATTCTTTGTGGCCTTGCTTGTCGATTCGCAGGTGCCCCAGTCGCACTTCAGGAAACTGATAGCAATTACCCTCTTTGTGGGTTTCGTGGTGATGTTCTGGAACGAAAAGCGTCAGAAGAGCGGGGCTATTTTGCCTGAGGGGTTGTGGTTCGCGGCACTCTTCGGGATTCTGGGCGGGTTTTCTACCATGATCGGGAATGCTGCCGGACCCATTATGGCTGTCTATCTTCTGGCAGCCCGACTTCCCAAAAACTCTTTTGTAGGCACATCGGCCTGGTTCTTTCTGATTGTGAATTTTCTGAAACTTCCGCTGCAATTTTTCTTTTGGCATAATATCTCGGCAAGCTCCCTGGCACTGAATGCTGCCATGTTGCCAGCTATTTTTCTCGGCGCGGTGATTGGCATATGGTTTGTACGTCTGCTCTCCGAACGGAACTACCGCCGGTTTGTAACTGCAGCCACCCTCATCTCTACAATGCTGCTCTTCCTGTAAAGCGGGCCGGAAAATATATCGTATCTTTGCAAAACAAAATTGAAGCAGGTTGTATGGATGCTAAATTCAATCAACGTACACGTGATGTGCTGGGTTACAGTCGTGAAGAGGCAATCCGTCTGGGGAACACCCAAATCACTACCGACCATCTTTTTCTCGGAATCCTCCGGGAAGCAGGAGGGGAGGCACTCGATGCGCTGAAGTCGCTCGATGTCGATCTTTTCAAAATTCGTAAAAGTCTCGAAAATCAAATAAAATCGGACGATCCTCAGGAGAGCTCCGATGCCGATTTGCTCCCTCTCACCAAGACGGCCGAAAGAGTGCTGAAACTGGTCTATCTGGAGGCGCGATCTTTCAAAAGCAGGGTGATAGACACAAACCACCTGTTGTTGGCTATATTGCGTGACGACACCTCGCATATTTTCCGTATTCTGGGTGATGAAAATATTGATTATTCGTCTGTCAGACAGGTTCTTGAAGGCATGAGCCCTCAGGATCCGACCGAGTATGAAACCCCTGTCGAAGATTCGCTGCGGAGCGATAACGATGATGATGACGATGATGACGATCTTTCGCAAGGGGGGGCGTATGCAAAGTCGGGTGGAGCGACCAGTGCCAAACCGGCCTCCGATACCCCTGTGCTCGACAATTTTGGGATCGACCTTACCCGGTCGGCCGAAGAGGGAAAGCTTGACCCGATTGTCGGTCGTGAAAAGGAGATTGAGCGTATTGCCCAGATTTTAAGCCGCAGGAAAAAGAATAATCCTATATTGATTGGTGAACCCGGTGTCGGAAAATCGGCCATCGCCGAAGGACTGGCACTGCGTATTGTGCAGCGCAAGGTTTCGCGTGTTTTATTCGGGAAACGGGTAGTAACACTCGATTTGGCTTCGATTGTTGCCGGAACCAAGTTCCGGGGCCAGTTCGAGGAGCGGTTAAAGGCCATTCTCAACGAATTGTCGAAAAACCGCAGTGTCATTCTCTTTATCGACGAAATTCATACCATTGTAGGCGCAGGAGGGGCCACAGGATCGCTCGATGCAGCCAATATGCTCAAGCCGGCTCTTGCCAGAGGCGAAATTCAGTGCATCGGCGCCACCACGCTCGATGAGTATCGTCAGCATATCGAGAAGGATGGTGCGTTAGAACGCCGTTTCCAGAAGGTGATGGTTGAGCCCACCAGCATTGAAGAGACCATTACCATCCTGAACAATATCAAATCGCGGTACGAAGATCATCATGCGGTAATCTACACCGACGATGCCATTCAGGCCTGTGTGAAACTGACCAACCGTTATATCAGCGACCGCCATCTTCCCGATAAGGCTATCGATGCGCTCGATGAAGCAGGATCGAGAGCGCACATTTCGAATATTCATGTTCCTGCAACGGTTATATCGCTCGAGAAGAAGATGGAGAGCGTGAAGGCCGAGAAGCTGCAGGCCGTAAAGAATCAGGATTTCGAAAAGGCGGCTGCTTTCCGTGATTCCGAAAAGACACTCCTGGCTCAACTCGAAAAGGCTAAACAGACCTGGGAAAAGGAGCTGGAGCAGGCACGTGTGGTGGTCGACGCCGAAAAAGTGGCCGAAGTGGTGGCCATGATGACTGGTGTTCCGATGCAGCGTATCGCTCAGGCCGAAGGGAGCCGTCTGCTCCATATGGCCGAAGAGCTGAAAGGAAGTGTGGTTGGACAGTCGGAAGCCATCGAGAAGGTAGTAAAGTCTATTCAACGCAACAGAGCAGGGCTGAAAGACCCTAATAAGCCGATTGGCACCTTTATATTCCTGGGCCCCACGGGTGTGGGTAAGACGCAACTGGCCAAGGTTCTTGCCCGTTTTCTCTTCGATTCGGCCGAAAATCTGATTCGGATCGATATGAGTGAGTATATGGAGAAGTTTACCGTATCTCGTCTGGTGGGAGCGCCTCCGGGGTATGTGGGCTACGAAGAGGGAGGCCAGCTTACCGAAAAGGTGCGGCGTCGTCCTTACTCGGTGGTTCTGCTCGATGAGGTAGAAAAGGCCCATCCCGATGTATTCCACCTGCTTCTACAGGTACTCGATGAAGGGCAACTTACCGACAGTCTCGGACGAAAGGTTGATTTCCGGAATACCATCGTGATTATGACCTCCAATATTGGTACCCGTCAGTTGAGGGAGTTTGGTCAGGGTGTAGGTTTTTCAACCTCTGCCAAGGAGTCGCAGATGCAGGATTATGAGCGGAGTGTGATACAAAATGCGCTTAAGAAGGCTTTTGCACCGGAATTTCTGAACCGTATCGACGATGTGATTGTCTTTAATTCGCTTACCCGAAAGGATATTCAGGCCATCATTCAAATAGAGTTAAAGGGCCTGTTCCAACGCATTCTGGCTCTGGGATATGAAATCAATATCTCCGCTTCGGCCCGCGATTTTATTGCCGATAAGGGGTACGATGCCAATTTTGGCGCCCGGCCGCTGAAAAGAGCCATCCAAAAATATCTTGAAGACCCTATGGCCGAGGTGATTATTAAGGGAGCGGTTCATGAAGGAAATCTGATCTCGGTGGGCCTGAATCAGAAAAAGGGAGAACTCACCTTTCGGGTAGTCCGGAAGAGAGAGAAGAGCGAGGAGCAACCCTCATCGGTTACTCCATTGTAATCTGGCGGGAGAAATTTTCTTCGAGCGAAATGATTGTATCCGTTCTGGCAATACCACTGATGGTTTGCAGTTTGTCAACGAGTACCTGTTTCAGGTGCTCGTTGTTGTGTGCATAAATCTTGATGAAAATGGAGTAGTCGCCGGTGGTGTAGTGGCACTCAATTACTTCTGGAATCTTATTTAACTGGGCTACCACATCGTTAAAAAGGCTGGCTTTCTCCAGGAAGATGCCCATAAAGGCACAGGTGTCGTAACCAATCATTTTGGGATCGATCATATATTCAGCCCCTTTGATAACCCCCAGCTTGTTTAATCTCTGCACACGTTGGTGGATGGCCGCACCTGACACACCACACTCACGGGCCACCTCCAGAAAAGGGATTCTGGCATTGGCCTGCAGCATCGAAATGATGCGTTTGTCAAGATCGTCTAATTGCGAGAGAACACTCATGATAGGATTTTACCGGTTAGTACAGAGAGCCCCAAGGAAGGCTATTCTAAATTGAAAGCAAAATTAAAAAAAATCCCTTCCTTTTGTAGGTTTCCTTTGGTAAAATGTAACGTTTTTGTAAGATTTGCAGTTTATTTGTCCAAACTACTTTTGCATGACCAAGCTCTCCATCCCTTCGGGATATACCTCTCTTCTTGATTTACCCACCACAGAAAGGGCTATTAAAAGTATTAAAGACGACTTCGAAAGAGGTCTGTCGTCGGAGTTGCGGCTCCGCAGGGTAACCGCTCCCCTCTTTGTTTTGCAGGGCACCGGACTTAACGACGATCTGAATGGCACCGAGCGGGCAGTCACCTTTCCGATTCTCGATATGGGGAATGTGAGAGCCGAGGTGGTTCATTCGCTCGCCAAATGGAAAAGGGTTATCCTTGCCGACTACGGTATCCAGCCCGGCTTTGGAATTTATACCGATATGAACGCCATTCGTTCGGACGAAGAGCTTGATAATATTCACTCCTTGTACGTGGATCAGTGGGACTGGGAAAGGGTAATCTCTCCCTCCGAGCGCACGGTTGCCTTTCTGAAGGAGACGGTTTCGAGGATTTTCAACGTGCTTAAAGGTACTGAATACAGGGTGTCTGAGGCCTTTCCGGTAATTCGGCCTATTCTGCCGGATACCATTCACTTTATCCATGCAGAGGAGTTGTTGGCTGCCTATCCCGGACTTTCGCCCAAAGAGCGCGAGCATGCTATCTGCAAGCAGTATGGGGCAGTGTGTATAATCGGTATCGGGGGAGCGCTTTCGAATGGCGAACCGCACGATGGAAGGGCTCCCGATTACGACGATTGGACAACTCCCAACGAAGAGGGTTTCGAGGGTCTTAATTGTGATATTCTGCTATGGAATCCGGTGCTGGAATCCTCGTTCGAAATCTCCTCTATGGGTATCCGGGTTGATAAAGCGGCCCTTTTGCGGCAACTTGCCCTGCGCGGTGAAGAGAAGCGGAAAGGGTTGATGTTTCACAAGCGGTTACTGAACGACGAACTGCCTCTCTCGATTGGCGGAGGAATTGGTCAGAGCAGGCTCTGCATGTTCTTCCTGCGTAAGGCGCACATTGGCGAAACCCAGGCTTCTGTTTGGCCCGAATCGATGATGGAAGCCTGCGAAAAGAAGGGTATTGTTCTGATGTAGAAAGATTGATCAGTACTCTTTTGGCGTTTCGATTCGATCGAGTACCCTTAGCGCGTTTGCGGCGAGGGCAGCCATTTCGTCTTCGCCCTTAAAGATATGTACGGGGGCAATAAACCCGATAAAGCTTTTGATATAGTTGATGAAGGCCTCATTATAGGCAATGCCGCCTGTAAAGAGAATGGCATCGACCCGTCCTTCAAGCACCACCGCCATTGCCCCAATCTCTTTGGCAACCTGGTATCCCATGGCATTTCTGATTTTCAGCGCCTCTTTGTCGCCCGAGAGGGCCCGATCTTCCACCTCACCGGCATTCTGGGTGCCGAGGTAGGCCATATAGCCTCCTCTGCCGCATATCATCTTTTGCACTTCGGCATAGCTGTACTTCCCGCTAAAACAGAGGTCGGCCAGCTGCCCGGCCGGCAGGGTTCCGCTTCTTTCCGGCGAAAAGGGACCGTCGCCCGAAAGGGCATCGTTTACATCTACCACCAAACCCTCGCGGTGAGCGCCTACTGAGATGCCTCCTCCCATGTGAGCCACAATGAGTCGCAATGATTCATAGGGTTTGTTGCATTGGGCTGCATACAAGCGGGCTACTGCTTTTTGGTTGAGGGAATGGAAAACCGAAATGCGTTCGAAGGCGGGATGACCGCTGATTCTGGCTACCTCCTGCATTTCGTCAACCACAATCGGATCGGCAATGCAAGCCGGTATGCCATCGAGTGTAGAGGCAATGTCGGCAGCAATCAGTGCCCCCAGGTTGCTGGCATGTTCCACTCCGGTGGGATGGATGAGCTCGTCGATCATTTTTGGCGTGATTCTGTAGATTCCGGAGGGTACCGGTCTGAGTCGGCCCCCTCTGGCCATGATCAGCGAAACCGCATCGAGACTGTACCCGGCGTTCTGAAGTGTTTCTATGATCAGCTTTTTTCGAAAAGAGAACTGATCGGCGATACGCACAAAGGGAGCAAGCTCTTCGGCACTGTGACGAAGGGTTTCATGGAAAATCTCGTGGGTGCGATCGAAAAGGGAGATTTTTGTAGAGGTAGAGCCGGGATTGATGACGAGAATCATATAAGGTGAGGGGTTAGCAAGTCTCTGAGTATTCTTTCTGCAAAGGAAGGGCTTTTTTTGCTCTGCTCTGCTGTTTAGTCCTCTTTAGAAGGCCTGTTTTTCCTTGTTTTATAACATGACAACATGGCGCAATTTCGGCCAAAATGACGCATATAGCAGTATGGCAAACCATTTGACAAGTAGAGTATATAACCAGTAAAGTAGAAATATATGAACTTGAATCAATTCACCATAAAATCGCAGGAGCTGATACAAGGGGCATTCCGTTTAGCGCAGGAGTCTGGGCAACAGGCTATTGAGACATCGCATCTGATGCGCTCTTTTTTGGCCGAATCGTCGGAGGTGGCTTCGTTTCTGCTGAACAAACTTCACATACCCCAGGCATCGCTCGAACAGGAGGTTTCCGGGCAAATTGCCGGGTACCCCAGGGTGTCGGGTGCAGAACCCTATCTTACCTCAGCGGCTTCGAATGTGTTGAATCGCGCGCTTTCCTTGTCGAAAGAGGCCAAAGATCAGTTTGTTCCCGTTGAGTTTATCTTTCTGGCTCTTTTTCTGCAGGGCGACAAACTTTCGCAGTGGCTTAAGGATAAGGGAGTCAGCGAGAAGGGGCTGCGAAAGGCTATCGATGAACTTCGGAAGGGGGCAACTGTGAACAGCCCTTCGGCCGAAGAGAGTTATGATGCGCTCAGTCGATATGCGCTTCACTTGAATGAGATGGCCCGTAGTGGGAAGCTCGATCCGGTTATCGGCAGAGATGACGAGATTCGGCGGGTGTTGCAGATTCTTTCGCGTCGAACCAAGAACAATCCTATATTGATTGGCGAACCCGGCGTGGGAAAAACAGCCATTGCCGAGGGGCTTGCCCATCGTATTGTTTCGGGCGATGTGCCTGAAACGCTGCGTTCAAAGCAGATCTATTCGCTCGATATGGGCGCCTTGATTGCCGGGGCCAAATATAAGGGCGAGTTTGAGGAGCGACTCAAAGCGGTGGTGAAGGAGGTAACCGGGTCGGACGGGAATATTATTCTCTTTATCGACGAAATTCATACGCTGGTGGGTGCCGGAAAGAGCGACGGAGCCATGGATGCTGCCAATATTCTGAAGCCGGCGCTTGCCCGGGGCGAGTTAAGAGCCATTGGGGCAACCACCCTCGATGAGTATCAGAAGTATTTTGAGAAAGACAAGGCGCTTGAACGTCGTTTCCAGGTTGTGATGGTGAATGAACCCGACAATCTGGATGCCATCTCTATTCTTCGTGGATTGAAAGAGCGTTACGAATCGCACCATAGGGTTCGGATTAAGGATGAGGCAATTGTGGCGGCAGTTGAATTGTCGCAGCGTTACATCACCGACCGTTTTTTGCCCGATAAAGCCATCGACCTGATTGATGAGGCGGCTGCCAGAATGCGTCTTGAGATAGATTCGGTTCCCGAAGCCATCGATGAACTTGAGCGGAGGATTAAGCAGCTCGAAATTGAGCGGGAGGCCATCAAGCGGGAAGGCGATGAGGCGAAGGTCAAGGTTCTCTCGGAAGAGATTGCCAACCTGAACCAGGAACGTACCACTTTCAGAGCCAAATGGCAGCGCGAAAAAGATCTGGTCACCTCCATTCAACAACTTAAGCAGTCGGTGGAGTCGTTTAAGCAAGAGGCTCTTCAGGCCGAAAGAAACGGCGATTATGGCCGGGTGGCTGAGTTGCGTTATGGAAAAATTAAGGAGACCGAAAGGGAGATCGAAAAACTCCACGCTGAATTTCTTGTGATTCAAAGCAATTCGGCTATGATTAAGGAGGAAGTCACCTCCGAAGATATTGCCGAGGTGGTGGCCCGCTGGACAGGGATTCCCGTGGCAAAAATGTTACAGAGCGAACGCGAAAAGCTGTTGCACCTCGAAGAGGAGTTGCATAAGCGCGTGGTGGGGCAGGATGAGGCCATTTCGGCTGTTGCCGATGCGGTTCGGCGTAACCGCGCGGGGCTTTCGGATGCCCGCAGGCCGGTAGGTTCGTTTATCTTTCTGGGCACTACCGGTGTGGGAAAAACCGAGTTGGCAAAGGCATTGGCCGAGTATCTCTTCGACGATGAGAACCTGATGACCCGGATAGATATGTCGGAATATCAGGAACGTCATACGGTATCGCGCCTGATAGGAGCGCCTCCGGGTTATGTAGGGTACGATGAGGGGGGGCAGCTGACAGAGGCCATTCGCCGGAAACCCTACTCGGTTGTGCTGCTCGATGAAATTGAGAAGGCGCATCCCGATGTGTTCAATGTGTTGCTGCAGGTGCTCGACGACGGACGTCTTACCGATAACAAGGGGCGGACAGTAAATTTTAAGAACACATTGATTATCATGACATCTAATCTGGGATCGCACCTGATTATGGAGAATCTGGGCGGACTCACCGATGCCAATCGCGATGTTGTACTGGAAAAGACGCGCAATGAGGTGTTTCAACTGCTGAAACAGACCATCCGGCCCGAGTTTCTGAACCGGGTGGATGAAATTGTGATGTTTACTCCGCTTAGCCGTACCGAAATCAAAGCCATTGTACGTATGCAGTTGCGGGCTATTGGTAACATGCTGCAGGAGAATCACTTGACTCTGGAAGCCGACGAGGCTGCCGTAGAGGTGCTTGCCGACGCCGGATACGATCCGCAGTTTGGGGCCCGTCCCATTAAGCGGATGCTGCAAAAGCATGTGCTGAATGAGCTGTCAAGAAAAATCCTGGCAGCTACGGTGCAACCCGATAAACCCCTTCTGCTTACCGCAAAGCAGGGCGAATTGTGTTTTGTAAATCAAGAATAGCCTACAGATCCCGGACTACATCTGTTCCATTAACCAGCGTTCGGCATCGATGGCTGCCATGCAGCCCGAACCTGCTGCTGTAACCGCCTGACGATAGGTTGGATCCTGAACGTCGCCGCAGGCAAACACCCCCGGTACATTGGTTTTTGAGGTGCCGGGGGTGGTTTTTATGTACCCCTGGGCATCGGTTTCGATATAGGGCTTAAAGATTTCGGTGTTGGGCGAATGGCCGATGGCCAGAAAGAATCCTTCCAGTTCTACATCTTTCAGATTTCCCTTCGAATCGACCAGCCGGACTCCGGTAACCGATTTATCGCCCAGAATCTCTTTGGTTTGATGTTCCCAAAGGATTTCAATTTTTGGGTTCCGCTTAACTCTTTCCTGCATGGCGGCAGAAGCTCTCAATACATTTCGCCGGACAATCATATAGACTTTACTGCAAAGTCCCGAAAGATAAGAGGCCTCTTCGCAGGCTGTGTCGCCACCGCCCACAACGGCCACTCTTTTGCCGCGGTAGAAAAAACCGTCGCAAGTGGCACAGGCCGATACTCCTGCTCCTTGCAGACGCGTTTCGGAAGGGAGTCCAAGATAGCGGGCCGTAGCTCCTGTGGCAATAATTACCACGTTGGCCACCACCCACTTCTCCTCATCAATTTCCACTTTAAAGGGGCGTTCCGAAAAATCGACCTGTGTGGCATAGCCCGACCGGACCTCAGTACCAAACCGTTCGGCCTGCGCCTTCAACTGCTCCATCATATCAAAGCCGGTGACACCTTCGGGGTACCCGGGAAAGTTTTCGATATCGGTGGTTGTGGTTAACTGGCCTCCGGGCTGCATCCCCTCGTACATCACAGGTTGTAAATTGGCTCGGGCAGCATAGATAGCGGCGGTGAATCCTGCAGGGCCCGATCCGATAATCAGGCAATTAATTTTTTCGGCGTTTTCTATCTGAAAGGTGCTCATAGGGAGTGCTTATTGGTTATTTTTCGTCAATTTTGCACAAATTTACGAATCTGTTTCGAATGGTTACCTCACGATCGTCTCTTTTCGTTACCCTGTCTCTTCTGACGGTTCTTCTATTCTCCTCCTGCCGCTCCATGCTTAATGAGGTAGAGGTGTCGGATATCCGTTCGTTCGAAGTAAAAAAAATCGAGGGAAATCTTGTTCGCCTCAATCTGTCGGTTCAGGTGAAAAACCCCAATCTCTTTCCTATCAAGCTTTCGAAGGGCGACTTCCGCCTGCATAACGGCGAAAAACTGGTTGCCAAACTTTCGCAACCCGAAATGCTCACCCTGAGAGCCCGCACCGACAGCCTCTACCTGATGCCCGTTGATGTAGAACTGGTCGATCCGATGAACGGTATATTATCGGTTTTACGTCTTTTTGCCGGAGGCACCTCCCGATTCACCCTCCAGGGAGAAGCCGTAGTCCGATCACGCTTTATGCGTCGCACCCTCTCGGTAGAAGGGCTCACCCTGTAAACATCCCCCTAACCCTTGCTCCCATGAAAAAGTTTATCCTGTTTTCGGTATTCATCTTAGTGGCCGGTATGTCTCTTCAAGCCCGGCCCATTTAAAACCTCGTACGAAGATGCCTATTCGCATATAGTTGCCAACGAATGGAAACCCGAAAATAAAATGTCGACACTGCCGGTTTTGATGGAAGCCGAGGGTTCTTATAAAATTCTCATCTCCGAATCGGATCTTTCCGACTATCCCTGCATGTTTCTTAAAGGAACGGGTGGTAATAGCATTGTCTCGACCTTTCCCAAAGTTCCTCTTGAATTCCGCGACGAGGGCGATCGCAGCATGAAAATCCTGAAGGAGGCCGATTACATAGCCAAAACCCCGGGTAAAAGATCGTTTCCCTGGCGCTATTTCGTGATTTCGAACAACGACAAACAGCTCATCGAAAACACCATGACCTGCAAGCTGGCCTCGAAGAGCGCCCTTGCCGATTGCTCCTGGATCAAACCGGGACAGGTGAGCTGGGAATGGTGGAACGACGCCTCACCCTACGGACCCGATGTGAACTTTGTTTCGGGATACAACCTCGAAACCTATAAGTACTACATCGATTTTGCCACGAAATTTGGAATTCCCTACCTCATCATGGACGAAGGCTGGGCCAAAAGCACCCGCGATCCTTACACCCCTAATCCAAAAATAGATCTCTTTGAGCTTATCAAGTATGGCAAAGAGAAAAACGTGAAAATTGTCCTTTGGCTCACCTGGCTTACAGTAGAGCACAACTTCGACCTCTTTAAAACCTTTCACGATTGGGGAATTGCCGGAGTCAAAATAGACTTCATGGACAGAAGCGATCAATGGATGGTGAATTATTACGAACGTGTTGCGAAAGAGGCTGCCAAATACCAGCTCTTTGTCGATTTTCACGGCTCCTTTAAACCGGCAGGCCTCGAGTACAAATACCCCAATATCCTTTCGTACGAAGGGGTACGCGGCATGGAACAGATGGGCGGAGCCTTTCCCGACAACAGCGTATACTTTCCGTTCATGCGCAACGCCGTAGGCCCCATGGACTACACCCCTGGTGCCATGCTCAGCATGCAGCCCGAAGTCTACTCCAGCCGTCGTCCCAACTCCGCCAGCATCGGAACACGCGCCTACCAGATGGCGCTTTTTGTCATCTTCGAGAGCGGACTCCAAATGTTAGCCGACAACCCCACCCTCTACCTGCGTGAGAAAGAGTGCACCGAATTCATCACCCAGGTACCCGTTACCTGGGACGAAACCAAACCTCTTTACGCCTCAGTGGGCGAATACGTTGTAGTTGCCAAACGCAAAGGCAACAAATGGTACATCGGAGCCATGACCAACAGCAAACAGCCCGAACGCGAATTCGAACTGTCGCTCGACTTCCTGCAACAGGGAAAGATCTACTCCATGACCTCATTCGAAGACGGCATCAACGCCGGCCGGCAAGCCATGGACTACCGCAAACGTCAATCGAGCGTCGACGCTACTTCTAAAATCAAAATCAAACTGGTTCGCAACGGAGGCTGGGCAGCCGTTATTCAATAAGGCCGGTATAAAAAAGTGCAGCGTTTTCAAGAAAAAAATTGTACTTTTGCGCCACCAAAACGGTCTGGTAGCTCAGTTGGATAGAGCAACAGCCTTCTAAGCTGTGGGTCTTGGGTTCGAAT
>CAYVJA010000012.1:52901-53762 GCA_964451605.1 uncultured Bacteroidales bacterium | reverse complement strand
GCAAATCCATCTTTTTACCGATCGCGATGTCTATGCGGCGGGCGATACCATCTGGCTCTCCGGTTGGGTGCTGAATGACCAGACGCTCGAACCCACTACTCACAGCCATAGGCTCTATGTAGATCTGATTAATCCACGCCTGAAGATTGTGCAGGATCTGGTACTCGAAATAAAGAACGGCACCGCTCATGGCTCGTTTGTTTTGTCAGAAAACCAAAAATCTGAGGCATTCTTCCAGCTGAGAGCCTACACGCAGTGGTCGATGCATTTCGACTCGACCTACACTTACCGCCGTATTCTCCCGGTGTGGCAGAATAGGCCGGTAGAAAAAGTCGAATCCCGATCCCCATATTCCCGTAGGGTGAAGGTTGGGAATTCCAGACGTGTAGCAGGGGGCCGAATCCGGCTGCCCAAAGAGGGGAGGGAAGAGGCTGTAGCCACCGACTCTCTCCCCCTTGTCGATGTGGCCTTTCTGCCCGAAGGGGGCAACTGGATCGAAGGGATTGCCTGCCGTATGGCTTTTAAGGCTCTGGCTACCGACGGATACGGGATAGAAGTTGAGGGGGAGATCCTTGACCAGAACGATTCACTGGTTTGCTATTTTCAATCTGAACATCTGGGGATGGGATCATTCCAGATTACCCCTCAGCCGGGCAAAAGCTATACGGCCCGCCTCTTTACCGGACAGCACATAGCGTTGCCGCAACCTCAGAGTTCGGGTATAAGCCTTCAGGCAGAGGTGGGGGAATATGATTCCGGTACGCTCGTGGTTACCGTTTCTCTCTCGCCGGAGGAGGTCGAGTCCGGACGAGAGGTGGTTCTGGTAGTGCAATCGATCGGGGACAAAGCAACCGCATATCC
>CAYVJA010000012.1:28929-52868 GCA_964451605.1 uncultured Bacteroidales bacterium | reverse complement strand
GAAGGGATAACCCGGCTTACGCTCTATAACGAGAAGGCCGAACCGTTGGCAGAACGGCTCTGTTTTCTCCCCCTGAGGCAGCAGCGGCTCTCGGTAGAGGTACAGCCCTCCATTGCCCGTGTCGATACCCCCGCCGACCTCTCCGGAGCCCGACTCACTCTGAAACTACAGTCGAAACAGCTCCAGCCCGACTCTCCCATACCCGCCCTGCTGGCCATATCTGTAACCGACAGCCTTACCTCCCTGTCCGACCCTTCATCGGCCTCGCTGGTGAGCAGGATGCTTTTGCAGGGTCTTTTGAAGGGCGAGGTGGAAGATGCACAATATTACTTTTTGCACCCATACGATTCTGTGGCAGGCGCCCTCGATCTGGTGATGCTGACCCACGGCTGGAGAGGGTATCTGCGCAGAGTTCAGCCCGAAGAAAATGAAAAGCGCACACGAGGCGGAAAAAGCCCCACTGAGTCGGAGTTCCCCCCGCCAGGCGGAGGGCGACTCCGCTCATTATGAAGAGACCACCTCCGACAAAATAGGACGATTTTCCTTTGTCGATTTGCCTTTGCGGGGAACCACCAGGATTACTCTTTGTCTGTTGAATAACCGAATGCGGAGGCGATGGTTCAATGTAGGCTTCGAACTCGACCCTCAAAATGAGATCCAAAAACCGCCTGTCTATAGGCCTACTCTCCCCGAACAGAGCTTCGGAGTAAGGGCGTTGCTGGAAACATTCCAAATGCGTAAGCTCCTGGAGCAGGCCTTTCTCGACAGCCTGAAGCACATCCCCGGCATGATCTACATCGAAGAGGTAGCGATTACAGCCAAGCCCTATATCAAGAATTCCCATAATAGGAACGGACCCGGAAACGCCGACTACGTTCTCGACGAAAAGGATCTGAGAAAATTCGACCGATTCAGTAATCTGATGGAGGTATTGGAGCATGAATTAGGCGCATATACAGGCTTGGAAATATCATTCGATGGCAGACCCCTTCCCTATTATGGAGAGCCGCCTTCGACGTCTCAAGGTTGGCTGGATTATCACGAATATTATGCCAACCTGAAGCGTTCTCTTGCGGTTTCAGAGTTGGTGGGTGTGGAGGTGATGATATCGCCCGAATATACGCGGGCGTACGGTGATAAAAAAATTATAGAAGTTACAACCAAGAATGGCGATGGGATTGTCAGGGGCCATGCCAATGGCATGGTAACCATCTACCTTCACGGATACTCCACCCCTCGTCAGTTCTATCTCCCCAAATATCTCCCCAAAGAGTTCCCCGACCGCCTCACCTACCACCGGCAACCCACGCTTCTCTGGGTGCCGGAACTGATCACCTCCGAAGAGGGAAAGGCAGAGGTATCGCTGCCTGTGGGCAGAAACTTTGCCCGAACGCTGCGGGTGCGGATAGAGAGCTACTCGCCAACGGGGGTGGTGGGATCGGACGAGGTGTACCTGCCGGTAGGCAGGGAGAAGGGAACCTGGTAAAAAATATCCGGGAATGGGCGTATTTGCTGGAATACGCCCATTTATTTTCTTGGCTCGTTGCATGAATTATCCTAACTTTGTGGGAAAAGCGCGTTTTCTTAAGAGAAAGGATCATGCAAAATAGCAAGTTACAGGAGTTGGCCGACAAATTGTATCAGGAAGGGTTGTCGAAGGGCCGCGAGCAGGCCGATGCTTTGGTGTCGCAGGCGAAAGAGGAGGCAGCCCGTATAGTTGAGAATGCCCGTAAGGAGGCTTCCGGATTGATAGCGGAGGCAAACCTTACAGCCGGAGAGGCCAAAAAGAATGCGGAGACAGAGATCAGAATGGCGTTTCGCCGGTTGGAGTCGGAAGTAAAACTTCGTATCTCCGGTTTGATTGTGTCGAAAACGCTTTCGGAGCCGATTGCAAAGAGCATGAACGACGCAGCCTTTGTGCAATCGCTTATCGCTGAGGCTGTTTCGGGATTCAACCCTCAGGGGCAGGAGCCGGTTGCTCTTTCCGTATTGCTTCCCGCCGAAAAACAGGCCGACTTTAAAGCCTTTGCAGAGAGCCAGATGGCCAAATATCTGCAGGGAGGCCTTGAAATTGTTTTTGATAAAGGTTTGCAGGCCGGTTTCAGGATTGGTCTGAAAGATGAACAATATTACATCAGTTTTACCGATAAAGATTTCGAAAATCTGTTTGCCTCCTATTTGCGTCCTCATCTGAAACAGCTGTTGTTTGGAGGAGAGTAGTATGCCTGGGGATTATGCTTTTCTGGTTGCCGGGCTGCCTGTTCTTTCGCTCGAAAATGACACAAGGAATTTTTCGTTTGTTCTGCTTCGAAAGGAGGTGAAAGAGCTGCTTAGTGACGAAGATAACGCCTTTTTGGCCTGGTTATTCTATCCCGCCGACAACCGAAACCTGCTTCAACTGCTTGCCAATAAAGAGGTAGAACCCGATATAACCGGCAACTTTTCGGCTGCCGAACTGACCACATTTATTGAGGATCCCTCTTTGGCGCCCCCTTATATGGGCGACTTTCTGCGTATTCATCTGGCCAGGGAGGGCGCTGCCGAAGGTGATGCCGTTTCGGCACAGTTTGGCGCTTCGCCCGAAATGCATCTCCTTACCCGTTTTTATGCTGCTTCGGAAGGGGTTTCGCACCCCTTTGTGAAAGAGTGGCTCGAATTCGACCGTGCCTTCCGCAATCTCTGCGCGGCTATGGCAGCCCGCTTGTGGCAACGTCCTGCCGATTCCGATCTGGTGGGAGAGGGTCCCCTTGTAGAGTCACTGTCGGGCAATAGTCTGTCCGAGCTGTTGTCGGCACCCGAAGAGGGGTGGATGCGAACGCTGCTGGAGGCATTTTCGCTGCGATCGGCTATTGCACGGGAAAAACAGTTCGACCAGATCCGCTGGCAGTGGCTCGACGATAATACCGCTTTTCACTATCTTGATGAGTATGTGGTTTTTGCCCATATGCTGAAGGCGGCAATGGTAGCTCGTTGGATGCGCCTCGACCCGGAGAGTGGCAGGGAGCTGTTTCGCAAAATGTTGGCTCAGACGCGCGGTACCTATCGCCTGGCCGATGCTATGGAATGAAATGATTATATCTGACTATACATGAAAACGAAAGGAAAAGTATCCGGAATTATTTCAAATCTTGTCACTGTGGTGGTCGACGGACCTGTGGCCCAGAACGAGATCTGTTATATATTCCTGGGCAATGTAAAACTCTTGGCCGAGGTGATAAAAATTTCGGGCAGCACCGCTTTCGTTCAGGTTTTTGAAAGCACCCGCGGGCTGAAAACCGGTTCGTTGGTTGAGTTCGAAAACCATATGCTCGAGGTGTCGCTGGGCCCGGGTATTTTGTCGCGCAGCTACGATGGCTTGCAGAACAACCTGGAATCGATGGAGGGGCTCTTCCTGAAGAGAGGTCAATATACCGATCCGCTCGATCTCGAAGCCCAATGGGATTTTACCCCTTTGGTAAAGGAGGGAAGTAAGGTCGAAGCGGCCGACTGGTTGGGAGAGGTGCCCGAAAACTGGCTTTCGCACAAAATCATGGTTCCCTTTTCCTGGGAGGGTACGTGGAGCGTGAAGTGGATTGCTCCTGCCGGCCGCTACACCCTTACCGATCCCATAGCGCGGCTTGTCGATGCCAACGGAAACGAAAAAGAGGCTACAATGATGCAAAAGTGGCCTGTAAAAAGGGCCATCACTGCCTATAAAGAGAAACCTCGTCCCTATAAAATCATGGAGACCGGTGTACGGGTCATCGACACCTTTAATCCGATTGCCGAGGGGGGAACCGGTTTTATTCCCGGTCCGTTTGGTTGTGGGAAAACAGTGTTACAGCACTCCCTTTCACGTCAGGCCGAGGCCGATATGATTATCATGGCAGCCTGCGGCGAACGGGCCAACGAGGTGGTCGAAATTTTTACCGAATTCCCCGAGTTGGACGACCCTCGTACCGGCCGAAAACTGATGGAACGAACCACGATTATCTGCAACACTTCGAATATGCCTGTTTCGGCTCGTGAAGCCTCCGTATATACTGCCATGACGCTGGCCGAATATTACCGGAATATGGGGCTGCGGGTGCTGCTGCTGGCCGACTCCACCTCGCGTTGGGCACAGGCACTTCGTGAAATGTCGAATCGTCTGGAGGAGCTTCCGGGTGCCGATGCATTCCCAATGGACCTTTCGGCCATCATCTCCAATTTTTACGCACGGGCCGGTGTGGTTAAGCTGAATAACGGCACTACCGGGTCTGTTACCTTTATCGGAACGGTTTCGCCTGCCGGGGGAAACCTAAAGGAGCCGGTTACGGAATCGACCAAAAAGGCAGCCCGCTGTTTTTATGCCCTCTCGCAGGGGCGTGCCGACAGCAAACGCTATCCCGCCATCGATCCCATCGACAGCTACTCGAAATATCTGGAGTATCCCGAAATCAAAAGCTACCTTAACGAGCGGATTGATGCCGAATGGACCAAAAAGGTGGCTGAGGGCCGAAATATCATGTTAAGAGGGCGTGAGGCTGCCGAACAGATCAATATTCTGGGCGACGATGGTGTGCCCGTCGACTATCACGACAGGTTCTGGAAACTGGAGTTGATTGATTTTGTGGTTCTGCAACAGGATGCGTTCGACGCCATCGATTCAAGTACCTCGATTGCCCGTCAGGCCTATATGTTCGATTATGTATTGTCGGTGTGCCGTTCGGAGTTTGCCTTCGAGACCTTTGAGCACTGTTCGGCTTTCTATAAATCGGTAATCAATCTGCTTCGTCAGATGAACTATTCCGAATTTAAAGGGAAGGCCTTCACAAACTATCAGAAGGAGTTAGAGACACTGTTAGCAAAAAATACCCAAGCCTGATCCCGGCATTATTACAAAGAAGCAATCTATGGAAACACAAGCTTTTCAAAAGATCTATACGCAACTACAGGCCATTACCAAAGCCACCGTTTCGCTGCAGGCCAAGGGTGTGATGGCCGAAGAGCTGGCTATGGTGGGCGACCGCCTGGCGCAGGTGGTTAAGATCAGGGGCGACTTGATTACGCTTCAGGTCTTCTCGGGTACCGAGGGAATTGCCACCAATACTGAAGTAGTCTTTTTCGGGAAACCCCCTACCCTAAAGGTGAGCGACGATCTGGCCGGCCGTTTTTTCGACGCCTACGGCAATCCGCTGGGCGGCGGGGTGGCTCCCGAGGGCGAAGAACGCGAAATTGGCGGGCCTTCGGTGAATCCCTTCCGGCGTATTCAGCCTTCCGAATATATTCCCACCGGTATTGCCGGCATCGACCTCAATAACGCACTGGTGTCGGGGCAGAAGATTCCCTTCTTTGCCGACCCCGACCAGCCCTATAACGAGGTGATGGCGATGGTGGCACTCCGTGCAAAAGTCGATAAAATTATTTTGGGCGGCATGGGGCTCTCGAACGACGACTATCTCTTCTTTAAGCAGACATTCGAGAATGCGGGTGCCCTCAACCGGATTATCAGTTTTGTGAACACCACCGACAATCCCCCTGTCGAACGGCTACTGGTTCCCGATATGGCTCTCACGGCTGCTGAGTACTTCGCGGTCGATAAGAATGAGAAGGTTCTGGTGTTGCTCACCGATATGACCCTCTATGCCGATGCGCTCAGTATTGTCTCAAACCGTATGGATCAGATTCCTTCGAAAGACAGTATGCCCGGTTCGCTCTACTCCGACCTGGCTAAGATATACGAGAAGGCGGTTCAGTTACCCGGAGGGGGTTCCATTACGATTATTGCGGTAACCACCCTTTCGGGCGGTGATATTACCCACTCCATTCCCGACAATACCGGTTACATTACCGAGGGACAGCTCTTTTTGCGTTCCGACTCCGACACCGGTAAGGTGATTGTCGATCCTTTCCGGAGTTTGTCGCGCTTAAAACAGTTGGTCATTGGGAAGAAGACACGCGAAGACCATCCGCAGGTGATGAATGCGGCCATCCGTCTCTTTGCCGATGCCGCCAATGCCCGAACCAAGATTGAAAATGGGTTTGACCTCTCCGATTACGACGAGCGTACGTTGAAGTTTGGGAAGGAGTATTCGTCCGAACTGCTTGCCATAGATATCAATATCGGCACCGACCGGATGCTCGATACGGCCTGGATGCTCTTCCGAAAATATTTTTCTCCTTCGGAAGTGGGTATCAAACAGGAGATTATGGATAAGTATTGGAAACAGTAGCCTATAGTTGTCATGGCCATAAAGTACCAGTTTAATAAGACCTCTCTCAACGACCTCAACAAACAGTTGAAGGTTCGCGAAAGGGCGTTGCCTACCATTAAGAACAAAGAGGCAGCGCTCCGGCTGGAGGTGAAAAAGGCGAAGCAGAAGGCCGATGCGCTTTCGGAAGCCCTGGAGAAGCGGTTGGCCGACTATGCACATATGGCAGCTTTGTGGCATGAGTTCGATCCCGGCCTTGTCTCCGTCGAAAGGGTTTCGCTCACCGTACGGCGCCTCTCGGGCATTAAGATTCCTGAATTGCAGGAGGTCCATTTTACCGTGAAACCCTACAGTCTCTTTCTGGATCCTCTGTGGTATTTCGACGGCGTCTCTCTGCTGAAGGAGCTCTCAAAACTGGGGATTGAGAGGGAGGTTTGGCTGGAGCGGATGCGCGTGCTCGATTATGCCCGCAAAAAAACCACCCAGAAGGTGAATCTCTACGAAAAGGTGCAGATACCCGGCTATTCGGAGGCGATCCGAAAGATTAAGCGGTTCCTGGAAGATGAGGAGAACTTGTCGAAATCGTCGCAAAAGATTGTTAAAAAACGTCAGGAGGAGGTAGAATGATAGTCCCGATGATGCGTTATTCCATGCTGATGTACGACGGCGATGCCGCCCTCTTTTTGCAGTACCTGCAGGAGTTGGGGGTGGTCGATCTGGTGCGTTCCGAGAGCGAATCTGCTCCTGCGTCGGCTGAGGCTTTGCGTGATCTGCGACGAATTTCTCAGTTGCACAAAATATTGACTCCCTATCGCGCAGAGGCCTCCGGAAAAGAGAATAAGGAAAATTTGCAGGGTAACCTGTCGGCCGTTTTGGAGGAGACAGAGTCGCTCAAAGCGGAGAAAGAGCAGGTGGAGGCTGATCTGCTTCGGTTGCAGAAAGAGTTGGAAGAGGTCACCCCCTGGGGCGATTTCTCACCACAACTCTTCGATACATTCCGGGAGATGGGGCGTACGCTCCGGTTTTACTCCTGCCCGCTTAGCCGTGAGGATGAACTCATGGCTCTGGATCTGCCGGTTTTCGAAATCTCCCGTTCCGAAAAGGAGCTCTTTTTTGTAACCCTCTCTACCGAACCTCTTCCTATGGAAGGTTTGTCGGTTTCGGAGCGGAAAGCTCCCCGGGCACCCTACTCGGAGATTCTCACCGAACTGACCTGGAAACAGAAAAGGATGGGTGAGATGGCTCATCGTTTCTCGGAGTTGGCTCTGTGGCTCCCATTTTTGGCCCGGGAGAAGGATCGGCTGCTCGACCGGATAGATCATTCCGACTTTTTGCATCAGGGACACTCCGCAGCAGCAGAGAAGATGGCTCTCTTTACCGGATATGTGCCCATCGATCAGGTGGCCGGGTTCGAAGCATTTTTGGCAGAACACCCGGTTATATTTACTGCCGAAAAGGCTTCGCAGGAGGAGAAGGCTCCGGTATTGCTGAAAAACGGTCGGTTCTCGCGCCTCTTTGAGCCCATTGGAAAGCTCTATCGATTGCCGCTTTATCAGGAAATCGATCTCACCGCGCTCTTTGCCCCCTTCTTCATGATGTTCTTCGGCTTCTGTCTGGGCGATGCCGGCTATGGCCTTTTGTTGATTCTGGGAGGATATTTGGGTAAAAAGAGGGTCAATGAAGCCTGGAAACCCATTATGGATCTGGTTAAGGTATTGGGTGTGGGCACATTCCTCTTTTCGCTTCTCACCGGTTCGGTATTTGGTTTGAAACTGGGCTCTTTTGCCTCTTTCGAACATCTGAATGCCTATTTCCTTAACGATAACAATCTTTTCTACCTTGCTCTGGGGCTCGGCGTAATCCAAATTCTGTTTGGGATGGGTGTCAAGGTGGCCAATCTGATCGTTCAGTCAGGTTTTCGCTCTTCCATCTCTACCTTGAGTTGGCTGCTGCTCTTTATCAGCATTCTGCTCTTTTATGGGTTGTCGATGGTTCCCGGCTGGGGTATTACGCTTTTCAACCTTCCCCATCAGGTGATTATGGGTTTGTGCGCTGTGGGTATCTTCTTCTTTAACTCTCCGGGAAAGAATCTCTTTCTGAATGTGGGTACCGGAGTGTGGGATTCGTACAATATGGCAACCGGCCTGCTGGGTGATGTGCTTTCGTATGTACGGCTCTTTGCACTCAATCTCTCGGGAGGTGTTTTGGGTGGTGTATTTAACGATCTGGCTTTTGGTCTGAGCCCGGATATACCGGTTGTGGGGTGGGTGGTCACCTTTCTGATTCTTCTGTTTGGCCACTCTCTGAATCTCTTTATGAATGTTCTGGGGTCGTTGGTTCACCCTATGCGTCTTACTTTTGTGGAATTTTATAAAAATGCCGGGTTTGCCGGGGGCGGGAAGGAGTATGCGCCCTTTTCGAGGCGGGCCCGATAATTCAGGTTTTTAGCTATTGTAATGTTTGTATAATAATCACTATTATTTGATAAGGAGGAAGCTATGTTACCTATTATGTTTGCTTATTTGGGCGTTGCCTGTATGTTGTTTTTGAGTGGTATTGGCAGTGCCTATGGTGTGACTTCTGTTGGGAATGCAACCATCGGAGCGTTAAAAAAGGCTCCCGATGCGTTTGGTAATTTTCTGGTTCTTACTGCATTGCCCGGAACACAAGGCCTGTATGGTTTTGCCGGCTTCTTTATGGTTCAACCTTTTCTGGTACCCGAGATTTCCTGGATTCATGGGATTGCTCTTTTTGCTGCCGGTCTTGTGTTAGGCCTGGTCTGTCTTTTCTCGGCTATCCGGCAGGGACAGGTTTGTGCCAACGGTGTAGTTGCCATTGGAAATGGAAATGATGTATTCGGGAATACGATGATTCTGGCTGTTTTCCCCGAATTGTATGCCATTGTGGCATTGGCTGCCGTATTTTTGGTTATCAGCTCTTTCTAATCCGTTTTTCGGTTGCTGCTCAGGGATGAGGGCCATCCTGAGTCTACTTCTCTAACGGAGCGAATCCATAGGACTTGACGATTGGCATGTAATTTGCTAGTCAGAGTCTTTTATGTTGTTTATCAGGCATCTACAACGTATTTCTATGGGAAACCGCGCTCGATTCCCACGCTTTTTTGTCGGAGCTGTGGGGCTGGCTCTCCTTCTGTTGCTACCTGCATGTCGGTGGAATCCCGTTTCATCGGCTATTCATCAGGACGAACCCCTCTTTTCCGGTAACCGGCTGGTGGTTGCCACGCATCGGAATATGATCGACTATTTTCAGCAGCAGGGAACCCCGATGGGGTATCAATATGAGTTGCTGGAGGCGTTTGCCGAGGAGGCGGGTTATCAATTAGAGTGGGTGGTTAATCCCTCTGTTGCCGACGATGTGGAGCAGCTCATCAATGGGGAGATCGATATCATCGCTACCGGCCTGATGAGTCCTGAACTCCTGTCGGATCGGTTGGTCTGTACCGAAGCGTTGAGCAGAAACCGGCAGGTGTTGTTGCAGCGCAAAGGCGAAACTGATATTCACCGCTTTTGTCAGGGCCAATACGATGGAAAGTTGGCCGCGGTGCAGCGGGGTTCCTCGATAGAACCCTTCCTTCGTGCTTTTGCACCCACCCTTACCGTTGTTTCGTCCGATACCCTGACTTTGTTAAATGGGGTTTTGGCTTTGGAGCGGGGCGAAATCGACTTTTTGGTTTGTGATGCTTTCAGGGCAAAATCGCTTCTGCCCGGCAAGCCCGGATTGGAGTTGAATCCGTGGGTGAGTTACAGTCGCGATTTGCAGGCCTGGGTTCTCAGGCGATCCGACCAGTTCCTTCTTCAACAACTAAATGATTGGCTGACTACGTTCCGGCAATCGGCCCGGTTTGCGCTGATTTATGAGCGGTATCACAATGAGAGAGCCTTGTCGTATCGCCTGAAGGAACTCCACTCTGCCTCCTCGGGTTCGGTTGTCTTTAAGATCTCCCCCTTCGACGATCTGCTCCGGAAATACAGTGCCGAGCAGGGTTTTGACTGGCGTTTTACTGCGGCCATTATGTATCATGAGTCACGGTTTCAACCCGGACTCTTTTCGGCACAGGGTGCTTTCGGGCTGATGCAAGTGCTTCCTTCAACGGCCCGTAGGTTCGGCATCACCGAAACAACCCCTGCTGCCCAGATTCTTTCCGGTCTGAAGGTGATGGCCTATCTCGACAATTTGTTGAAGCAAAGCGTACCCGATACGCTTGAGCGGTTGAAGTTTGTTGCCGCTGCCTACAACGGCGGGTATGCACATGTACAGGACGCCATGCGTGTGGCCGACAGATTCCGGCTTGACAGGGGCGTATGGGATGGTACTGTGGAATTGTGTCTTGCTTCACTTCGTCCCGACGTACATTACAACAGCGAAGTGGTGAAGTTTGGCCCTTTCCGTTCGGGCGAAACCCGGGCATTTGTACGCAATGTCTTTTCGCTATACTCGCACTACAGAAATACGGTGCCGAAATAGCTCAGACAACCTTTCTTCCCTTTTTTACCGATGCCTCTACGCGCGAGGGGAGTGCCGAAGCGGTCTGGTTTTGATTGCGCATGGCATAGATCATCAGGCCAATCCCCGCAAGCACAAAGGGAATGCTTAGAAGTTGACCCATATTGAGTGCCATAGATGCCTCGAAGGCAACCTGGGGCTCCTTAATGAATTCAACCAGAAACCGAAATCCGAAGACAGCGGCCAGAAAGAGGCCGAACAGCAGGGCGTGAGGCGGGGCATAGCCCTTTTTCCGGTAAAGCAGGAAGAGCCCGGCAAAGATAGAGAGATAGGCCAATGCTTCATAAATCTGGGTGGGATGTTTCGGCAACACCTCTCCGGCCCGTTCAAAGATGGTACCCCAGGGGAGAGAGGTTTCACGACCGTAGATTTCGGAATTCATAAAATTCCCCCAGCGGATAAAGAAGCCTGCAAGGGCCACTACGATAACTATCCTGTCGACAATCCAGAAGTAAGGGCGGCCATGTTTTCGGGAAAAGAACCAAAGTGCAGTCAGAATGCCAATTGCCGCACCGTGACTGGCCAGGCCGCCATGCCAAACTTTGATGATTTCCAGTGGATTTTGCAAATAGTAGAGGGGCTCATAAAAAAAGCAATGGCCTAACCTGGCGCCCAACACGGTGCCAATAGCCATATAGCCGGTGAGTGCATCCAGCTCTTCCATAGGGATCTTCTCGAACGAAAAGAAACGCACAAACAGAAGGTATCCAAAAAAGAAGGAGGCTGCGAACAGGATGCCATACCATCTTATGGTAAACGGCCCCAACGTGAGCATATTCGGGTCGGCATTCCAAACAATAGAGAGAAGATCCATAACTGCTAAATTTTTCCGATCCCGGTTAGATGGTCATAATCTCTTCCTCTTTTCTGGCCAGCACTTCGTCGATTTTCTTACTGTAGATATCTGTGAGCTTGTCGATACGGGCCGAGGCATCTTTTTCGAGATCTTCGGAGAGGCCCTGTTTTACCATCTTTTTGTATACCTCGATGGTTTCGCGCCGTGTATTGCGAAGGGAGACGCGTGCCACTTCACTTTCGGCCTTTGCCTGTTTTACCAACCCTTTTCTTCGCTCTTCGGTAAGCGGCGGGATAGAGAGTCGTACCACTTCGCCGTTGTTCATGGGGGTGAGGCCGATATTGGCCGCGAAAATGGCCTTCTCGATGGCCGGAATCATCTTCTTCTCCCAAGGCTGGATTACCAGGGTACGTGCATCGGGGGTATTTAGGTTAGCAACCTGGCTAAGCGGGGTGGTTGAGCCGTAATAGTCGACATGGATGCCGTCGAGTATAGCTGTCGAGGCTTTTCCTGCACGTAGTTTTGCCAGTTCGGATGCCAGAAAATCAACGGCCTTCTTCATTCTTTCTTCCGCATCTTCGTAGTAGAGTGCAACTTCTTCGGTCATGGATTCTATGTTTGAACGGTTTACACAAAGATAGCTTTTTTTGTCTGAGACTAAGGGGTAACCACAGTGCCAATCGGCTTGCCCTGCAGCAAATCCATCAAATTTCCCCGGGTATTCATATCGAAGACCACAATCGGAATCCGGTTTTCTCTGCAGAGGGTTATGGCGGTGAGATCCATAATTTTCAGCCCCTTGTTGTAGGCCTCCTCCATGGTAAGGGTGGCATATTTTACGGCAGTACCATCTTTTTCCGGATCGGCCGTATAGACACCGTCAACCCGGGTTCCTTTCAGCATCACATCGGCTCCCATCTCAACTGCCCGCAAGGCCGAAGCGGTATCGGTGGTAAAGTAGGGGTTGCCCGTACCTGCCGAAAAAATCACCACTTCGTTACGGTCGAAGGCCTCTTGAACCCTCTTGGGGCTGTAACCCTCGCCAATCGGTTCCATTTTAATGGCAGTAAGCAGTGTGGTTGAAACTCCTGTCTGTTCGAGTGCCGATTGCATGGCCAGGCCGTTGATTACCGTGGCCAGCATGCCCATATAATCGCCTTTGATCCGATCGAAACCCCGGCTTGTTCCCTGTAACCCGCGGAAGATGTTCCCGCCTCCTATCACGATGCCAATTTTTACGCCCGTATCGGCAGCCTCTTTTATTTGACCGGCATACTCCATAAGACGCTCTGTGTCGATGCCGTACGGTTTATTGGCCATCAGCGCCTCTCCGCTGAGTTTTAACAGTACCCTGTTATATTTTCTGATCATTCTGCTGTAAGGTTATCGATTCTGAATCTGAAGCGGTTACAGTGCCCTTTTCCGGTTTTTCCTGCCGAAGGGGCGTGAGCGTAAAGTTAGTAAACTTTGTGAAGTTTCATCCGAACATAATTGATTCCTAAAGGACGGATGGAGCTCGCATGTTGAATATGTTCATGCAAGTTTGCGAATTGAGAAATACATGCTCGGTTCATGAAAAAAGGTGTTCCGGAAACCGGAACACCTTTTCTGTATGATGCGGATTGAACCTGTTATTCGCCCAATTGTTGACGAATGAAACCGGTTACAAGTAACCCTTTTTGTGCCGATTCGATGTATTGTGCTACTGTCAGCTTCGAATCTTTAATGAATTCCTGGCTCATCAGGGTATTGTCCTTGAAGAATTTCTCCAGTTTTCCTTCGGCAATACGGGCTACAATTACCTCGGGTTTTCCCTGATTGCGGGGATCGTTCAGGGTTTGCTCCTTAGCAATCTCTTTTTCTTTTTCCACAACCGAAAGGGGAACAGACTCCTTGCAAACTGCTACGGGATTCATAGCGGCTACCTGCATGGCAACATCTTTACCGGTCTGGATATTGGAAAGCGTCTGGTTGAAACCTACTACGCAAGCCAGTTTGTTTCCCGGATGGATGTAAGCAACTACCTGTTCGGCCTGAAGCGTATCAAAGGCAGAGAGTTCGATTTTTTCGCCAATGGCAGCCAGACGGTCGTTAATTCCGTTGGCTATAGTGGTCCCGTTAACAGAAAGCGCTTTGAGGGCTTCCATATTTTCGGGTTTAGAGGTGAGGGCTGCCTCAAGGATGCCTTTGGTGAATTTTACAAAGTCTTCATTTTTTGCCACAAAGTCGGTTTCGCAGTTGAGTACCACTACAGCACCCGACTTGCCATCGGACGATACGCCCGAGAGAACGCAACCTTCCGTTGCTTCACGGTCGGCACGTTTGCTGGCAACCAACTGTCCTTTTTTCCGGATAACTTCTACGGCTTTTTCGTAATCGCCTCCGCTCTCCTCCAGAGCCTTCTTGCAATCCATCATGCCGGCTCCGGTCATTTTTCTTAATTTAGCAACTTCTGCTGCGCTAATAGCCATAATATTATCTTTTAGAGTAACGAGAATCAATCCTCTTCTTTTCTAACCTTCTTCTGCAAAGGAGCCTTGGTGGCAACGGGAGCCTTAACCTTGGCAGGTACAGGGAGTTCCTCTTCATCGTCGGCCAAAACAGTTTTGGGAGCGCTCTTGCGGGCACGCGTCTTTTCAGGTCTGGCGGCTTCGGCCTTCTGTTCCTCTTTTTCGCGTTCCAGTTTGCGTTCGCCAAGACCCTCTTTAATCGACTCAATTACTGCACCCATAATGACTGCAATAGAGTTTGAGGCATCGTCGTTGGCGGGAATCGGGAAGTCTACCAGATCGGGATCGGCATTGGTATCGACAATTCCGAAAACAGGAATGTTCAGACGACGGGCTTCACGAACGGCAATGTTCTCTTTCGAGATATCAATTACGAAAAGGGCGGCAGGAAGACGCGAAAGGTCGGCGATACTACCCAGGTTCTTTTCCAGTTTCTGACGCTGACGGGTAATCTGCAGACGCTCTCTTTTCGACATGTTCTCGAAGGTGCCGTCGGTAGCCATTTTGTCGATGCTTCCCATCTTCTTAACGGCTTTCCGGATAGTGGGGAAGTTGGTTAACATCCCACCGGGCCAGCGTTCAGTAACATAAGGCATGTTGACTTCGCTAACCATCTGGGCTACAATGTCTTTTGCCTGCTTCTTTGTAGCAACGAAAAGGATTTTTCTGCCGGAACGGGCAATCTGACGCATGGCCAGAGCGGCTTCGTCGAGTTTAACCAGCGTTTTTTGCAGGTCGATAATGTGGATCCCGTTGCGCTCCATAAAGATGTAGGGAGCCATTTTGGGATTCCATTTGCGCTTGAGATGTCCGAAGTGTACTCCGGCATCGAGCATTTGTTCTACGGTTACTTTTGACATAGTCTTTTTTGTGAACGGTTTGCAATGGCCGGGTAGCCACCGGATGAATCACAGGCAGGTCCCGGCTATTATAGGTAAAACAGGATGTACGTCAGGAAATTAACGTTTGCTGAACTGGAATCTTCTGCGGGCTTTCGGCTGGCCGGGTTTCTTTCTTTCCACCTCACGCGGGTCGCGGGTCATCATGCCGGCAGCTTTCAGTTTGGGTTTGCAGGTTTCATCAATCTTAACCATAGCACGGGAGAGCGCAAGGCGGAGCGCTTCGGCTTGTCCTTTGAAACCTCCTCCGTCGAGGGAGGCTTTGATGTCGTATTTTCCATTCACCTCAAGCAGGTTCAGAGGCTGCTCCACAACAGATTGTAAAATGCCGATCGGGAAATAGACCTTGAAATCTTTGTTGTTTATGGTAATGTTCCCCTTCCCTTCACTCACGTAAACTCGGGCAACAGCAGCTTTTCTTCTTCCGATAGCGTTGATGATTTCCATACTGATTATCTGATTGCGTTAAGATTGATTTCTTTGGGTTGTTGTGCTGCATGAGGATGTTCGCTTCCCTGATATACATACAGGTTACGGAAAAGTTCGGCTCCCAGACGATTTTTGGGAAGCATGCCTTTAACGGCTTTCTCGACCACTGCAATAGGCTTCTTGGTTAAGAGTTCGCCAGCTTTGGTAAAGCGCTGTCCACCGGGGTAACCGGTATGTCTGACATACTCTTTCTGATCCATCTTTTTGCCCGTGAAACGGACTTTGTCGGCATTGATTACAATTACATTGTCGCCACAATCAACGTGGGGAGTGTAACTGGGTTTGTGTTTTCCGCGCAATACCAGTGCAATTTGCGCACACAAACGACCTACTACCTGATTTTGTGCGTCAACCACTACCCATTCTTTTTGAGCGGTAGCCTTGTTGACCGATACAGTTTTATAGCTTAAAGTATCCACCTTAGTGCTTAAGTTTTTAATTAATAGCCAAATACAGTTCTTTCATCCTGAATTACGGATTGCAAAAGTATCATTAATTTTCATATTAAGGAATTTTTGCACGCTTTTTTTTCCCCATCCCCAAACGTTTCACTCAATGATTCTGAGTTTTGCAAATTTGAGTAAGAGCTGTTTGCGGCCTGCCGATTCGAAAATGACGGTTGCCTTACTGTCGGGCCAGATCCCTTCAATGTCCATTACCTTCCCGTTTCCAAACCGTTGATGCTCCACCTGCATCCCTTCGCGAATGGTCTGCGGTTCGGAGGCTGCGAAGTTATCCTGCGCAACGTTGCCCGACGGGGCTTTGGCGAAGAAACTTCCGCTGTTTCGGGAAGCGAACCGGTCGGGTCGGGGAGATGAGGGAGCGGGTTTTGCGTCGGGTTTGGCCGATACCGGCGAAAATTCAACAGCCTCCAGATAGGCTTCGTCTATCTCTTGCAAAAATCGGCTCGGGCTGCAGATGGTGGGTGACCCCCATTTGTAGCGGCTTTCGGCATACGAAAGGACTACCCTCGACTTACCCCGGGTGAGGGCCACGTAGAAAAGGCGTCGTTCCTCCTCGAGTTCGTTGGGTGAGACCAGACTCTGTTGGCCGGGGAAGAGCATCTCTTCCAGCCCGGTGATAAATATTGTATTGAATTCTAAGCCTTTCGATGCATGGATGGTCATCAGTGATACCCGGTCTCGCTCCTCTTCCTTATCCTGGTCGTCGTCGGTAAGGAGGGCGATGCTCTCCAGGAAAGATTCGAGGGTAGCCGGTTCCTCCTCCTCTTTGCGTGCCAGAACAAACTCTTTTACCCCGTTCAGCAAAGCCTCTACATTTTCAATCCGGCTCACTCCCTCAGGGGTTTTGTCGCTGCGCAAATCCTGAATCAGTCCGGTTGCTGCAGTCACTTCATAGACTAATTCGTAAGGGTCGGTCAGATCCTTTTTATCTATCATATTCTGTACAAGCTGCAGAAAGCCGGCCACTTTGGTACGGGCAGCCGACCCCGTCTGGGGAGCCAGTTCGGGCAATCTTTCGGCAACTTCCCACAAAGATAATCCGTGCATCTCTGCTGCCTCTTCGATGCGCGAAACGGTGGTGTCGCCTATACCTCTGGCAGGATAGTTGATAATCCTTTTAAAGGCTTCATTGTCTCTTTGATTCACAATGATTCTAAGGTAAGCCAGGGCATCCTTGATCTCTTTTCTCTGATAAAAAGAGAGCCCTCCGTACACCTTGTAGGGGATATTTCTTTTCCGGAACGCCTCTTCTAAAATTCTCGACTGTGCGTTGGTGCGGTACAATACGGCAAAGTCGGAGTTGTGCAGTCGTCTGGAATATTTTAGATCCTGTACCATATTGGCCACAACATGCCCCTCTTCATGGTCCGATCCGGTTTTGAGTACCCTGATCGGATCGCCCACCTCGTTTTTCGAAAAGACCCGTTTTTTTATCTGGCGTACATTCTTTTCTATTACACTGTTGGCTGCGTTGACAATGGTTTGGGTAGAGCGGTAGTTCTGTTCCAGCTTGTAGACTTTGTAGTCGGGGTAGTCGTTCCGGAAATTGAGAATGTTTTCAATTTTGGCGCCCCGGAAGGCATAGATGCTTTGGGCATCATCGCCCACTACGCAGAGATTCCGGTGTGCCTCGGCCAGTTTCTTTACAATCAGGTACTGAGCGTAGTTGGTGTCCTGATACTCATCTACCAGAATGTAGCGGAAATGTTGGCGGTACTTATCGAGTGCTTCGGGATGGTCGCGGAAAAGAACATTGGTAAGAATCAGAATGTCGTCGAAATCCATAGCGCCGGCCTTAAAACAGCGGGTGGCATAGTCGGAAAAGATTTGGGCAATCATCGGCTTTCCCTGGGCTTTGTCTGTGGCTTGAATCTGGCTGTTCGCAGCATATACCTGAGGGGTGATCAGGTTGTTTTTGGCCTGTGAAATCCTGCCGAAAATCTCGTTCGGCTTGTAGATGGTATCGTCGAGCTGGTACTGTTTAATAATCTGTTTTACCACATTCCGCGAATCCTGGGTGTCGTAAATGGTAAAGGTAGAGGGGTATTGCAGGCGGCTCGACTCCTGCCGGAGAATCCTGGCAAAGATGGAGTGGAAGGTTCCCATCCATAGTCTTTTGGCGGTATCCTCGCCCACCAGTGTGGCTATGCGCTCGCGCATTTCGCGGGCGGCCTTATTGGTAAAAGTGAGCGCCAGAATAGAACGGGGGGCGATACCCTGTTCAAGCAGCCAGGCAATCCGATAGGTGAGGACGCGGGTTTTTCCCGACCCCGCCCCGGCAATAATCAGGGCCGGCCCCTTGTAGTTGATAACGGCCTCTCTCTGAACGTCGCTCAGTTCGTTAAGAAAATCATTCACAGGTATATAGAATTGTATAGAACGGGGAGTGCCATGTAAAGGCACAAAGGTACTATAATCTGTTGTTACCGCACAGATTGCCCGACAGCTATCTGCATCAAAAATTATCCGTATTATTGCACTGGAATAAACCTCACATCGGCGTTATGAACCCATTCGGACGAGCCGGTCTCCTCTTTGCGGGAGGAGTCATCTTCTTGCTGTTTCTTTGTTACAGTGCCGCCGCACAGATTTATGCCCCTGCAGCAAAGGCAAAGATTGCTGTCTCATACTTCCCCCGAAACGGACTGGTGCTCGACTCTGTCTATCTCTTTTATCCCGATATGCCTTCGCTCACCGCCCGGCTGGAGGGCAACGGGGCTTCGCTTACTTTCCGCTGGCAGAAATACGACCCTTCGGGCACCTCATTTGGTTCAGTTTTTCATACTGCCACCGGCTCCTCTTCTACGGTTCCCGATCTTTCCGACGGCGGCTACAAGGTTACCATTTCCGGACCCGGAATGGCCGACACTTCGTTTGTGGCCTGGTGCTATCAATATAAAGGGCTTACCCTCTCGCTCGAGAAGGATGGGGCGGGCAATTTGCCGTTTGGATCCTTTACCTGCCAGAACCTTTTTCTGGTAAGCAGGCCCGCTTTGGTTCAGCCTTTTAACTACTACAATCCCTATACTGGCGAGCTCTATTCCGATTTCGAGGCCAATCTGTTGAATCGCTATTTTTTCTTTTCATGGTCGGGAGCTCCGGCGCTTCAGCCCTCCGATCTGATAAACGGGAAGCCTACCTGTCGGGTGGTTAATCCGCCCTATGTCGATACCCGTTTTACGGTGCAGGTTACCGATCCTTTTTCGGGCGAAAGCTATTCCGATCACCTCTTTCATGCCTCTATCCGCCCTCGTGCCGAGTTACATGCCGAGCCGGTAACTGATGCAAACGGGAAGATGTCGGCTCCGTTGCTGGTTCATTTTTCTAACCAGTCGCTGAATTTCGACAGAGCCGTTCTGGTGCTCGATCATGAGGATAAATCGGTAGAATCCTTTACGGCTGCCGATTATACCTACACTACTCCGCGACCCAATGCCTACGATAAGTTCCCTTACAGGCCGGTTATGACTGTCGAAAAGATGGGCAGGGTAAACGGGGTGCAGGTTCCGGTTTGCCGCGACAGCATGCAGGTGGAGATTACAGTGGAACGATCGCTCCTGCAGGTGCCCAATGTCTTTACTCCGGGTGGTGCCAATCCCTATTTTAAGATGTACGGGGTGTCCATTAAACATTTCGAAATCTATATTTTTACCCGTTCAGGTAAACAGATTTACAGTTATAAGGGTAATGATCTGAACAGTTGGCAGGGTTGGGACGGTACTACCGATAAGGGAGCCAAAGCTGCCGACGGGGCATACATTTATGTAATCAAAGCTACCGGCTGGGACCCCGACGATAAGCGTCCTCAACAGGACAAACGGTATGAAGACGGGGTATTTAAGGGGTTTTTCTATTTATTCAGGGCTGATTAATGGGTATGATGCGTATTGTTTTCTCTCTCCTGGCAGGGTTGTTCTTTTTTGGAGCCTGTTCGCCCGCAAAGGTCGATCCGATTCCTCCGAAACAATTTACACGCATACTTACCGATATGCAGTTGGCTACCGCCTATTTTGGCCGTAATGCCTACTCTTATATTCCGCCACCTGATTCACAGAACTATTATATGGCTGTGGTGGCTCATCATGGGTTTACCCCGGAGGAGTTCGACCGGACCATTGCCTATTACTCCCGGCATCCCAAGCAGTTCGATCGTGTACTTGAGGATGTAAAGCGTAGAATTGCCCGAATGGAGGGTCCTGCCATTATTGCCGATTCTCTCTACCGGATTGAACTCGAGACGCAGAAGAAGATCAGGTTCGACAGTCTTCGCTTAACCCGTATGGCCGATTCGCTCTCGATATTCGGATACGACTCGGTCATGATTTTCCGGGCCGAAACCGAACGATTGCTTCTTCGGGCTAAGATAGTAGCCGAGCCTCCCCGCCCTAAGCGTCCTGCCGGCCGGCGACTTACCCCGTCTGTACTTCCCAGGGTTCAATAACTTTTCGTTGTGCGAAAAATTGCAGCCCAATATCTCATGCCCGGCGACGGTTCCGTGCTGCGCAAAGGGATGGTGACGCTCGATGATGAGGGTACTATTCTTTCGGTTACCGACAATCAGGGTACTTTTAGAGAGTGTGAGGGGGTTGAATTCTATAACGGGGTGTTGATTCCGGGTTTGGTGAATTGTCATCTTCATCTGGAGTTATCGCATCTGGCGGGTAAGACTCCGCAGGGTGCCGATCTGGCTGCTTTCATCGAGGCGGTGGGCAGTTTCAGGCAGACGTTTTGCCCTCCGGAGGTGATGCTCGCAGCCGACCGGGCCCTCTTTGAGGGGGGGACGGTGGCTTGTGCCGATATTTCGAATCTTGCCTTGTCGGCTCCGGTTAAGGCGCAGAGTGCCATTGCCTATCACACTTTTGTTGAGCTGTTTGGAACCGATCCGTCGGCGGCACCCTCTATCGTAGAGAGAGGGAAGAGACTGAGCCGGGAGTTTTCGCTTTATAATCTGCCAGTCTCGCTTACCCCCCATGCCCCTTATTCAGTTTCGCCCCGGTTGTGGGAAGCAATTCACGAGGAACATTCGGCCTCAATCTCCATGTACCGGCAAGGGATCTCGATTCACCTTGCCGAATCGGATCTGGAAAATGAGATGTTTGTGAGAGGTACCGGTGCGCTAACCCGCTATGTTCAGAGCCGTCCCGGTGCCTTTTTCGACAAAGCACCCGGCCTGCGATCGGTGCAGGCAGTGCTAAGCCGGCTCTCCTCTTTTGGACAGGTGTTGGCCGTTCATAACACCTTTCTGGATGAGGCCGATCTGGAGGCTATATTAGACGGGGATACTCCCTTCTTTTTTGTGCTTTGTCCCCGCTCAAATCTGTATATGGGAAATCCGCTTCCTCCCGTTAATCTTTTTATGCGAAAAGGGGCAACTATCTGTTTAGGCACCGATAGTCTGGCATCGAATGGAGTGCTGTCGCTGTTAGAGGAGATGATTACTCTGCAACGCAGTTTCCCGGCTGTCTCTCTCAGCGATTTGGTTACATGGGCAACCTGTAACGGGGCCAAAGCGTTGCAGCTGGATCATCGTTTGGGCAGGCTCAGGCCCGGTTTGCAGCCGGGTGTAATGTTGCTCGAGAATCTGGATCTTCAGCATCTGCAATTAACTCCCGAAACCACCCTTCGTCGTCTGGCAGGTTAATCCTCTGCAATTTTGGATAGTCACTTGATTTTATTGTGCGAATAGTTTTACTTTTGTTGCATGAAGAGACTCTCCGAAATAGTGGCTCCTATCCTGGCAAACAAGTATTTGCTGGCCGGGGTGTTGTTTCTGATCTGGCTGGCATTCTTCGACCAGAACAGTATTCTGGGGCGTATCCGTTCGCTAAAAGAACTGCACGAATTGGAGGCTAAGGCGCTTCATTATCAGCTGAAGATTGATGAGGACAAAAAGCGGGTGGAGGCACTCCGTTCGGGCAACGAAGCATTAGAGAAGTTTGCCAGGGAAACCTATTATATGAAGGCTCCTCATGAGGAGATCTTTTTGATTGAAGAGTAATCCTGTAAGCTTTACAGGATTTTTTTGTCCTCTTCGCGCAGTTGCAGTAAAATCCCGGGGAAGTCTTGTGCAAAGTCTTTCCAACCCGCAGCCCTGGCCAGCTGTCTGCAGGCATCCTGAACCGGTTGTTTTTCCAATCCGTTGCGCACGCAGAAGTTCAGGTACTTGACCATCATAAATCCGTTAAACCAGTTGAAGAATCGTTTGGTGAACCGTTCGGGCGAACTGCTGTGGGTTTGCAGCTCCTCCCACTTCCGGCTCCAGCCCTCTTGGTCCAGAAATGTGCAGAGCAGGGGGGCTTCGGCACTCTCTTGGGCGGAGTGGGGAATTTCCGTTTTCCGCGGAGCGTACCAAAGGGGTATCTGTTCGAAAAAGGGCTTTATGTACAAAAACGATTCGAAAGCGTAGGTATCGAGCCGCTTCTCCTCCTGTGCCATCCATTGACGCATCTGAGCTCCTGTTCCGAAAGGCACTCTGTCGGAGCATCTGGGTGAGGGATAGACGGTGGTTTGGTTAATGTGTGCGTAATGCTGCAGAGGCATAATCTTGTGGAGAAAATAGAAGTCCTCGCCGGCGGTCCGGCGGTTCATGCCTCCCTGTAAGGCATAGATATCGGCTCGCACAGCAAAAGCCGAACCTACAGTGTGATAGAAATAGGGAAATCCGCAATAGCGCATGGCCTGCGAAAGATACCGCAGGTGACTCTCGTAATAGAGGATACCCTGATAGATTTCGGGGGCGAATTCGGTTCCGCCAATCGGGTGTTCAAAGTAGACGGAGGCACCTCCCGTTTGTGGATGAAGGGCGAATTGCTCCTCGATGGCGCAAAAATAGTTGCGGCAGCAGGTGGTGTCGGAGTCGAAACCTACAAGAATGCCCCGACTGTTCTCTGCCCTGAGGAAACGAACAACGGCTTGATCCATAACCAGTTTTCTGGCCATTCCGGCTCCGGCGTGTTTTCGGGGAATGGCCTCGATAAGTAGGGGATAACAACGGAATCCTTCCCGTTGGTGCGCTTTTGCCCAAACAAGAGCCTGTTGATAGCCCTCCCGGGTTTGTCGGATCTCTTCCGAATTTGCCTGTTCGGGCGTATTAAAAAGAATGAGAACCTCGACAGGGCAGGAGGGGGGATGGGCTGCGAAGAGGGAATCGAGCGGCAATAACGGATCAGGTTCCTTGAAAGCCGGTATACACACCACAATACCCAATTTCCCGGCGGGCGGCTCTTCTATCATTGCAGCCACGCCGTGATGGTTCAGGTAGTGTGAAAGGGGTTGGAGCAAACGAATAGCGATAAACTATTTGGTGGCCTGGGGCGATTTAAACCGTGCGTTCATACCTTGCAACACCTCGTAGGTGATGTCGAGGCCCTGTTCGGCAAAGAGGATATTGCCTCCGAAAGAGTTGCCCAGCACATAGGTGTATCCCTCCTTCTTGCCCACCTCTTCCAGATAGATCATAATCTCGTTGAGGATTTGCCGGTATGAAACCTGCTCCTCTTCGGCCAGTTGAACCCGGTAGTTTTCGGCCAGTTGCATCAGTGTCTGGTTTTCCTGCTCGAGCTGAGCTGCCTCTTTTTCGGCATCCGAACGGGTTACCAGAGTTTTTTGTACCCTGTCGCCCAAGTCGTTAGCCCTTGTTTGGAGCCGTCTTTGCTTGGAGGTGATTTCGGTATTGTATTGGTTTTGCTTGTCCTGAAATTTGTCGCGGAGTGATTGCCAGAGTTCCAGGTTTTGTACAAGCGTATCGATGTTTACAAAAGCTATGGTCCCGACAGGCTTTTGCAGGGCGAGGGTATCGCTGCTTTCGGCCTGCGAAGCGTTGCTCCGTGAGGGAGAGAAGTGTAGAATATAGAGCACAACGATAGCTACTGCAAGGAAAATCTGTATAATCAGGTTCTGGTTTTTCATAGATGGCTGTTTCTGGTAGAAAGGTTAATGAGAGCACAAAAATAGGGTTTCCACTGCGATTTCCAAATCATCTGTCCAAGGAATTTTGCCCTATCCTAAATCGCTGATTTTTTCTATAGTGTTTATATTCAAAAGTTTAATTTTTCGTCCGTCAATGGCTATGATTTCCTCCGACG
>CAYVJA010000012.1:7344-28919 GCA_964451605.1 uncultured Bacteroidales bacterium | reverse complement strand
AAAGGCCGACAGCGTGCGGATGGCATTCGAGGTGGTCATGTTCGACAGGTTGGCTATATCCTCGCGCGAAAGATAGACCTTCAGTGTCTTTTCATCTTTTTCGAACCCGTAGGTGTCGCGCAGGAAGAGCAGAGAGTCGGCCAGTCTTCCCCTGATATGCTTTTGCGTAAGACTCAGCGTCCGGTAGTAGGCAAATCCCAGTTCGATGGCCAGCGATTTAAGCATAGTAAGCCCCAGCGAGGGATTGCCCTCAATCAGAGAAACCAGGGTTCCTTTTCGGATAAGAGCGGTTGTGGAGTCTTCGAGTGCCATGGCCGAAGCCTGGTGGTTCTCGTCGGCCAGGACGGCTCTGTAGCAGGCAAATTCGGGCGGGCGAACCATGCGGATTATCTGTTCGCGCCCGCAGAAGCCCTCTTTGAATATCTTCATCTTGCCATTCATCAGGCAGAGTAAGCCCACGGGCCGATCGCCCTCCCGGTAAACGAGATCGCCCTTTTTGTGTTGGATTACAACCAACTCCTTGCGCAACGACTCCTTTTCGTTGGCCGAAAGAGTATGAAAAATGGAATCGGGATTGTATAAAAGCCTGTTGTTGATGAGATCGTCAATCACCATAGATTCACATATGCTTTAATGGCTATTCTATGGCAAGTTATAAATAATTTCGCAAACCACGCCGCTTTTTGATACCTTTGGCGCTTCATGCTGCCCCTATGAGAAAGATCACCGATTGGCTGCCGACATCTGTTAAGGAGATGCAACTGCGAGGCTGGGATAGTGTTGATGTGGTGCTCTTTTCGGGCGATGCTTACGTCGACCATCCTTCTTTTGGAACGGCCGTGATTGCCCGCGTTTTGGAATCTGCAGGCTATTGTGTGGCCGTAGTGGCACAACCCAATTGGCAGGACGATTTGCGCGATTTCCGTAAATTCGGAAGGCCTCGTCTCTTTTTTGGCGTGAGTGCGGGCAATATGGATAGCATGGTGAACCACTATACGGCCAACCGACGCCTTCGCAGCGATGACGCCTACACGGCAGGGGGGAAGGCGGGCTTCAGGCCCGATCGAGCCGCAACGGTGTACAGCCAGATACTTAAGAGACTTTTTCCCGACGTTCCGGTTGTTTTGGGGGGTATTGAAGCCTCTTTGCGTCGGCTTGCCCATTACGATTATTGGGAGAACAAGCTGATGCCCTCCATCTTGCAGCAATCTGGTGCTGATATTCTGGTCTATGGAATGGGCGAACTACCTATTCTGACCATCGCGCGTCGGATTTCCGAAGGGGGATCGCTCGATGATATTCCTCAAACGGCTACGCTCTGCCGGGGTGACAATCCTCAGGGCTGGATGAGACAAGAGGGTCTGGAACCCGCTTCCACCCTTCTTCTGCACTCGTTCGAGCGATGTTGTACCGATAAGAGAGCCTTTGCCGAAAACTTTCGGCGAATAGAGGAGAGCTCAAATCGAAGCAATCCTCCTCTGTTGATAGAACCGTTTTCCGGGGGGTGGATTGTGGTGCATCCCCCTTTCTCCCTTCCCGAAAGCCCACTGCTCGACAGTTGGTACGAGCTCCCCTATACCCGGCTTCCCCATCCCCGCTACCGTGATAAGCCAATCCCCGCTTACGAAATGATTCGTTTTTCTATTACGCTTCATCGGGGCTGCTTTGGCGGATGCAGTTTCTGTACCATCTCCGCACACCAGGGGAAGTTTGTGGCCAGCCGGTCGTGCGAATCGGTTCTCAAAGAGATAGACGAGCTGGCGGAGTTGCCCGGATTTGCGGGTATTATCAGCGATCTCGGAGGCCCTTCTGCCAATATGTATCAGGTTCAGGGAGCCAATCTCCAATTGTGCGCTTCCTGCAGGCGTCCCTCCTGTCTTTTTCCCTCGGTGTGTAAGAATCTGCATACCGACCCGGGCCCTTTACTTGCCCTTTACGAACGGGTTCGTTCGCATCGGGCAGTGCGAAAGGCTTTTGTAGGAAGCGGTATCCGGTACGATCTCTTTTTAGATACAAACGGGTCTTTCCTTTCCGGGCAGCATGCCGACTATTTCTCTACCCTTTTGCGTCATCATGTCTCCGGACGTTTAAAGGTGGCTCCCGAACATACCTCCGATGCGGTGTTGAAATGGGTAAGGAAGCCTTCGTTTACCCTTTTTGAACGGCTGAAAGAGCGGTTCGACCGCATCAATAGTTCCGAATCACTGCGTCTGCAGCTGGTACCCTATTTTGTCAGCAGTTTGCCGGGGTGCAGGCTCAGCGATATGCACGCCCTGTCCGAAAAGATGTCGGGTCTCGGGCTTCATCCCGAACAGGTGCAGGATTTTACCCCTACGCCCATGACGCTGGCCTCTGCCATGTTTTACTCGGGAATGGATCCTTACACTATGCAGCCCCTTTTTACTGAGACCCGTCCTGAAGAGAAACTTCGACAGAAGGGACTGTTTTTTGGTGAAGGGAGATATGTGCCCCCGGCTTCGTCGGGCAGGGCCAAAGGCACTAAGCGGGGTCCTCGCTTTAGAGGATGAGTTTGAACCCTTTCCCGTGTACATTCAGTATTTCGACCGAGGGCTCGTCTTTCAGGTATTTCCGCAGCTTGGTGATGTAAACGTCCATACTTCTGGCATTGAAGTAATTGTCGTCTTCCCAAATAGTTTTTAATGCGTAATTCCGCTCCAGGATCCGATTGGCGTTTTCGCAAAGGAGTCGAAGCAGTTCCGACTCTTTGGTGGTGAGTTTGTGGGTGATTTTGTCGTCTTGCAGCGTCTGTTTTTGGAAGTCGAAGGTGTATTTCCCAATCACAAACTGGTTTGAGAAGGTTGCCGGCTGATCCGAACGGGTGCGGCGCAATATGGCCTCAATACGGAAGATCAGTTCTTCCATACTGAAGGGTTTGGTGATATAGTCGTCGGCGCCGATTTTAAACCCCTCAATGACATCCTCTTTCATGGAACGGGCCGTAACAAAGATGATGGGAATAGATTGATTGATCTGCCTGATTTCACGGGCCACTGTGAATCCGTCTTTGAAGGGCATCATTACGTCCAGAATACAAAGATCGTAGGAGGTTACGCGAAAGGCCAGAGAGGCTTTCTCTCCATCGGTGTAGAGGTCGACAGAAAAACTCTTGGCCTGCAGGTACTCTTTGAGCAGCATGCCCAGATTTTCTTCGTCTTCAGCTAACAGAATCTTTGTCATGAGAGATAGTTTATGCGGTTTAATTCGGTTTATGAACGTTTCAGGGGAATAAAGATAGAGAAAGTAGTCCCCTTATTCAATTCGCTCTCCAGATATATTTTGCCGTTGTGGGCCTCTATAATCTTCTTCACGTAGCTAAGACCCAATCCGAACCCTTTTACATTGTGCACGTTTCCGGTAGGTACCCTGTAAAATTGTTCGAAGATACGCGCCTGATGTTCTTTGGGAATACCAATTCCCTTATCGGCCACGGTAATTACCAGGTTGTTGTCGCGATTAGAGGTCGACAGGGTAATGTCGGGGCTTCCTTTGCTGTACTTGATACCATTGTCGAGCAGGTTGAAGAGTACATTGGTAAAGTGAACCTCATCGGCAAGGATAACAGCCTCCACAGCATCGAGATTTTTGACTATCGTTCCGTTCTTGTTTTTTATCTGAATGAGGGTGTTCCTCACTACTGTAGTTATCAATTCGTTGGCATCAATCTCTTTCAGCCGGAGGTTCATCTTCCCCTTATCGAATATAGACATTTGCAACACCTTCTCTACCTGATAACTGAGTCGCTTGCTCTCGTCGGCAATCACGGAGGCCAGGTGGTCGAGATTCTTGTTTGCCATGGGAATCTCCTTGTCGCTAAGCATCTGCGAAGCGAGCGAAATGGTAGATATGGGGGTCTTCAGTTCGTGGGTCATGTTGTTTACGAAATCGTTACGGATCTCGCTCATCTTCTTTTGACGCAGTATGATGTAGATTGTGAGCCAGAAAGTACAGATGATTATCAGGGTAAGAATGGTGGAGGAAACCGCCATAAAACCTATCGATTCAAAAAGATAGCGTCGTTCCGAGGGGAAATAGAGGCTCAGGTAGTAGGCTTTGTGGGGGGAGAGGTCGTGTGGAAAAAGTTTCCGGAAAAACATCTTCTGATGGGTATCCTTGTCGAAGCCCGGCGATTTGTAGACGGCATTTCTGTCTTCGGCTACCACGGCATATTGAAACGGCAGATTAATGCCCGATTCCAGAAAGACCCTTCCGATGGTCCGTTCCAGGGAATCGCGGTTTAACCGGTCTTCAATGCGGTTAGACCGATACAGGTCTATCTGCTCGATGCGGGCAATCAGGCGTAAGAGAGCCCAGTCTCTTTTGGGCGACGGCATCACACTTAACTGAAGGTTGGCATCGCCCTCCAGCTCTCTCTCCAGTTGAAACAACCCTGCTGCCTCGGATCGTGAGAGGCCGGAGGCAATATTTTGCCAAAAGGCCGTTTTGGGCACATTTCCTGAAAGAGAAGCATTCAATTGCCGTATGGTTGCCTGAACTTTTATGCTGTCTTCGCGCAAGCGACTCCGCACAGAGATGGGAAAGTTTTCGAGATCCGGGTTCTCGTCGATGATAGCGAGCACCCTGTTGAAGAACTCATCCTCCTGAATCTTATCGACCACAGTAGAGATAGCTACATCTGCCAGATGCTCAAACTGCTGTTCCTTAATGATATAGGCATTTCCAATCCAATAACTCTGAACCAGAATCAGTCCGGTAAGGGCAAAGGAGATGATGACGATGAGCAGTGTGATGAGCTGGCGTTTCATGCGCAGGAAATAGGACTTGTATGTAGATGCAAAAGTACGATTCGGCCTCTATTATCATTAACTCTTTAACAATCTTTAACTTTGGATATTGCCGTTTTTCTGCACAATGGTCTACATTTGTTTTCAGAAAAGCCATGCATTTTTGTTCTCAGAAACGACAGATGCATATCAGGTTAGTTTCAGGTTTTCAATTGCAGTAAAGAAAGATGATACATCAGGGGGGTTGCAGTGATGCATCCCCCTTTGTATATGAGTGATTCCCTATCTTTGTATATGCTTTTTCCGCAAACTCATTGTACTCTTTGTCCCCACCGGTGTGGCGCCGACCATTCAAAGCCCGGAACCGGATATTGTGCTCCCTCCGATATGCTTTCGGTGGCTGCCATTGTGGTTCATAAGGGCGAAGAACCGGTTTTGGGAGGGGAGTCGGGTGTATGTAACCTCTTTTTCTCCCACTGCAATTTGCAGTGTGTTTTTTGCCAGAACCAGGCCATCAGTAATAACCGGACCCGCGTCCTTTCGCCGTTTAAAGACATAGATGAGGTGGTTGCCCGAATAAAAGAGTTGCTCCCTCAAACCCGGAACCGCCTGGGATTTGTCTCTCCCTCGCACTGTGTGGCACAGGTTATTGAGATTGTCTCCCGGCTTCACAGAGAGGGAGTCCGACCGATTACGATGTACAACAGTAACGGATACGATTCGGTAGCCTCCCTGCAGTTACTGGCCCCCTACATTGATATCTATCTGCCCGATTTTAAATACAGCAATCCCGAACTGGCCAGAGTCTGTTCGGGTAGAGCCGATTATCCCGGGATTGCACTCGAAGCGATTCGTGAAATGTATCGCCAGAAGGGCTCTTCGCTGTTGCTTGATGAGGAGGAGATGGCTTTTTCGGGCATTCTGGTTCGCCATCTGGTATTGCCGGGATTTCCGGAGAATAGCCTCGGGGTGTTACAGACGCTTGCGCGTGAGATAAGCACATCGCTTGCCATTTCGCTAATGGCTCAGTATCACCCCCCTGAACACGAAATGCCCTACCCTTCTCTCATGCGAAGCCTTTCGGCCGAAGAGTATGAGACAGCCAGAGGGTACTTTTATGCCGAGGGCTTTTATAAGGGGTTTTTTCAGGATCTTTCCAGTCATCAAATCTATTTACCCTCGTTCGATAAGGAGGAGCCTTTTACCTGACGGATGCGCTGCCAGGGCTCTTATCCCACGCCGATAGTCGTTGTTTTTCGTTACCTTGCGTCGTTAATTGTATACTGTCTATGGAAACTCTCATCAGTCTGAAAAATCTGGTTAAAAATTACCGGGTAGGAACCATCGATGTACTGGCTTTGCAGTCGGTGAATCTGGAAATCCAAAAAAACGAGTATGTGGCCATTATGGGGCCTTCCGGTTCCGGAAAGTCAACACTGATGAATATTATTGGTTGTCTCGATACGCCTACATCGGGAAGTTATGTGCTAAACGGGCAGGACGTCAGTACTATGGACGATGACAGTCTGGCCGGAATCCGGAATAAGGAGATTGGGTTTGTGTTTCAAACATTCAATCTTCTTCCCCGCTATTCGGCACTTGATAATGTGACTTTGCCATTGATTTATGCAGGGATTTCGAAGGCCGAGCGGACTGAAAGGGCCGAACGGGCTCTGGCTCATGTGGGGCTTACCGAACGGGCTCATCACAAACCCAATGAGTTGTCGGGCGGGCAGCGGCAACGAGTGGCTGTAGCGCGGGCACTGGTGGGTAATCCCTCGCTGATTCTGGCCGACGAACCTACCGGAAACCTCGACTCCAAAACATCGGTCGAGGTGATGGCTTTGTTCCGGGAAATTCACACTAAAGGGAATACCATTGTGCTGGTAACCCATGAAGAGGACATTGCACACTATGCGCATCGTATTGTCAGGCTGCGTGATGGTAAGATAGAGTCGGATACGGTCAATCCTACTGTCCGAACCGATTTTTAAGTGGAAAATGATAGTAATTGCGAACCTATGAAAGTATATACAAAAGGAGGCGACAAAGGATCCACGTCGCTGGTGGGCGGGGCCCGTGTCGAGAAATCGCATCCTCGTCTGGAGGCTTATGGAAATGTCGACGAATTAACTGCGGTTACGGGATCGCTGTACGATATCCTCACCGACGAAACCTTAAAGCACGATTTGTGCAGAATTATGGAGCGACTGATGGTTTGTTCCGCTTTGCTCGCTTCGGAAGAGGGAATATACAAGAAGTTACCCCATATTACGGAGGAGGATATTCTTTTTCTGGAGTCTCGGATCGACAGTTTTGAGGCCGATTTGCCGCCGTTGAAAAATTTTGTTTTCCCCTGCGGGCATCCTGTCGTCTCGGGTTGTCATGTGGCCCGTACTGTCTGTCGCAGGGCCGAACGATCGGTTGTTCGTCTTATGGAAAACTATCAGGCAGACCCTCTGGTTTTACCTTATCTGAACAGGTTATCTGACTATTTTTTTATGCTTTCCCGAAAAACCGCCCAGCTTTTGGAGGTAGCAGAAATTCGTTGGATTCCTCAGTTGTAGTATGTAACTTTTTTCTATCTTCGTGCTAATTATTCGAAAGCTAATAAACCTCTCATTTATTTTAGATTATGTATTGGACACTTGAACTGGCTTCAAAACTGGAAGATGCCCCCTGGCCCGCAACAAAAGAGGAGCTCATAGATTTTGCTATCCGTTCGGGCGCACCCCTTGAGGCCATCGAAAATCTTCAGGAGATTGAAGATGAAGGTGAAGTCTATGAAAGTATCGAGGACATTTGGCCCGATTACCCCAGTAAAGACGACTTCTTTTTTAATGAAGAGGAGTATTGAGGTAGATTTTTTTGTTCAGAGCTACTCTTCGAACCATTCAAACACCTCTTCCGGTTTACGGGGCCGTTGCATGAAGTACCATTTGAAACCCTCCAGTTGGGTATTCGCAGGAGAGAACTGTTGAATGGGGAGCAAGGTACCTTCGTTGCCCGGAGTAAATCGGATCACCTCTGCTTTTTGATCTTTCAGGAAGATGATGATGGTGTCGGAATCTAACTGATTGCCTCCGATTAATACGTTATTGTCTTTCGGGAAATAGATGGACGACGCATTCACTGTCACTACCATTCGGGTTAGTTGTGTGCTGTCGTCGAAAAAGCCCTCCATCTTTTCGCCCCGGAGCTGATTAAAATAGGTGGGGTCGTCTTGCATAACGGCCATGGCCTTTCCCCGGAATTCGAACCGATCTATCTTCCCGTTCTTCACAAAGAAGAGCATGCTGTCGGAGTTCGATTGACGTGTTTCCGACCAGAGGATGGGATTGCCGAACATCTTCCCTATGGAGTCGCCAAAAAAGAAGGTGAGTGAATCACAGGCGCCCTGTACGTCACGACGGAAAAATTTCACCCTGCCATACGCATTCAGTCGTCTGACATCTGCTATACTATCGGGAAGTCCGGGGCTTTTTTGCATCCCTGTTGCAAGGCTGTCGGCCACTTCGACAAGGGCCGGAGAAATCAGCGAATCGGGCTGCAAGGGTTTTCGGACAATACGGAGCTTTTCCATGTCGGAACGGATGGTATCGGCATGCAGGAAGAAGGAATCAACCCCTTCATAGTAGATCATCAGGGCTCTGTCGGTCATGAGCAGATGTTCGGGCGATTGTCGGAAGCGGGTGAGATTGCTTTTCCCGATGATACGTTGGGTGGTGTCGGTAAAGACCACATTCGAACGGCGTATCCGCTCGAATCGCGTGTGCTGTAGTAGAGAGAGTCACTAGTAAGGTGGTAACTGCCGGTTCTGACATCGACAGCCGTGTGAAAAAATGCAATGGAATCGCGGGCATGAAACCATCCCCCCTCACATCGGAGGGTATCTCTTTCGACAAGCCGACTCAGAACAGAGGGGCCAAAGAATTCGGATATGGAACTGTTGGTATCGTAGTTGAGGGTGTCTGTAAGCATTTCGTAACTTTCGTTCACCACCCGTACATTGCCGTGAAACCAGGCATACTCATCGACTGTAAAAAATTTGCCTTCCCGGCTGGTGAGGGTATCGGTTCCATGTACCAGTATTCCACCGGTATTGTAGTAAATCTCCTCGTCAAGCATATTGTAATAGGCCTTGTCGGTGGTGAGTTTTGCCTGATCGTTCCAGGCTTCCACATTGCCCCATATCTCGGCCAGTCGGGTCTTTTCGTCGTATTTGAGATAGTCGCCCTTCATCTTCTCTGTACCCAGATCGCGCTGAATCCGGATATTGCCCCAGGCATCCACCCACTGTTCGCGCTCATTGTAATAGGCCGTGTCGCAAAACATGGTTACAGAATCGTGATACATCACTACATTGCCCCGAAACTGTACAATATCGGGATCTAGTTTATTATCAATCCGCGTTTCATCGGCATGAATCAGTTTTAGCGAGTCGCTCTGTTCCTGGCCGTATACTTCGGATATACCCGGCAATAACAGAAATAGGGTCGCAAACAGATGGAGAATCAACTTTGGCATTCGGAAACAGACTATTGGAACCACCCGGAAAACTCGAAGTTGCAGTTTTGGAAGTAGGGATCAATCTTTACGTGGTTTGAAGCCACCTTGTTTTGAAGCCACTCGAAGAAGATGCGCTGTTTTTTGTTGGCAAGAGCCAAATCCTGTAACATGTTGTAGTCGTCGCGCGGGTTGGCTTTATGCGACTCGGTTTTTTGTCCTATCCGAATGATTTTGAACATAAGGCGTCCTTTTTCATCTTTCGAAGAATAGGGTGCCGATATTTCACCCGGTTTCAGGGAGGCCAGCATTTTCCTGTCGGCGGCATCCAACTCTTGTTCTGTGAACCACGTACTTCCGAAGTCGGCACTTTCACGATTCATGTTTACCATTAAACCGCCATTGTAACGGCTGTTTTTCTCTTCCGAGAAGATTGCTGCGGCCTCTTCGAAGCGCAGCGTGTCGGCGCGGATAAACAGGGCTATCGAGTCAAGACGTTCCGTGGCTTTTCGGATCGACTCCCCGTCGGGTTTAGGCTTGAGCAGAATGTGGCGTGTGTTGCACAGATCGCCTTTTCGCTCTATCAGCTGAATAATATGAAATCCAAACTGCGACTCCACAATTCGGGAAACCTCTCCCGGTTTCAGCGCCCATGCGGCTTTGGCATATTCGGGGTCTAAATTCGATTTGGGAGAAAATCCAATCTCGCCGCCATTCGAGGCCGAACCGTCTTCCGAATAGAAAATGGCCATACTGCTGAATGCTTCGCCATCGAGAATCCGCTTGCGAAGGCTCAGCAGTTTCTCCCGAACTTCCGTGATGGTCTTCTCTTCGAAAGGGGGATACATGGCAATTTGTGCTATTGAGATTTTTCCCGGGATTACCGGAATGCTGTCGGAATTGAGTTTGTTGTACCACTGGCGAACCTCAGTGGGGGTAATGGTTACATCTTTGGTAATTTCCTGTTGCATTTTGTCGGCTGTCCGGCGTTCTTTGATTGCATCTTTCAGCTCCTCGCGAATCTCGGAGTAGGTTTTTCCGTAGGTCTTCTCCAGGTTATCGCGTGTGCCGAACTCGTCCATGTAATAGCCCAGTTGTTCGTTCAGCATTAACTCCACACTGCTTTCCTCTACCTCCACGCTATCTATTTCGGCCTGAGTAACCAGGAGTTTCTGGATGAGCAGTTGTTCCAGAATATAGCATCGCATATCCCTGTTGGCATCCATATTGTTTCTGCGCATCTGCTGATACTGCATCTCGATGTCGCTCTGTTTCACCATCTGTTTGCCAACCGTTGCAACAATCCGGTCAATAATATATCCCTGGGCAAAGGAGGCAGTTCCCGCTGTCAGGCAGAGCCAAAGGATTAAGAGAGCTTTTTTCATTCTTGTTCGGGTTGGTATATCGTGAATAGTTTTTTGTTCAGGGCATCTTCATACAACTCTCTCTCCAGATGAGAAGAGAAGTCCATTTTTCGTTTGTTGAGGATCAAATCGCGGATCTTCTCTTTTACCGAGGCAAAGGGGGCAATATCGCCTCTGGGAACAATCTCTTTCATGTGAATCAGGTACAGAAAGTTGTTGTCTTTGTATTCAATCACATCTACCGAGCGAAAGGCAATCATGGGATCAGAGAGCAGTATAGGCCACTCTGCCTGTAACCGCGAGGCTGTAATCCAGGAGTCGTCGAAATCATCATATTTGATGGCGTATAGCGAACAGTAGTTAGATACTTCGTCCACATCCCGGTCGGAGGTTGATCCGAATTTTACCCGTATCTTTTCTACATCGGGTGCCGCCAGTGGCAATTTGGCAAAAACTCCGCGGATAACCGTCTCGCTGAGTACAAAATCGGCTTTGTGCGCTTCGTAGTGGGCTTCCAGTTCGTAAGGATAGACAACGGTATCGAGTCGCGAGCGAATCATCTGTTCCTTGTATCGGAAAATAAGGAGAGAGGTTCGGTAGGCCTCTATCTGGCGGGAGATATCCAGCTCTTCGGGAGGCAGGTTTAACTGAGCCTTGTCGAGCAAAAGTTGGGTGGTAATCCAGGTGTCGATATAGGCATTCGCCAGCTGAGCGCTGTCTTCTTTCGGAATTCCTTTGGGAACAATCTCTGAAATATCGCTGGTATACAAATACTTGTCGAAGACTTTAGCCACCGGTTCTCTGGAGACGTTCTGGTTCCAGGGTAATCGTTCTACTATCTCTCCACAACCGACGAGTCCGAGAAGCAGCAAGAAAAGTAATCTGTGGCAACCCATTGCATCTATTAATGAGGTGGTAAAACTACGAAAAAAAAGCCTGTTACCGCGCGATAACCGCTTTCTGTTTTTGGCCGTCAACGTATATGCTCAGGGGCGAGGCAAACCGTACGTGCCGAAGAGAGGTGTAGCTTCCCGTTTGGGGCAGGGTATCCAGAGCGGCCCATTGCACCAGATCATAAGGAGAGTTGTGTTGAACCGAAAAGTAACCCACCCGCATGGAGGTGACATTGTGAAAAAAATGCGAGCCGAGCGAAGCATCGAGCGGGAAGTCGGGGAGGCTGGTTTCGACAATCACCTTTGCATTCGAAATTTGCGGCCAGGTAACGGGAATGCCGATAAATCGGTCGCGCGAGCCCCAGCGCCCCGGCCCTATCAGCACATACTGCCGGTTTTCGCTGATCATCTGCTTGTTAAATTGGTTTATCTCTTCTGCAATCTCCAGCGTATGGGTTTTGTCGAAAAGTTGCGGCACTACGTATACTACATCGCGGATGTTCTCAATGAATCCGTTCCCCATGGCCAGCGAAGACCGTACCAGGGCATCTTCGCGGTTCATCTCCCCTTCGGGCAGGTCGGCCACGTTGCGGTCGACCCTGAGGGGTTTAATCTGCAGAAGATAAAATGAGGCCTGCTGCGAGGCGTCCGGTTGCAAATCGATGGCATATTCAATCTCTACGGCCGAACCCATGGACTCACGAACAATATCGAGAATAACATCGAGGGTATGGGCAAGCGGGATATAGTTGTACTTTAATATGTTGGCAAAGTTGATAACGCGTGGTCCCGCTTTATCGAGACCGGGTACAATCCTTTCGTTTTCGGCATCGTACACCGAGGCACAATGTTTCAGGGTACCATGTTTCTCGGCATCATAGATGTCGATTTCAGTGAGCCCGGCATATTCACCCTCCCGGTACATATCGGGCTCTTTATTTGTCAGGTCAATGGCGAGTACCCGGGTTTGTGTATTGTTTACCTGTTGTTGGAGCGAGATCCCTTCCAGAGTGGGGTGTTTGGGCGAAAAGCGGTAGGCTTTTCCTGCCTCTACCACATATTTCCCCAGCCCGACAGCCAGTGTGGCACAACCGTCGGCAGGTGATGTGTTGGCAAAGGGATAAAAGTTGTGCGACTGCGCGGTGCCACTGATATGGGGATAAAAATAGTTGCCATACTGCCTGCCCACCAGATCCTGCAGAACCACTGCCATCTTTTCGGTTTCGGGATTGCGATTCACCGAGGCCAGGTACGACTGAATGGATGTCGACCAGGCAGAGGCAAACACCAGTTTCACTGCATCGGAGAGCTGTCTGAACCGCACTTCCGTATCGGGGTGGTTATTGGGCAACAGATAGGTGGCGTACATCCCCGAAAGGGGGCAGCCCAGGCTATCCTCTGTGAGACCCGACGACCGGACTGCGATGGGTACGGTGACTACCCGTACAAAGGCCTTCAGTTTTTTTGAGAGCGAATAGGAGAGGCTCCCCTTCAGAAAGAGCCCTTTGATATTTTTGTCGTCGCGTTCAAAACGGAGACTCTCCATCATGTGGTTCTGCTCCATAAAGACATCATACTCATCGGTGCCGATAATGGAGGTACTGGGGGTTCGGATGTTGATGCCCGGCAGAATATTCGAGAAGTTCAGGTTGTAGATCAGGGTGTTGATAAATGCAAGACCTCGTCCTTTTCCTCCCAGTTCGCCGGTACCCATACGTACCACGTTCGTTTCGTCGAGCAGGGCATTCTCATTAAAATCGATAATTTTTCCCGTGAGCGACTCGTTACGGTATCGGTTGATGATGAATTTTATCTGATTGCGATAGTCTTCAAGCGTCTCAAAATCGGAGGTTTTAATAGGGTAGATTATCTTGGCTGCTCTGATCTCACCCCGAGCCATCAGCCAGAGCGAAAAATGGTTTCGCCGGGCGTGATAGACCAGACTTTCGTCGGGAATGGTATCGAACTGTTTTATAAACTCTTCGAGAGTCCTGGCCTGGGCAATCTTCTGGCCGGTGCCGTCGCGGAAAACAATATTTCCAAATCCGAGCTGGTGGTTGATGAAACTTTTTATCTCAGGCAGAAGCGTTTCCGACTGCTTGTTTATAAAGATCGACTGGAGTTCGTAGGCCGTTCGTACCTGATCCGATTCGGACGATTGAATCACAGTGGGCAGATCGGGATTGAGTTCACGTACCGCTTTGACCAGTTTTGCACCGGCGTCTTTGTCGAGTTGGCCTGCCACAGGAAACTCCATATCGGTAATCAGGCACATCAGGTTCTCCTGATACTGCCGGGCAATCTGCATTGCATCTTCGTAGTTTAAGGCCAGCAATATTTTGGGTCGCAACCGTTGACGCAGTTTACTGACCAGCGGATCGGCTCCCGCCTCTACAATCTTTTGGGTTTGCGCCATGATGGTGTTGTAGAGCAACGGGAGATATTTGGAGTAGTACTGTTCGGAATCTTCTACCAGAAGGATTACTTTGATTAATCCCACTTTGGTATCGTTTTCCACATTCATAGAGTCTTCGCGATTCTTGATCATGGCAAAAAAGACCTTCGAGTCGCCATCCCAGATAAAGATTCTGGAGATCAGCCTTTCCAACAAATTTTGCTGTTTAAAGAAGGTGAGCTCGGTGGTGTCGTTCAGCAGAAGGTATATCGTCTGGTCGGGATGCTCCTCTTTGATCCGGCGGGCAGAATCGAACGGATAGTATTTGTCGCTTCCACCCACAATGATGGTGAGATCGAACGATTTGCTCTGTAGTTTTTGCAGAGCCTCCTGAATGGTTGTAACCCCGGTAATCCGGGGCATGTTGATGATATTTTGCTTATACTCGGCGCCCAGGATGTGCTGGGTAAACCGGCCCTCCTTTTCTATAGAGAAGGCATCGTAAAGCGTTGTTATCAGCAATATTTCTCTGACACGTAACGGCATAAGATCGTGCAGAATGTCGAGATTGGCATTCTGGTTGTTGAGGAATCTCTGCAGCAATTGAAGGCTGTTAGGGGAGTTTGCCTGCGCTTGTGCCGATGGTGTTGTCATAGATTTACTCTTCGTCGGGATCTACGATGCCAATCGATTTACAATAGTCCAGTTCGGCCTGCAGAATCCGTTCGATGTCATCGATGGGAAAGTGAGCCGTTTTGCCATCTTCTTCGAGCGCATCGCGTAAAAAATCGATCATCTCTTCATGGTCGAGATCGACATACTCCTGTCCGGCCTGTTCTTCATCCTCGTCGATAATTACTCCTGCCGATTCATAGAATTCGTACAGCAGATCAAGTACATATTGAATATCCTGGTCCGAATATTTTTGCTGTAAAGGTTCAGGAAGGTGGGCCTTGATAAAGGCGGCAGCCTTTTCGTCGTCGTAAATTAATTCGGGATTGGACATAGCGGCATTTTTTAAAGGGTTGTTGTGAAGCTTTTCGGTGTAAATTTCGCCAAAATTCGAGAATACCCAAGCATTTTTTAGGAAATGGAAAACATTCCGTAGGTTTGCGGGCAAAATCCTTAAGATATGGCTTTAATCAGGTCGGTGCGCGGGTTCGACCCCGCAATCGGAGAACGCTGTTTCCTCGCGGAGACGGCGGTTATCATTGGCGATGTAGTAATCGGCGAAGATTGCAGCATCTGGTATAACACTGTATTGCGCGGCGATGTAAACTCCATCCGCATCGGCAATCGGGTGAATATTCAGGATGGAACCGTACTGCATACCCTCTATCAGAAATCGTTATCGAAGATGATGTATCGATAGGTCATAATGTAACCGTTCACGGAGCCACCATTCGCGCAGGCGCCCTGATAGGTATGGGAGCCACACTGCTCGATCACGTCGAAGTAGGAGAGGGAGCCATCGTTGCCGCAGGCTCGCTGGTATTAAGCAACACCGTAATCGAACCCGGCGCACTATATGCAGGCGTACCCGCCAAATTCGTCAAAAAAGTGGATCCCGCCCAAGCCAAAGAACTAAACCAGAAAATTGCCCGGAACTACTTGATGTATGCTTCGTGGTATAAAAAGCTCTAATGCTCTAATGCTCTAGTGCTCTAATGCTCTAGAGCACTATCTTTTCCGAGCTTACCTCCATCTCCAGAAATCTCGATCCGTTTTTGTCGAAATGGGTAGGTACTTCGGTGGTGAGGAAGATTCGTCTGGATTCTTTGGTGCATTGCGTCTCTATTTCGGGATGACGGTGCAGGTAATCGGCCAGGCTGTCGGCTACTATCGGTCCTTGTGCCACCAGGCGGATGCCTGCCGGTAAATATTTCCGTATTTTCTTCTCTAACAGGGGGTAGTGGGTGCAGCCCATGACCACTGTATCTATTCCTTCATGCTTGCTGAGCAGGGTGTCTATCTCCTTTTGCACAAAGTAATCGGCTCCGGGGCTATCCTGTTCGTTGTTTTCTACCAAAGGAACCCACATGGGGCAGGCTTGTTGGAATACCTGGAAGTGTGGGTAGATTTTTTTGATTTCAATGGGATAGGAATCCGATTGTACAGTTCCCGGAGTTCCAAGAATACCTACTACACCGGATTGAGAAATGGATCCCAATGCTTCTACACAGGGACGAATCACGCCCAAAACACGTAACCCCGGTTCCATATGGGGCAACTCCTTCTGTTGAATGTTACGGAGTGCTTTGGCCGAGGCGGTGTTGCAGGCCAGGATTACCAACCGACAGCCTCTTTGAAAGAGGGCTTCAACGCCGCTTTTGGTGAATTGGAAAACGGTTTCGAACGAACGGGTACCATAGGGGCTGCGCGCGTTATCGCCGAGGTATATGTAGTCGTACCGGGGCAATTTTTCCAGGAATGCCCGCAATACGGTAAGACCGCCAAATCCGGAATCGAAAACGCCTATCATCAGTCTGTTGGTTTCGGTTTTTTCAGCCAGCAAAAAGAGGCCGGACATATATTGTCGCCGGCCTCTTTCCGGAATCATCCGGTTTGCGTGGATTCGGGTTATTTTGTGATACCCAGTTTCTTTTTGACCGGCTCAATAATGTCGACAGCGGTAGCAGCCTGATAAATAATGGACGAACCGGCGGCAATGTCGAAAACATAAGTGAGGCCCTGTTCTTTCGAAACCTCTTCAATAGCTTTCTTTGCCTTATCGAAGATGGGCTGCATCAATTCGTTGCGTTTGGCCTGAAGTTTAGCGTCGGCCTCTTCCTGAAATTTGACGATACGCTGTTGTTTATCCTGCAACTCCTCCATTTTGCTGGTACGGGCCACTTCGCTCAGGGTCTTCTCCTCTTTCAGAAAATCCTGATACAATTTGTTGTAATCGACATTCATGGTTTCCAGATAAGAAACCAGTTCCTGTTGATACTTCTGAAGCGTAACCTGTGCACTATCCATCTCCGGCATTGCCATGAGAAGTTCCTGCGAATTGATATGGGCAAACTTGGGTGTCTGCGCACTGATCTCAGCGCTGCAAATAAAGAAGGCAACAACGAGGAGAAGTTTTAAAACATGTTTCATTTTGTCGGTGTTAGAGATTGAAAGGGGTAGTGTACCAAATGTTAACTATGCAAAAGTAGACTATTTAACACAATAACCAACAGGGCCACCCCGACCAAAGTGTTAATTATTCTTATAACCCAGCCTTTGCAGGATGGCATCACTTCTGTCGTTTTTCGGATTGGCATAGATTACATTTCCTGCTGTGGCTGTATCAAAAACCACGGCATAGCCCTCTTCGTTGGCCATTGCCTTGATGGCTTCGAACACCTGATCCTGAATCGGGGTGAGAAGAGCCTCTCTTTTTTTGAAGATTTCCCCTCCCTCACCAAAGTATTTCTTTTGCAGCTCTTTGGCTTCCGTTTCCAACTTGACAATTTCCTCTTCCCGTTTTGCTCTCATCTGTTCGGTGAGAACCGATCTTTCGGTCTGGTAGGCCTTATACAGCTTATCGACAGCGGCATACTTGGCCTCCACCTCTTTCTGATAGGCCTGAGAATCCTGATCGAGCTGAGCCTGAGCCGTTTTATAGGCGGGAATGTTGCTCAGGATGTACTCAGAATCGACCAATGCAAACTTTTGTGCAAAACCCGACCCGGCCGAGAGGAGCAGGCAGGATAAAATCAAAAAGAACTTTTTCATATTCGTACAGATTTAGAGTTTTCTATGAAGCATTGATATTAAAATTGTTGACCAAGGGTAAACTGAAACTGACTGCCGTTTTTGGTGTCTCCACCGGGAACCGAATCGAATCCGTATCCCCAGTCGATACCCAGTAGTCCGAACATAGGCATAAAGGCTCTGAAGCCGATACCTGCCGAACGTTTAAACGACAGCGGATTAAACTCTTTCGATTCGTACCAGGCATTCCCTCCTTCCAGAAACGCCAGCACATAGATGGTAGAGGCGGGTTGTTGCATAACCGGGTAACGAATCTCGGCAAATGCCTTTGAATAGATGCTGGCCGACCCCCGGCTGGGATAGCGGGCGTCCCAGAATGACTCTTCTTCGTATCCTCTGAGGCTCACAATCTCGTTACCGAAAATCTGGTAGGTCTGCATTCCCGATCCCCCCATATCGAATCCTTCGTAAGGAGAGACTCCGATATCTTTGTTGTAGTAGCCAAGATACCCCATCTGGTAGTTGAGAGCCATAATCAGTTTGCCATATATCGGCTTGTAGAAGACAGAGCGGAAACTCCATTTGTGGTACTCAATCCATTTGTATTTCTCCTTCGAAGAGAGAGTGGACATATCCTTACCGTTAAGAGCCGACCAGGGAGGGGTTACCGCCAATCGTAACGATATGCTTGAACCGCGCGTGGGGAACATGGGCGCATTAACCGAGTTCCTGGCAAAGGTGGTAGAGAGGTTGACATTGTTCGATACCCCGTTCTTGAACGGGAAACGATAGTACGAAGAGAGGGTCCAGTTCTTTACCCGATACACCTGGTAAGTAAGTTCGTGCGAGAGGGTGAAGTAGTCGTCGGGCCACTGGATCCGCCGGCCGAATCCCACCGAAATACCTGTCGATTTGTAATATTGGGTCGGTTCCTTTCCGAAATTCCAGTAGTCGGTATAGTTGTCGTACTCTCCGTAGGAGGAGTGGAACAGGGAGACTGAAAGCGCATTGGGCTTCTTCCCGCCGAGCCAGGGCTCCACAAAATTGACACTGAACGAACGATACCTTTTTCCGTTACTTTGGAACGAGACGCCCAATTGTTGGCCGTCGCCCGAAGGTACAGGCCGCCATTCATCCTTCCGGAAAAAGTTGCGCATGGAGATGTTGTTAAACCGGATACCAACGCGTCCGATAAACATACCTCCGCCCCAACCGGCCGAGAGCTCAAGCTGATCGCTTGGTTTCTCCTCCAGACTGTAGACGATGTCGACAGTGCCGTTCGCCTGATCGGGGATAGGTTGAGGAACAATCTTTTGCTCGTCGAAAAACCCCAGTTGGGCAATCTGCCGGACATCGCGCATAATATCCGATTTGCTGAAGAGTTCGCCCGGTTTTACCCGCAATTCGCGTCTGACCACATGTTCGTTTGTTTTTGAGTTCCCCTTAACCATCACCTTGTTAACGGTAGCTTGCGGCCCTTCAATAATCCGCATCTCAAGGTCGACAGAGTCGTTTTCGAGTTTTACCTCTACCGGTGTGATGGTCGAGAAGAGGTACCCGTTGTCGAGATAGAGATTTGAAACGGCATCTTCATCTTCGAACAGTCGCTTCCCAAGAGCCACTTTATCGTAAAGTTCGCCTTTTTTAATCCGTAACTGCTTACTCAAATTCTCGGAGGGGTAAACAGTATTTCCTACCCAGCTGATGTTGCGGTAGTAATATTGGTTGCCCTCATACACGTGCAGGGAGAGTTTAATCCGGTTGTTTTTTTCTGAGGCAATGCGGGTAACAGAGTCCTCCAGAATCCGGAAGTCTCTGTAGCCTCTGGAATTGTAAAAGTCTACAAGTTTCGTTTTGTCTTCCCGATAACGTGTCTCGAGGAATTTTGTCGAGTGAAGGAAGTTCAACGACATCTGATGGGTCTTTTTGAAGGCCTTTTTAAGGCGGGCCCCTCTGAAATCCTCATTTCCCGCAAATTCAATCTTCTTGATTTTCACGCGACTCCCTCTGTCTACCCTGACGTTAAGATTAACCCGGTTTTGCGAGGTGGTGTCGTCCTCTTCACGGAAGGAGACTGTGGTATTTAAGAAACCTTTGTCGATAAAGGTTTTCGAAATAATGGCGGAAATCTCGTTTTTTACACCTTCGTTTACCTGGCTTCCCGGCTTCTTTTTAATCTTCTCGAGCAGCTCTTTCGATTTCGATTTGCCAACCCCCGAAATCACGATATTCGAAAGTCGGGGTCGTTCGGTTAATTGGATTTCAATCCAGATTTTTCCCTCTTCAATTTTTGTGGCTAACACGGAAATGTTTGAATAGAGCCCCTGCTTCCAGTACTTATCCACAACCGACGAGATATCATCGCCCGGCACAACAATTTTCATCCCCTCTTCCAGTCCCGACATATTGAGGAGGAGCCGTGTGTCGGCGAATCGTATGCCCGTTATCTCGATTCCGGCCAACTCATACTCTTTGGCTCCAACGTACTCCATAACCGGGTAGAGCTGTACCGGCGAAACAGAGTCTTGCGGAGCCTCTTGAGCGCTTAGCGGTATATAGGCGAATATCAGGCCCAGGAGGGCGTAGACTTTAAGAAGATTCATTGTGGATTATTATGAGAAATTTGACCACTGGTTTTTCCAAAGCGCCGTTCGCGGTGCCTGAAATCCTCTATGGCCTCGAAGAAGCAGGATTTGTCGAAATCGGGCCAGAGAACAGGGGTAAAATAGAGTTCGGAATAGGCTATCTGCCAAAGAAGAAAATTGCTGACGCGAAATTCCCCTCCGGTTCTGATTAATAGATCGGGATCGGGAATATCGGCATTTTGCAGATTTTGAGTGAATAGTTCTTGTGTAATATCATCGGGTTGTATTTCTCCGTTTTGCACCTTTTTTGCCAATTCAGAGGCGGTGCGGGCAATTTCCCAACGGCCGCTGTAGCTAAGGGCAAGGACTAACACCAATCCGTTGCAATCGGCTGTTTTTTTGCATGATTCCTGCAGTTTGTCAGCCAGTTCCCTGCCGAGATGTTCAATGTTTCCAATTACCCGGAGCCGGACATTGTTGGTAAGTAGTGTGTCGAGCTCGTTCTCGAGGCTCGAAAAGAGCAGCGACATCAAACCATCAATTTCCTCTTTGGGCCTTTGCCAGTTTTCGGTTGAGAAGGCGTAAAGCGTAAGATATTTCACTCCCGATTCTGCTGCTGCTTCCACTGTAGCGCGAAGCGCCTTCACCGCGTTGCGGTGACCAAACAGCCGCTCTTTTTCTCCCCGCTGCAGGGCCCAACGCCCATTACCGTCCATGATAATGGCTACATGGAGGGGGGGACCGGGAGTAGGGTTGCTATAGTTAGTCGAAGACGTCATCCTGGTAAGCTTTATTCTCTTTGGTGCGGGAATTTCCAAAAGCGGCACACAACCGGTGCGACCCGGGAATTTTTACCAATATTGTGGCTGCCAAATAGGAGGGCCAGTCGCTATTCCGAAACGAACCCGTTGACCCATCGGGAGTTGTGGTTAGCCCCTCCAGCAAATCGGAGGCGGTTTTTCTAAAACCGGCCTCAAGGGTAGCACTGATGGTTTGCGAAACTCTGCATCGGAATCCTGCTCCGAAAGGAATTTCTATATGTGTTGTGATATCTTGTTCTGTGGGTATAATAAGAGGAGGACGCCCCGAAAAAACGTACTCGGTGGTTTCGAGGTTGGCCTTTCCGAATGCTAATCCAGCTCCGGCAAAGAGATAGGGGGTGAAGGGCCAGGTTTTTCGATTTGACGAACCTCCAAGATAGCGGTTCTGAGCGTAGTCGGACGAATAGGGAAGAAAATTAAACTCGTACTGAATTCCGGTGAAAAAGAGGTGGGAGGTGTGACTGATTCCCCGCCACTCTCTGCCAAAGTCGGCATCTTTGCCTTGAAAACGGGAGTATTGAAACCCAAAGGCAACAGATTGACGCG
>CAYVJA010000012.1:0-7334 GCA_964451605.1 uncultured Bacteroidales bacterium | reverse complement strand
TATCTCGCGGTAATGCTGGTGAAAAGGGAGGGGGAGTACATGTAGGTGGCCTGATTGATGTCGGAAAAGAGCGCAGACGAACCCAGCGAAACGCCCGCTTCCAGGTAGCCCTGAGCCCGGACCGCCCCGAAAATACCAGACAATACAAGCACAAGAATAGGCAGTTTCATAGTAAGCGGTGCGAGTTACAGGTAACCATTTGAGGCCGGAGCCCTTGAAGACCCGTTGCGTACATCTTCGCAAAAGTAATGAAAAAAGTTATACTCACGGTATGCTCCTCATTTTAGGCATTCGACGGGGGTGAGACCGGGTCAGTAGTGGTGTCAGGTTTCCGGCAGGCCGATTTTGCATCGGCAAGCCTCTGCACCTCCTGATTTGGTCATACTGAAGAAACGGAAAGAATCACACGATTGTCCTGCAATACCCAGGATATCACCCGCATGACTCTCCGAAAGAAAATTGAGTTCGACCGAAACAATGGATGGGTTCTGCAAAAGTTCGGGTGTCCGGTCCAGTGCCCAATTAAAATAGCGCACATTGTTTACATGTTTCAGTACATCGATATCGGAGAGGTGTACCTCTACACACCCCATATTCTCCATTCTATCAGGCAGAGCAATCTTGAGCGGCTGGTAGTCGGTAGCCTTCTCCTTACGTAAGGTCAGCCCGTCGAAACAGGCCAGACCGGACCGGGAGGGCCGGTGTGTTTGGGCATCCAGAATTAGCCATGCACTGGAACCTGCAGCCAGAAGGCTGTCTGCCGAGTTGAACATGCGGAATTCACGCATGGCAAACAGCCCCTCAACCCCTCTGGGCCATGTTTCTACGGTTACTGTATCGCCCCAGAGCGGAAGTTGGAAAAACTCCACATACATTCTGGAAAGCACCCAGTACTGTCCGGCCAGTTCAAGCGCTTTATATCCAAGCCCTAACTCTTCGGCATGGCGCCAGGCACTCTCCTGCATAAAGTGAAGCAGAGTGGTAGTATAAATCCTGTGCCCGGCATCGGCCTGGTAGGAGTGGACGTAGTGCTCTTGCCGGAAGGTAGGCAAAAACGGAGCAGTCAGGGTGGGTGTACTCATGCCGCAAAGCTAGAAAAATGTGGGGTAAAAAGCCAAAGGAGGGCAAACCTCTTCTCATAAATAACGTTAAATACCTAAGGAAAAATTGGGGGCAAATAGGTTTCAGATTATAACCGGCCTTTTATAATGGCAGAAAAACTATTACTTTCGCAACTCATACTACGTCAATTTTTGTTTCCATGTACAGGATTGTTTCTAAATCGCAATTAGCGGCCAATATTTTCCAAATGGATATCGATGCGCCCCGGGTTGCCGCATCGGCTCTTCCGGGTCAATTCGTGATTATTCGTCTCGATAAAACGGGCGAAAGAATTCCGCTTACCATTTGCGATTACGATACGGAGAGAGGTACGGTGAGCATTGTAGTGCAGGTGGTGGGTCATTCTACTTCGAAAATGTCGGAATATCAGGTGGGCGACTATCTGCAGGATTTTGTAGGCCCTCTGGGTCAGCCCTCGGAGTTTGTACATGAAGATCCCGTCCGTCTGGCCGAAAAACGTATTGTATTTGTGGCCGGAGGGTTGGGTACGGCACCGGTCTACCCCCAGGTGAAATGGCTTCACGATCACGGTGTTAAGGCCGATGTGATTATCGGAGCCAAAACCCGCGATCTTCTGATTATGAGCGAGGAGATGAAGGCTGTTGCCGGGAACCTCTTTATTGCCACCGACGACGGCTCGGAGGGTTTTAACGGTTTGGTTACAGGATGCCTCGAAGAGTTGGTGGTTCATAAAAACTTTGTCTACAACCAGGTGATTGCCATTGGCCCCATGATTATGATGAAGTTTGTGTGTCAGTTAACCCAGAAACTCGGTATTCCTACCATAGTGAGTTTGAATACGCTGATGGTCGACGGCACCGGAATGTGCGGGGCCTGCAGGGTTACAGTGGGCGGGAAAACCCGTTTTGCCTGTGTCGACGGCCCCGAGTTCGACGGACACCAAGTCGACTTTGTCGAGGCCATGCGCCGGCAGGCCATGTACAAAGGAGAGGAGGGTCAGCAACTCTTTAAAGAGCGCGTGAAGCGGGGCGAAGAGAAGGATGGCAGTTGTCATGTGTAGTGAATATTCAGGAAGATAGATAGTATTATGGTTAAAAAGAGCAGAGTTCCCGTCAGAGAGCAGGATCCCAAAGTACGGGCAACCAATTTCGAAGAGGTTTGTTACGGTTATAACGCTGAAGAGGCTATCGATGAGGCCTCCAGGTGTATAAATTGCAAAAATCCCCGGTGTGTAGCTGCATGTCCGGTGAGTATTAATATTCCTGCCTTTATTATGGCAGTTAAATCGAACGATTTTACATCGGCTGCCCGGATTATTTCGCTCGACTCCTCATTGCCTGCCATCTGCGGCAGGGTCTGTCCGCAGGAAGATCAGTGTGAGGGCAGTTGTATTATGGGGGTGAAGTTCGAACCCATTGCCATTGGAAAACTGGAACGTTTTGTGGGCGACTGGTCGCGTGAAAATAAGATTGACCTTACTCCCGACCATATTGAGAAGAAGGGTCAAAAGGTGGCAGTTATCGGCAGCGGACCTGCCGGATTAGCTTGTGCGGGCGACCTGGCCCGTCTGGGCTATGAGGTTACCATCTTCGAAGCGCTGCATCAACCCGGAGGGGTTCTTCAGTATGGCATTCCTGAATTTCGGCTTCCCAAAGAGAGTGTCGTGCAGTCGGAAATTGAGAATATTCTGAAACTGGGGGTCAGGATGGAGACCAACGTGGTAATCGGACGAACCGTTACCATCGACTCTCTGTTCGACAGCGAAGGGTATGGTGCCGTTTTTGTGGGTTCGGGAGCCGGGCTTCCCAAGTTTATGCATATTCCCGGCGAAAATCTGAATGGCGTCTATTCTGCCAATGAGTTCCTTACCCGGAACAATCTGATGAAGGCCTACCGTAGCGATTATGCAACGCCTATTCACGTGGGTAAGCGGGTGGCTGTAATCGGCGGCGGAAATGTGGCCATGGATGCTGCCCGTACGGCTCTCAGGCTCGGAGCAGAGTCGCATATCGTCTATCGTCGTACCATCCGGGAGATGCCGGCCCGCGTAGAGGAGGTGCATCACGCCATTTCCGAAGGCATCGTGATGAATGAATTGTGTGCTCCTGTCGAGATTCTGGGCGATGAGAAGGGATGGGTTAAGGCTATTCGCTGTATTCGGATGCAATTGGGCGAACCGGATGCTTCGGGTCGTCGCAGACCGGTTGAACAACCGGGATCGGAGTTCGAAATTGCTGTCGATACCGTGATTATGTCGCTCGGGACCTCTCCCAATCCGCTGATTTCGGCAACCACCAGGGGATTGGAGATTAACAAGTGGCAATGTATTGTGGCTGACGATGATACCGGACGCACCACGCGCGAAGGGATCTTTGCCGGAGGCGATGCGGTTACCGGTGCTGCCACAGTGATTTTGGCGATGGGTGCCGGGCGGAAAGCGGCAAAGGCAATCGACGCCTATTTGCAATCGAAAAGAAAGTAGCAAACGTTCCTCATTAAAACTCCCAGGTTTATGAAAAAGTTTCTGTTGTTTCTTGTTGCGGTTTGTTGCCCTCTGATTGCACCGGCTCAGGAGAATGCTCCTGAAGTGAGGGTGATTTCTTCCGAAAGTGTGTTGTCGGCCGGGGCCACTCTTGGCGAAGGGTCGTTGTGGGACCACGTCCGGAACAGACTACTTTGGGTCGACATTGATCAGGGTCTTCTGCATATCTATAATCCTGTTGATGGAGAGGATCAAACCTTTTCTATGGGGAAAAAGGTGAGCACGGTGGTTCCGGTCTATAATTCCCAAAAGGTTGTGGTTGCTCTCGAAGACGGCGTCTATGGATATACGCCCGGTGATAAGGCCCCTGTTTTGTGGGTAGAGTCGCCCGAGAAGGTGACAACCCGTAATCGGTATAACGACGGGAAGGCCGATCCTGCCGGTCGGTTCTGGGTGGGTACGCTGGGAGCCCGTTCCAGTGCAGCCCTCTATCGGCTGGAGTTTGGCCCTGTCTGCACCATGCGTACCATGATAGACAGTGTCACCATTTCGAATGGCATTGTCTGGAGTGCCGACAAAAAAAAGATGTATTATGTTGATACCCCCACCAACGAGGTGAAAGAGTACGCCTATGATAACAAGAGCGGAGAGATTCAGTTTACCCGTGTTGCAGTGAAGGTTCCCCGTAATATGGGCAGCCCCGACGGAATGACCATCGACAGTGAGGGAAATCTCTGGATTGCCCATTGGGGTGGTTATTGTGTAGGTTGCTGGAACCCCGAAACCGGAGCTTTGCTGGCCAAGGTGGAGGTGCCGGCATCGCAGGTCTCTTCCTGCGCCTTTGGCGGACCCAATCTGGACATGCTCTTTATTACCACTGCGCGTACAGGCATACGGGGAGAGGCGCTCACCAAATATCCGCTCAGCGGTAATCTGTTTCTGGCCAAACCCGGGGTAAAGGGGGTAAAAGCCTCCTACTTTAGAGAAAAGTAGCCTTTTTTGTCCGCTTATTGTTGTTTTGTTGCATTCGCCACCCAATTTGTTGCACTATTTTTTGGATGGCTCTACTATTTTTTTAAACTTTGTGAGAACCTGACTCAAATTTGGGCCAACAAACTACATCAATCAATTTAATTCAATAACGTATGAAGAAGGAAAATGCCATTTCGAGAAGAGACTTCTTGGGAAAATCGGCTGTGGCAGCTGCCGGTGTTACCATTATTCCCAGTGTGGCAATGGGAAAATCGTTGGGTCATACCGCACCCAGCGATAAACTTAACATTGCTGCTGTAGGTGTGGGAGGTATGGGTGCTTCGAATCTTCGGGCAGTGGCTCCTACCGAAAATATCGTGGCGCTTTGCGATGTCGACTACAAGTATGCTGCAAACACCTTCAATGCCTATCCCAAGGCAAAAACTTTTAAGGACTGGCGTGAAATGTACGACAAAATGGGCAAATCGATTGATGCCGTTATTGTTGCTACCGCCGACCATACCCACTGTATCATTGCATCTACTGCTATGACCATGGGGAAACATGTGTATGTACAGAAACCCCTTACCCACTCTGTTTATGAGTCGCGTCTTTTAACCAAACTGGCCGCCAAGTATAAAGTGGCTACCCAAATGGGTAACCAGGGTAGTTCCGGTGCCGGTGTTCGTCAGACGTGCGAATGGATCTGGAATGGCGAAATTGGCGAAATTACCAAAGTGGAAGCCTTTACCGACCGTCCCATCTGGCCGCAGGGGTTAAATGTTCCTAAGGAAGAGCATAAAGTTCCCGATACCCTTGATTGGGATCTCTTCTTAGGGCCGGCTCCCGTACGTCCTTACAACAATATCTATCACCCGTGGAACTGGCGCGGATGGTGGGATTTCGGAACCGGAGCCCTTGGCGATATGGCTTGTCATATTCTGCATCCTGTTTTCAAGTCGCTTAAATTGCAATATCCCACCAAGGTTCAGGGTAGCTCAACCCTTTTGCTTACCGATTGTGCCCCCTCGGCCCAAATGGTTCGTCTTACTTATCCTGCCCGTGAAAACATGCCTAAGGTAGCGATGCCCGAGGTACAGGTTACCTGGTACGACGGAGGTCTGAAACCGATGATGCCCGACGGATTCCCTGCCGGCAAAGATATGAACGATCAGGGTGGTGGCGTGATTTTCCACGGAACCAAAGACACCCTCTTCTGCGGCTGTTACGGGGTTAACCCCTGGTTGCTTTCGGGTCGGAAACCCAGTGCTCCAAAGGTGTTGCGTGAAGTTACCCTCAGCCACGAGATGGATTGGGTACGCGCCTGCAAAGAGAGCGCAGAGGGCCGGGTTCCCACCGCTTCCGATTTTGCCGAAGCCGGTCCTTTCAATGAAATGGTAGTAATGGGCGTGCTGGCTATTCGTCTGCAGGCACTGAATAAGGAGTTGGAATGGGATGGTGTAAACATGAAGTTCACCAATATTACCGATGCCGAAAAGATTAAGACGGTTATCAGCGATGGATTCACCATTAAAGATGGCCATCCCTCTTTCGCCAAGACCTATACTCCGGAGATGAGTGCCCTTGAGTTTGCCAATGGGCTTATCAAGCACAATTATCGTGCCCCGTGGTCGTTGCCGGCCATGCCGTAACACAAAAAAGGGGTTGTCGGAACGGACAGCCCTTTTTTTTCGGATATTCTGTTATTTACTCTCACATTTTATAAATTTGCGTCGCAAAATCAATCTGGAAATCTAATTCTTACTGCTTATGAACAAAATTGTGACTACCCTTACCATTGGCGCCTTTGTTTTGGGAATGGCTTCTTGCGCCACCGCCCCTACCGAACCCAACACCCTCTCGAAAAAGGAACAGGAAGAGGGTTGGATTCTTCTTTTCAACGGACAGGATCTCTCCGGATGGAGAGGCTACTGCAAGACTTCGGTTCCCACAGCATGGTCGGTTGAAGACGGTGCTATCAAGATTTCGGGCTCCGGAGCCGGAGAAGCCGGTGCCAAAGATGGCGGAGACATTATCTTCGATAAGAAATTCTCGAACTTTGAACTGACCTTCGAGTGGAAGGTATCGAAAGGTGGAAACAGCGGTGTCTTCTACCTGGCACAGGAGATTGACTCTTTGCCCATCTACCGCTCTTCGCCCGAATACCAGGTGCTTGACAACGCCAACCATCCTGATGCCAAATTAGGTAAAGACGGAAATCGTCAGTCGGCTTCGCTGTACGACCTTATCCCTGCCAAACCCCAGAACCAGAAGCCTTTCGGCGAATGGAACACGGGTGGGATTATGGTTTACAAAGGAACGGTTGTCCATTCGCAGAATGGCGTAAACGTACTTGAATACCATCTCTGGACTCCCGAATGGGCCAAAATGATTACCGAAAGCAAATTCAACGGATGGGATCAGTTCCTGAATACAGGTGGTCCTAACAAAGAGGGCTTTATTGGTCTTCAGGATCATGGTGATGATATCTGGTTCCGTAATATCAAGCTCAAAGTGCTGGAATAGTAGATATTAGCGGCTTTTCGCTTTCTTAAAGCAATGCAGAGGGTGCCTGATCTTGGGCACCCTCTTTTTTTATTCTGCTAAAAATAACTAAAAGTGAATCTTTATTTCTTTGTTCGTGTATATTTGGACATAGTTGGTTTATTGTTCACCTCAACTCTTGTTATCATGTATAGAAAACCTTTGTTGCTTATTGGCAGCCTGCTGCTTTTTGCGGGCCTTGTGCTTCTCGGGTATTCTCTGTTTCTGAGCCCCTATTCCGATTCGGTTGCCT
>CAYVJA010000011.1:46499-55326 GCA_964451605.1 uncultured Bacteroidales bacterium | reverse complement strand
AGCCATAACGTGATCCATCACATCTATTCGTTCGAATACGGCGGATGGGGCCTTTACACCGATGAGGGATCGACCGGAATCCTGATGGAAAACAACCTGGTGTACCTCTGCAAAAACTCCGGATTCCATCAACATTACGGTAAAGAGAACACCATCCGCAACAACATCTTTGCTGCAAACCTGCAAGGCCAACTTCAGGCCACCCGGATAGAGCCCCATCTCTCATTCCACTTTACCCAAAACATTGTCTCGTTTTCTTCCGGCACCCTGTTGAGCAGCAATTGGAACCAGATCAATCTGGATGCGCAGCGCAATGCCTATTGGGATACCCGTACAGACCAACCCCGCTTTGGTAACCAAACTTTTGCACAGTGGCAGGCCGCCGGCAAGGATGCCGGTTCGGTGATTGAAGATCCGCAGTTTGCCGACCCCGCCCGCTTCGACTTCCGGGTAAATAATCGCGCACTGATAGAGAAAATCGGATTCAAACCCTTCGACCCCACCCGTGCAGGCGTCTACGGCAACCCCGAATGGATAGAACTGGCGCGCTTTGATGAAACGCTGGCAAAACGATTTGATGCGCTAATGCGTTAGTGCGGTTTATCTATTCTTTAATACATTATGTCTGAAATTGGAAGCCGTCTGTGAAGGTTCGGTTTACTTTTACTTTCAGATCGTTTAACTCATTTCAGCAGTATGAAAAGAATTGCAGCGCATTTTTTTGCCCGGGCAGGCCGTTTGGCATTGTCGGCATCTCTCTTTTTATCGGTTTCGGCTCTTTCGGCCCAGGTTGTATCTTCGCCCGAATTGGCCGCTCCGGTTTTTTCGCAGTTTGTTTACCAGGGTAATGACAGGGTGTATACCGAAAATCCGCTTGCCGGGGATGAGTTTTATAATCCGATTCTGCAGGGGTGTTATCCCGATCCGGCTATCTGTAGGAAGGGCAACGATTACTATCTGGTCTGTTCGTCGTTTGCAATGTTTCCGGGAGTTCCCATTTTCCATTCTACCGATCTGGTAAACTGGACGCAGATTGGGCATGTGCTCGACCGTGTTTCGCAGCTCGATACGCACGACACAGGTATCAGTATGGGGGTCTATGCGCCGGGCATTACCTATAATCCGAACAACGATACCTTTTACATGATTGTGACCGCTTTTGCAGGCAGAGGAGGCAATATTATTGTGAAAACCAAAGATCCTCGTAAAGGATGGAGCGAACCGATCAGGCTCGATTTTGGCGGGATTGATCCCTCTATTTTCTTTGATGATAACGGGAAGGCCTATATTGTGCATAATGATGCGCCTGCCAGAGACCAGGAGCTCTATAACGGGCACCGGGTTATTAAGGTTTGGGAGTACGATGTGGCCACCGACAAGGTGATTCCCGGTACCGACAAGGTGATTGTGAACGGCGGGGTAGATCTTGCTAAAAAGCCCATCTGGATTGAGGCGCCTCATATCTATAAGAAAAACGGCAAGTATTATCTGATGTGCGCCGAAGGGGGTACCGGCAATTGGCATAGCGAGGTGATCTTCAAAAGCGACAGCCCTACCGGACCCTTTGTCCCTGCGCCAAGTAATCCTATCCTCACCCAGCGCCATTTTCCTGTCGATCGTGTGAATAAAGTGGATTGGGCGGGACATGCCGACCTTGTGCCCGGCCCCGACGGTAAGTATTACGGGGTCTTTCTGGCCGTGCGCCCCAACGATTCTCTTCGGGTGAATACCGGGCGTGAAACCTTCATCCTTCCGGTCGATTGGTCGGGTGAGTTCCCGGTATTCGAAAATGGACTGGTGCCTTTGGAGCCGAAGCTGAAAACGCCCAAAGGGGTCAAGAATCAGACAGCCGGAGGCGCTTTCTTCCCGAACGGGAACTTTGTGTATAAAGAGGACTTCTCGTCCGATAAACTCGATTTTCGATGGATTGGGCTGAGAGGGCCGCGCGAAGCCTTTATGGAGCGGGTAAAAGGGGGAATCAAAATCAATCCTTTTGCTACCCATATCAAGGAGGTGAAGCCCACTTCTACGCTTTTTTACCGGCAGATGCACAATACCTTTTCGTATGCTGTGACCATGGATTATAAGCCGAAGTCGGAAAAAGATCTGGCAGGGATTGTATGCCTTCAGAGCGAAAGCTACAATTATGTGTACGGCGTTACTATGAAAGAGGGTAAGTATACGCTTCTGCTCGAACGCAATGCCCGGAAAGGGCCCCGCAGCCGTGAGCTAAACAGCCAGGTGGTGGCTTCTGTAGTTGTCGATCTTAGCAAACCGATTCGTTTGCAGGTTTCGGCCGAGGGCGACAAGTACCAGTTTTCTTATGCTGCCAATGGAACCGATTTTGTGCAGTTGGGCAACGCCGTTTCGGGTGATATCCTTTCGACCGATGTGGCCGGTGGCTTTACCGGTTGTTTGTTGGGGCTATATGCCACTTCGGCCAACAGTTCGGGCGTACAACAGAATCTTTAACAACTGACGCATCGGTATGGTAAGAGGCAGTTTACGTAAAGCGTTCGCAGGGGCAATTCTACTTCTCCTTCTTTTGGTTCCGGTTACGGCCCGGGGTCAGAAGTGGGTTGCCACCTGGGGTGCCTCTCCCTATGCAGCCGGCACCAATACGCCTCCGGCGCCCTATCTCGAGAATAATACGCTCCGGCAGGTGGTTCGGGTATCAATTGGAGGAGATACGCTCAGGCTCAAATTTTCGAACGTCACCTCTGCCACGCCTGTAACGCTGAAGGCGGTAACGCTGGCTGCACTTCTGGAAAAGGGGAAATCGGCAGTCGATGACAAGTCAATCACCAAAGTGGCCTTCGGGGGAAAGGAGGAGGTGACGCTGGCTCCCTTTTCGGAGATTACTTCCGATCCGGTTGCTTTCCGGCTCACTCCGGGTATGCATATGGCCATTTCTACCTGGTACGGAGCCTGCAAAACGGCACCCGACATGACCCATCATTACGGATCGCGTGCCGACTCCTATATTCTGACCGGAAATCAATCGGCCAATCCTCTCTTTTCGGAGGGAGTGCCCATTGAAAGGTGGTATCATATTCAGGGTATTGAGGTGTTGGCCCCTCCGTCGGCACTTACCGTAGCGGTGCTTGGCAACTCCATTACCGATGGATACGGCTTGCACGGCGGCCTGATGAACCGATGGACCGATATCCTTTCGGAGAGGTTGCTTTCCGACTCAGCTACCGCACACATCGGGGTGGTAAATATGGGAATCGGGGCCACCCTGCTTACCACTTCCGGGGTATCGCGTTTTAGGAAGGATATCCTGGAGCAGTCAGGGGTGGGTTTTGCCATTGTTTTTTACGGGGTAAACGACATTGGAGGGGGTGCTTCGGCCGAAAAGGTAATCGGAGCCCTTTCAACCCTGATTTCCAGGTCCCGGGAGGCCGGCCTGCCCATTTTTGGCGCAACCATTACCCCTTTTAAAGGGCATGGATACTACTCTCCCGAACATGAAGCGGTCAGGCAGGAGGTGAACCTTTGGATACGTAAGCCCGGCAATTTTGATAGTTGCCTCGATTTCGACAAGGCCCTCCGCGATCCGGCCGATACGATTCGATTGCGTAAGGAGTACTCTAACGACTGGCTTCACCCCAATGCCGAGGGGTACAGGGTGCTCGGAGAGTCGGTGGATGTAAGGCTTTTTACTGAAAAAACAGTTAACTGATTCGCAAGGAGATGAAGACTAAAACGTTTCTTTTGGCGCTGGTAGTTGCAATGGTAACCGCATCGTGCACAACGCTTGAGCCCGGTCAGCTCCGTGTTGAAGGGGGCGTGATTGAGGGAACTGTCACCTCCGATCTGGCTATTTACAAAGGGATTCCTTTTGCAGCGCCTCCGGTTGGTGATTTGCGCTGGAAGGCTCCGCAGCCGGTTGAAAAGTGGCATGGAGTAAAACCAGCAAGGGAGTTTGCCCCGGCCCCCATGCAAGGAGGAAATCCGGCATCGGGCAAAAGCGAAGATTGTCTCTACCTCAATGTATGGACACCTGCCCGATCGCCGAAAGAGAAATTGCCGGTTATGGTGTGGATTTACGGGGGTGGCTTCAGTTTTGGATCGACCTCCGATCCGGTGCACAACGGTGAACATCTGGCGCGGAAGGGGGTTGTACTGGTTACTATTGCCTATCGGGTGGGTCAACTTGGTTTTCTGGCACATCCTGAGTTGAGCGCCGAGAACTCGCAGGGAGTATCGGGGAACTATGGATTGCTCGATCAGATTGCCGGCCTGCAATGGGTGAAAAAGAATATTGCTGCCTTTGGGGGCGATCCCGATAAGGTTACCATTTTTGGCGAGTCGGCAGGTGCTATTTCGGTTAGTATGTTGTGCGCCTCTCCCCTGGCTAAAGGATTGTTTCGGGGTGCCATCTCGCAGAGCGGGGGGTCGTTTGGGCCTACCCGGGCGCAAACCTATCCGGGTGAGAATATGAAGACATTGGCTCAGGCTGAGCAGGATGGCATAGCGTATGTACGTAATGCCGGTGCCACTTCGATTGCCGATTTGCGTAAGGTGGAGGCCGGAAAGCTTCCTATGGGTATGGGAATGGGGGGTGCATGGCCCATCGTCGACGGGTATGTGATTCCCGGCGATCAGTACACGCTTTATGAGGCTAAAAAATATAACGATGTAGCTATTCTGGCGGGATACAATTCGGACGAAGGGTTGAGTTTTTCGGCCGGTCGTAACGCACAGGAGTTTGCCGACGGCGTTGCACGCAGGTTCGGTCCTTTTGCCGATACCCTGTTAAAGGCCTATCCTGCCGGCGAGACGAGTGTGCCGCGGAGTGCAAGGAATCTGATGCGCGATGCCGCCTTTGGCTGGCACACCTGGAGTTGGGCACGATTACAATCGAAAACCGGAACGTCGAAGGTTTTCGTATACTATTTCGATCAACATCCGCTCTTCCTTGCCGAATCTTCGCAGGCCGATCACGGAACGCCCCACGGTGCCGATGTGGCCTACGTCTTTATGCATGTCAGGAGCCAACGGGGTGGAACCTCCGATGCAGACCGCAATATGTCGGAGCTTATGGGCAATTATTGGACCCAATTTGTAAAAAATGGCGATCCCAACGGTGAGGGGTTGACTCCCTGGCCTCAGTTTTCCGAACAGCAGCCCTCTGTGATCTATCTGGGACCGGTGGTGGCGGCCGGTCCGGTGCCCGACGAAGCTTCGTTGCGGGTATTAGATAGCTACTTTGCCTGGCGAAGAACGCCCGAGGGAGCCAAATGGGCCGATACCCAACAATAATGGATGGTATGTACAAGACACTTCTTTTACTTCTTCTTTGGTTATCGCCGGTTTTACCCGTTTTTGCTCTCTCCGACAGCTTGAACTATTTGGCGGAACAGTATGGACAAGGCTATTTCTGCATCACTTCCGGAGGAAAATCGTCGGCCATGCTGATCGGTTCCGACGATGATCGGGGCGTTTTGACGGCGTACAAAAATTTGCAGGACGATATCGAAAAGGTGTCGGGAACCAGGCCCGCGTTGCACGTAGACCAGACAGGCACCACAGCGCAGCTTATCATTGCCGGGACGTTGGGCAAAAGTAAGGTGATTGACGATCTGGTTCGCCGTAAGGTGTTGGACGATACCGCACTGAGGGGGAAATGGGAAAAATTTATTATAACCTCGGTCGCAAATCCGATGCCGGGCGTAGAGCGTGCGCTGGTGATAGCAGGAAGCGACAGACGGGGTACCATCTATGGCATTTACGATCTTTCGGAACAGATCGGGGTTTCGCCCTGGTACTGGTGGGCCGATGTGCCCATTGCCAGGAAAACCAACCTCTATGTAAAGCCCGGAATCTATACCCGGGGCGAACCGGCCGTGAAGTACCGGGGTATCTTTATCAACGATGAGGCGCCCTGTCTAACCGGGTGGGTAAAGCATACCTATGGAACCGATTATGGCGATCACCGCTTTTATGCCCGGGTCTTTGAGTTGATTCTTCGTCTGCGGGGTAATTTTCTCTGGCCGGCCATGTGGGGATGGGCTTTCTACCAGGACGACCCTGTGAACAGCCGGCTGGCCGATGAGATGGGGGTCATTATCGGAACCTCGCACCACGAACCCATGGCCCGGAATCATCAGGAGTGGGCAAGAAGAGGGGGTGCTTCGGGAGCCTGGAATTATGGTACTAACGCTAAGGTAATCGATCAATTTTTCCGCGAAGGGATAGAACGCGTCAAGGAAAAGGAGGATTTGATCACTATAGGTATGCGGGGCGATGGCGATGAGGCCATGTCGAAAGAGACCGATGTGAAACTACTGGAAACGGTGATGAGAAATCAGCGAAAAATCATCGAGAAGGTAACCGGAAAACCTGCGGCCGAAACGCCGCAGGTGTGGGCACTCTACAAGGAGGTGCTCGACTATTACGACCAGGGGTTGCGGGTGCCCGACGATGTGATTATTCTCTTGAGCGATGACAATTGGGGAAATGTCAGGCGGTTGCCCAATGCCGAAGAACGGAAGCATCCCGGGGGCTGGGGCATCTATTACCATGTAGATTATGTGGGGGCGCCGCGCAATTCCAAATGGCTCTATGTGACCCCTGTTCAGCATATGTGGGAGCAGCTGCAACTCACGTACGAGTATGGCGTGGATAAACTTTGGGTACTCAACGTGGGCGACATTAAGCCCATGGAGTATCCCATTACCCTTTTTCTGGATATGGCGTGGAATCCGGAGCGATATCAGGCCGGAACGCTTTTGGATCATACCCGGCTTTTCTGTGCCCGTCAATTTGGCAACGATCAGGCCGAAGAGGCCGCCCGAATCCTGAACCTCTATTGCCAGTATAATGGACGGGTTACCCCCGAGATGCTCGATCGCCGCACCTATAATCTGGCCACAGGCGAGTGGAAGCGTGTGTCGGACGAATATATCAAGTTGGAGGCCGAAGCACTGCGACAATACCTGAGCCTTGAACCGGACTATCGTGATGCCTACAAGCAGCTGATTCTCTATCCGGTGCAGGCCATGGCCAATCTCTACGAGATGTATTATGCGCAGGCCATGAACCATGCCCTTCATGCGGCCGGAAATCCGGAGGCCAATGCCTGGGCCGACAAGGTGGAACGCTGTTTTGCCAGAGACGCCGAACTCAGCACCGATTACAACGAAGTGATGTCGGGCGGTAAGTGGAAAAACATGATGAGTCAGAAAAAGATTGGGTATACCTCGTGGAACGATAATTTTCCTGCCGACCGATTGCCCCAGGTATTCCGTATTGCCGAACCCGAAAATGCGGTGGGGAACTACCTCTTTTCGGCCTCGGCAGGTTATATTGCCATAGAGGCCCCTCACTATTATTCGCTGAAAGAGGCTGCCGAAGCCAGGTGGACTGCCATCCCCTTTGCCGGACGCACCCTCGGAGGAGTGGCCGTAATGCCCTATTCGCTTCCGGTTGAGGGTGCCTCTATTTCTTATAAAATGAGCTTACCTCCCGATTTGCGTTCGGTTACTGTGCATGTGGTGGTAAAATCGACCCTGGCATTTAGTAACCGAAATGGCCACCGCTATCGGGCGGGTTTCGAAGGTGCCGAAGCAGTGGAGGTGAATTTCAACGCCGATCTCAACGAGAAACCCGAAAATATCTACTCCCGGTTTTATCCCACGGTGGCTCGCCGGGTGATTGAAAAACAGGTAAAACTCGAAGTGCCGGTTACATCCGATGGAACCCATTTACTTACCCTCACCCCGCTCGATCCGGGAATTGTGTTCGAGAAGTTGGTGATTGATTGGGGAGGTTATCAACCCTCGGCACTTTTTATGGATGAGTCGTTGAATAGAAGAGAATCACAACAACAGTAGTCTATTGAATAATCCGTTTATATCTATACTTATGCGTACTACGTCAACCTTCACACTTCTTGGTCTGGGCCTTGCCATGCAGCTGGCCGTTGCCCAAAACCCCATTGTTCAAACCCATTACACCGCCGATCCTGCGCCTATGGTGCACAACGGCAGAGTGTATGTTTACACCTCGCACGATGAGGATGTAACGGTGCGAAATTTCTTTACCATGAACAATTGGTTCTGTTTCTCGTCGGCCGATATGGTAAACTGGACCGATCACGGAACGGTATTATCGTACAAAGATTTTTCTTGGGCTCGTGGCGATGCCTGGGCAGGACAATGCGTGTACAGAAACGGGAAGTTCTATTATTATGTTCCGGTAAACCAGAAGAACGGAGGGAATGCCATTGGGGTGGCCGTTTCCGATTCGCCTACCGGCCCCTTTAAGGATGCCATCGGTGCGCCGCTGCTCGTAGGATACGGTTACATCGATCCGACTGTCTTTATCGACGACGACGGACAGGCCTACCTCTACTGGGGTAACCCCAATCTTTGGTATGTGAAACTGAACGACGATATGGTCTCTTACAACAAGGAGGTGGGTGTGGTGCAGGTTCCGCTTACCAAAGAGGGCTTCTACATTCGGACCAAAGATGTCGACAAGCGACCCTCCTCGTACGAAGAGGGTCCCTGGATCTACAAGCGCAAAGATCTCTTTTATCTGCTCTATCCCGCCGGCGGTGTTCCCGAACATTTGGCCTATTCTACCGGGAAAACCATTACCGGCCCATGGGAGTATCGCGATACCATTATGCATGTTATTCAAAGAGGAGGGGCATTTACCAACCATCCCGGTTTGATTGATTTTAAAGGGAAACCGTATCTTTTCTACCACAACGGCGCCCTTCCCGGTGGCGGAGGTTTTAAACGCTCGGTGTGTATAGAACCTTTCGAGTTCAACGCCGATGGCACCATCCCCCTGATGGCGCCTACCAAAGAGG
>CAYVJA010000011.1:24140-46476 GCA_964451605.1 uncultured Bacteroidales bacterium | reverse complement strand
CTGAAAACGGCTTCCGACAGCATCTCCGGAGTCTATGTTAGCCAGATTGAGAATGGCGATTATCTGACCGTTCGCAGTGTCGATTTTGGCAAGGGGGCTACCCGGTTTAGTGCATTTGCCGGTGCGGTTTCCGCAGGCGGATCCATAGAAATCAGGCTGAACGGAGTGGACGGGCCCCTCTTAGGTGTCTGTCCGGTTAAAGCTACCGGAGATCTTACCCGTTGGGCCGAACACTCCTGTAAGATAGCCAAGACCCAAGGTATTCACGATATCTGTCTTCTCTTTAAAGGCGAAGGTCAGCAAATGTTTAACTTTGACTGGTGGAAGGTAAAATAACAGACGCATGAAAAATAAAAATATTATCTCCCTGATCCTGATATTCAGCCTGTTCTTTATTTGGGCTATTAGTAGTAATCTGTTGCCGACCATGATACGGCAGTTGATGAAGACATTCGAGTTGAGTGCCTTCCAGGCATCGCTGACCGAAGCATGCTATTGGATAGCCTATTTCATCTTTCCCATTCCGATTGCCATGTTTATGAAACGGTACAGCTACAAGGCCGGAATCATCATGGGATTGTTAATCGCTTCGTTCGGCGGATTGCTCTTCTTCCCCGCCACTGCTATTCAGCAGTACTGGGCCTATCTGGCCATCTTTTTTATCATTGCAACCGGAATGTGCTTTCTCGAAACGGCTGCCAACCCTTACGTTACCGTTCTGGGCAATCCGGAAACGGCTCCGCGTCGGCTCAACCTGGCTCAGTCGTTTAACGGGTTGGGGGCGTTTATCGCGGCTATGTTTCTGAGCAAGCTGGTACTGAGCGGGAAAGACTATACTTCGAAAACTATACCTGCCGACTATCCGGGAGGTTGGGAAGGATTCGTGCAGTTTGAGACCAATGCTATGAAACTGCCCTACTTGGTATTGGCGGTTGTACTGATAGTGATTGCCCTGATCTTTGTGTTTTCACACCTGCCTAAAATTAAGGAAGGCGAGCATGAGGAGGGTGATCTTCATGGAGAGAAACTGATTGATTTTAAGGTGCTTAATCGTTCGCATCTTCGCTGGGGAGTCATTGCACAGTTCTTTTACAACGGCGGTCAGACAGCCATCAACGCCATGTTTCTGATCTATAGTTGTAAATACGTTGGCCTTGCCGAAAGTACTGCTACCACCTACTTCGGATTCTATATGCTCGCTTTTCTGATGGGACGCTGGATTGGAACCCTGTTAATGGTTAAGTTCAAGCCACAGAATATGTTGGTGGTTTACGCCCTTGCCAACGTGGCGCTGTGTGGTGTGATTATGTCCTTTGGCGGGATGGTGGGGTTATATGCCATGCTCGCAGTTTCGTTCTTTATGTCTATTATGTATCCAACGCAGTTTTCCCTGGCACTGGACGGATTGGGAAGCAAGACCAAGAGCGGATCGGCATTTCTGGTCATGGCGATTGTGGGGAATGTGGTATTTCCTCCGCTCACGGGTCATCTGATGGATATTAACCCACAGTTCTACATGTTGGCTTACATTGTTCCGTTAGTATGCTTTATTGTTTGCGCTTACTACGGTTGGAGAGGGTATAAGGTGGTTAATTGATCGTTAGAACGCGAGTTTTACGCTGTACTCTATAGAAAATTCCGGGTTGCCGATAGTCAGGAATTGTCCCTGCTCATTAAATGCGGGCAGAAGATGGGGTGGCAGGTCCTGCAGGCATTCTGCCTCCTTGTACATGGGCCTGAAATAGAACACCAGCTCTTTTGCCTCCGGTTTCTCCAGGAATTTTTTCAATCCGATATTCCAGGGTATTCCATTGTAAAAATTGTCGGCAATGAGTTCTCCGTTCAGAAACGCTTGTCCGGTGTCGCCCTGATAGTTGATCCGACAAATAATATCTTTTACTCCTGTCGGCATACCTGAAGAGATATCGACTGCAAGTTTATTTCCCACACGTGTAGCTTTGTATGGAACCGATTGTGCTTGCAGGCTAATATGGAAATGGGAGTAGATTCCGGAATTCTCCTTTTGCTCAGTGAGGGTTCCGGTATCCATCTTCGGGGCTTTGCTCAGTGCAGGATAGAACTTGCAGTCAATGCGTGCGTTGTCAGTTGAAATAAGCTCAACGGTTTCCCTGTTTTGAAGGGGAACGGCCTCCGTTATAATCAGTTGATCGTACGCTCCGTTTTTGACAATCCAGCATGTTAAGGCGGTTTGTTTGTCGAAAACCAGAATTCTTGTCTCTTTATTGCCCTCTTTGACGGTGATTTCCGATCCGGAATTGTCCAGTGCTTTGATCAGCCAGCGGCTGTTATTCTGCGTGATCTGGCAATGGAGCCCCTGTACCGATTGTCCTTTTCTTTTCCGGATAGAAAATTCAGGTTGGATTCCTTCCGGAGCAAAAAAGAGGAAGAATTCTCCTTTGGCATCTTTACCCGAGGTCAGGAGTTGCGCAGTGGCATAGTTCAGTTGGATATTGTCCAGTTGCAGGTTAACGGGGAGGATGGCATTCTCCTCTTTTTTCAGGGTAAACCCGCCTGTTTCGGGAATGAATAGCTCTTGATCTTCCAGTTTTAGGGTAAAACGGATGTCGGATATATCCTCTCGTTCCTGATGATCCTGAAAATTGTTCATAAAGAGAAATCCTGACTTCCCATTGGTTCTGACCGCAAATCGCAAATCCTTATCGCCCGCCTTGATCAGATCGGCATTTTCGGGAAGTACAACCTGCATGGGAGCCAGAATCTCTCCGAAACGGTTAAGGAAGTAGTGAAGGAGTTTGAGCCGGTGGAACGATGCAACGGGTTTTCCGTATTCCGACAGGGGCGCCTGAAAATCGTATGAGATTTTTGGGTACCCATAGGCCTCATCACTAAAAAAGAATTGCTTTCCTTTCGGGGTCGACCCTCCATGGTACATATAGTAGCCAACGCCGTTGGCTCCGCTTCCCAGAAAACGGTTAATCAGGGCATCCATGCTTTTGGCCGGAATAACCGGCCTGCGTGTATAGGTACCCATGATACCCCCTCCAATTTCGGCAGCAAAGTAGGGATAGTCATCTGGTTTGTATCGTACCGGCGAGTAATCCGGCTTTTTTTGCAGGTGCGAATAGAGATAGAAGTCGGAGAGTGCTGCCGGAGCCCAGCCGGGATAAGGATAGGCTGCCGTAACCGGCAGGGTTTCGTTCTCGATTACCGCCGCATTTCCCCACCCTGTTGCCGTATAAAGAGGGGCAATCAGCCCGTTTTTTTGCGCCAGCGATTTTAATACCGACATATGCCGGTTCCCCAGTTCGGCGTAAGGGTTAGTTTGCTGCGATATGCCCACTCCCTCCTGTGTCTGCGCTCTATCCTGTTCCGAGGCGGTGAAATCGTGCGGCTGGCCGGGATAGGTTAATCCCCAGGGCGCCGCGGAGTGCTGGTATTCATTTTCGAGCTGAATGGCAATGATGGGGCCGCCATCCCTGAACAGCAGTCCATTTACTTGCCGGCCTATCTGACGATACAACCTGTCGACATAGGCCAGATAGGCCGGATCGTTCGATCGGATGGTCAGCGCCCGGCCCAGGAGCCAGTCGGGAAGCCCCCCGTTTCGGATCTCTCCGTGGCAAAAGGGGCCAATCCGAAGAATCACTTTCATCTGCCGGGCGGCACATAACTCAATAAATTTCCTGAGGTTATTGTCGCCGGTCCAATTAAACTGTCCCTCCAGCTCTTCATGCATATTCCAGAAAACGTAGGTGGCAATCATGGAAATACCCCCCGCTTTCATCTTCTGTATGGCCTCTTCCCAGTACTGATTGGGATACCGGGAGAAATGGAACTCTCCGGTTACCGGAATAGCGGGCTTTTTGTCGATCGACAGATAGTAGTTGTTTATCTCAATCGATTCGCCCAACAAGTTACTTCCGCCCATTTTCAGGTGCGACGAACGCAGCGGCTTTTGCGCTCCTCTGGCATCTACCACATACTCCTTAGCCGCCAACCGAATTGTGATAACTGAAAGCAACAGGAGGCTTAACAGAAGGCTCTTTTTCATTGGATCCGGGTTTGTCCGTCGGCTCTTTTTAGCGGCAGCGCATAGGGTTCGAATGCGCCGACGATGGGTTTTGCAACCCGGGTCTGATCATCGAAAAACCCTCTTCCGCGTTGCATCGGTTCCCACCAGAATACCCCTTTGCCTAAACCCTCCGGCGTATCCATAACCACCTCGTTGACTGCCTGAAACCAGGCTTTTTGTCCTTCGGGAGTTTCAGCATAAGGTGCAGGCTGATCTTTGAAATAGCTGCTGGGTTTCCAATAGTAACCGGTTTCAACCACAATAATCTCCTTGTGGTAACGCAATGCGGTAAGCCTGAGATTATCTCTCAGATCGAGCAGCGTACCGTGCGACCAGGGATAAAAGGAGAATCCGACGATATCGTAATCGACTTTCAACTTTTTCATGGTATCGAAGAAGGTCTGTGTCATCTCCAGATCGCCGCCATGATCAACGTGCAGCATGATCTTTACTGCATGATCTTTGTCTTGAACACTTCTGATGGCCTTTGCACCCGCATTGAGATAGTCGGCTACATTTTGCCATTTGCTCTCGGAGGGATGAGCATAATCGATACGTCCGTCGGGCCACAAAAATCCGTTCCCAATCTCATTGCCAATTTGTACAATCTCCGGGAGAACCCCTTCGTTCTTTAACTTCAGCATGGTGTCGTACACGTAGTCGTAAACGGCTTTGACCCGCTCTTTGTGCGACATTTCCGTCCACGATGAGGGGGTGGGCTGGGTCATGGGATTGGCCCAGCCATTCGAAAACATCATGTCGAGCAAGAATTTGTATTCGTATTTTTTGATCTCCTTTGCGGCATCAATCACGTAGTCCAGATTTTGCGGAAGAAACCGTGAGGTAGGCTCGTTGCAAATCATGATTCTTCCCCAGTTGTATCCATGCTCACGAAAGATTTGCAAAAGAGGTTTTTCGGTTCCATCCAGGTCATAATACTTTGTGGCGCGATCCTGTTGTTGTTTCACAAACGACACATCCAATCCAAAGGCATATTCATTTTGGAAGGGTAAAGATTGTGCCGGCATCTTTCCTGCCAGGAAGAGCAGGATGCATGCAACAGAAAGAAACAGACAGCGGATCTGCTTCTCGGGCGAACGATATACGTTCGGATTATCTCTTTTCATAGGGGGAGTGATTGAAACGTTGATAGTACAAACATATCGTATGTGGTTTTGAAGCAAAAACATATTTCGGACAAAAACAGATAGAAATCGGCCTCATGGTTTATTTAACTCGTTTCCGGTAGGCATTGGGCGACATCCCCATCACTTTCCGAAATACCCGCGAAAAGTAGAACGGGTCTTCGAAACCGGTTTCTCGTGCCACATCGGCAACGGTCCAACCCGAATTGTCGAGCAGGCGGCATGCCCGTTGCATTTTGAGCTGGATAAAATATTCGATGGGCGCGTGTCCGGTTCTTGATGTAAACAGTCTGGATAAATGCGATGCCGACAGCCCGGTTTCGGTGGCTATCTCGTAGAGTTTCAGCTTTTTTGTCAGGTTTTCCAACATATAATTTATGCTTCGTGCCAAAGGGTCTTTTTCGCCCGACTCCATGATCAGCCTGAACTGACTTAAATGGGTAAACGATGCCAACAGGTGGGGAAGGCATTGGTTTACATATTCGAGGGTTTCGAGGCTGAATCCGCGGTCGAGGTTGCGAAAGATCTCGGAGAAGAGCTCTATGCGGTCGTTGGTGCGAGAGGTCCTGCTCCTTTCAAGGGCATGAACCTGCCCGCAAAACCGGGCATAGGCATCAGCCTTGCTTCCCGCAAAATGGATCCAGTAGATAGACCACGGTTTTTGACCGTCCGATCGGTATGCGTGCGGTACACCTTCCCGAATCATATAAAATTGGTCGGCACCCAGGGTTTGTGCGGTATTATTTGTCCGGATTTCGCCCTCTCCCTCTACACAATAGATCAGGATATACTGCATACTCCCCGAAGGCCGTTCTCTGTAGTGGTGACGCGCCTGCGGGTAATAGCCGATATCGGTGATATACAAATCGGCGATAAGCGCATTTCCGGTGATCAATGCCAGGATGCGTTCCGGAATTACAAAGCTGATCTGGCCCGGAAATCCATCTTTCTTCTTCACGACGAATAGCTGACTGCGTAATGGTGTTTTATCCCTTCTGTTTTCAAAGTTACAGTATTTGCTTAATTAGATGCTGTAATCAAGCCACTTTTTTATTCCGGGAATGATAAAATAATCCATATATTCGTAAGATACTGTATTCTTTTTCCTCATACCACACCCTATTTTTGATTTCATTTAATTCAGCAATCGTGGATACATCACATTTCAACCAGCGTTTTATTATAGGTATCACCTTGGTTTCGGCCATGGGTGGATTACTGTTTGGTTACGACTGGGTGGTCATCGGAGGAGCCAAACCTTTTTACGAACGCTATTTCGACATTGTGCAATCGCCCTATCTGCAGGGCTGGGCCATGAGTAGTGCTCTGATTGGTTGTCTGGTGGGCGCTTTGATGTCGGGATATCTTACCGACCGTCTGGGCCGAAAAATGCCGCTGATCACTGCTGCGGCACTTTTTACTATTGCGGCATTGGGCACCGGTGCGGCAAATCAGTTTACCCTGTTCATTATGTATCGCCTGATAGGAGGGCTCGGAATTGGTTTGGCATCGGCCATCTCGCCCATGTATATTGCCGAGATTTCGCCGGCAGCTATGCGCGGACGGCTGGTTTCGGTGAATCAGCTTACCATTGTGTTGGGAATTTTATCGGCTCAGATTACCAATTATCTGATAGCAGAGGTGGTGCCCGATGGGGCTACCGATGAATTTATCCTGAACTCGTGGAATGGACAGTCGGGCTGGCGATGGATGTTCTGGGCCGGCACCGTACCGGCTTTGCTCTTTTTTGTTTTGTCTTTTTTTATTCCCGAAAGTCCCCGTTATTTGACCAAATCGGGGAAATCGGATCTGGCATTCTCTATCCTGAAGCGAATTGGCGGTACGCGCTACGCCACGGACGAACAAAAAGAGATTACCGATACGTTAAAGGGTTCTGAATCGAAAATCGATTGGAAGACATTGCGCTCGGCAAGAGTGCGTCCGGTGTTGATATTGGGCATAGTGCTGGCTGTTTTTCAACAATGGTGCGGCATCAATGTGATTTTTAATTATGCCGAAGAGATCTTTACGGCGGCAGGGTACTCTGTGAATGATATGCTTTTCAATATTGTGATTACGGGTACTGTAAACCTGATCTTTACACTGGTTGCCATGCGGATTGTCGACAGTTGGGGCCGCAGGAAGTTACTCTTGCTGGGTTCGTTCGGCCTTTCTGCAATCTATCTGGTACTGGGTGCAAGTTACTTTTTTGCAGTAAACGGGTTACCTATACTGCTTTTGGTATTGCTTGCCATTGCCACTTATGCTATGACACTGGCTCCCATTACCTGGGTAGTGTTGTCGGAGATTTTCCCAAACAGCATTCGCGGAGCTGCGATGGCCATTGCCACCACTGCTTTGTGGGTTGCCTGTTTTGTACTGACCTATACATTTCCTATTCTGAATGACTGGCTTCATGCCGGCGGAACCTTTTGGCTGTACGCCTTCATTTGTCTTTCGGGTTTCTGGTTTATTCTGAAAAAAGTGCCCGAAACCAAGGGGAAAACGCTTGAGGCCATTGAACGGGAGATATTGCCCGGAAAAGCTGTTTCTGATTAGTAGCAACCTGAAAATTACGATGCGATGAAAACGAGAATCTTACTTACTGCGGCGCTTACTTTTCTTCTTTCCGCTTGTCAAAAACCTGTTGATCAAGAACGAATCGATCTTTCCGGTACCTGGAAGTTTGCCATCGATTCGCTCGATCAGGGCGTTGCCGGCAAATGGTTTAACCAGGAGTTGACGGATAGTGTCACCCTTCCGGGTTCTATGGCTTCGAACTTAAAAGGGGACGATATCTCTCTGCAAACCCCTTGGACAGGTCAAATTGTCGACAGCTCCTTCTTTTATAAGGATGAGTATGCAAAATTTCGCCAGCCCGGGAATATCAAAATTCCGTTTTGGCTTCAGCCGGTGAAATATTACAAAGGCGCTGCCTGGTATCAGAAAGAGGTGGTGATTCCCGAGAACTGGAACGGAGAGTCTGTGGGTCTTTTCCTGGAACGGTGTCATTGGGAGAGCCGCCTGTGGGTAGACGATCAGGAGGCGGGTATGCAAAATTCGTTGGGAACTCCCCATAAATACGACCTGACCAGGATGTTAACACCCGGGAAGCACCGAATCACCATCTGCGTTGATAACCGGGTGAAAGAGATAGATCCGGGAATCAACTCGCACAGTATCTCTGATCATACACAAAGCAACTGGAACGGCATTGTTGGACAGATGTTTCTGGAGGCCCGTCCGATGGTTCACATTCAGAATGTGCAGGTTTTCCCTGATATTCAGACAAACAGGATTACTGTAAAAATCAGTGTTCTGAATCCCCCGGCGCAAACCGGCTCGGTGAAAATAGGGCTCAAGGTCAAAGAGACCGGAAAGAAGGTTTCGGAAAATTTCGTGCTGGAGGAGGGCGAAAATATTGTTTCGCTTACGCTGGAAATGGGTTCGAAGGTAAAACTCTGGAGTGAGTTTCATCCCCGGCGCTATTCCTTATCGGTAAATCTGCAAGATAATGCCTCTGGGAAAACCGACGGGGTTGTTACAACCTTCGGAATGCGCGAAATAAAAACCGTCGGGAAACAGATGCAGATCAATGGCAAGCCCCTCTATCTGCGAGGAACGTTAGAGTGTGCCATATTCCCTAAAACCGGCTATCCTTCTACCGATGTAAACGAGTGGCTACGCATCTTTCAGGTAGCCCGCGATCATGGCTTAAACCATTTCCGGTTCCATTCGTGGTGTCCGCCCAAAGCCGCCTTCGAAGCAGCCGATCAGCTTGGCTTCTACCTGCATGTGGAGTGCTCTTCCTGGGCCAATCAGTCTACTTCTCTGGGCGACGGGAAACCGTTCGATACCTACTTGTATGAAGAGAGCCGGCGCATGATCGAAGAATATGGCAATCATCCTTCGTTTTGTATGATGGCTTATGGGAACGAGCCCGGCGGAAGAAATGCAAACGCATTCCTGACCGAATTTGTCAGTTTTTGGAAAAGCAGAGACAACCGTCGTATTTACACCTCTGGCGGCGGTTGGCCCAATTTGCCGGTTAACGATTATCTGAGCGATTCGGAGCCCCGGATCCAGCGTTGGGGTGAGGGCACAGGCAGTATCATAAACGGTAAGGCGCCGAATAGTGCATACGATTGGTCGGGGTACAACCAAAAATTCCCGCAGCCTATTGTCAGCCACGAAATCGGGCAATGGTGCGTCTACCCCAATTTTAAGGAGATAGCCAAATACGATGGGGTGTTGAAAGCCAGAAATCTTGAACTGTTTCAGGAAAACCTGAAAGACAAGGGGATGGCGCATCTGGCCGACAGTTTCTTGCTGGCCTCGGGCAAGCTGCAGGCATTGTGTTATAAAGCCGATATTGAAGCGGCCCTGCGAACCAAAGATTTTGGCGGTTTTCAGTTGCTCGATCTGCATGATTTCCCCGGACAGGGATCGGCTCTGGTAGGTGTTCTCGATCCGTTCTGGGGCGAAAAAGGATACATTACTCCGGCCGAATACAGCCGTTTTTGCAGAGCAACCGTTCCACTGGCGCGCATGAATAAACTGGTTTATACCACTGCCGAAACCTTCGAGGCAGCCATTGAGGTGGCTCATTATGGTGACGAACCCCTTACCGCCTCTGTTCCCGAATGGAAGATTTCCGACCGTGCAGGAAAGGTACTGAAGTCAGGAACGTTGGCTCAAGTGGATATTCCCCTGGGTAACGGCTTCGCGCTCGGAAAAGTTGCATTCGCTCTGGATTCCATAACCCGTCCCGCCAGCCTGGTACTGCAGGTTTCGGTAGACGGAAACAGCAACAGTTGGGATTTTTGGGTCTATCCGGAAAATCAGGCAACGATTCCGGGTGAAGAAAAGATTCAGATCGTTCAAAAACTGGATGAGGCCACACAGCAATATGTACAGGATGGGGGTATCGTATTGCTCAACCTGGCAAAAGGAACCCTTTCGAAAGAGATGGGCGGTGACATTGCCATCGGATTCTCCTCCATCTTCTGGAATACAGCCTGGACACAGGGACAGGCGCCCCACACCCTGGGTATCCTGTGTAACCCCGCTCATCCGGCCCTGGCCGGATTTCCCACCGACTACCACAGCAATTACCAGTGGTGGGATGCCATGAGTCATTCAGGCGCGATAGATCTGGCCGCTTTCCCTGCAAACCTGAAACCCATTGTAAGGGTCATCGACGATTGGGTCACCAACCGGCCCCTCGCCCTGCTGGTAGAAGGCAAAGTAGGGAAAGGCAAAATCCTGATTTCCGGAATCGACCTGACCACCGACATCGACCAACGTCCCGAAGCCCGACAACTGCTCTATAGCTTGAAAACCTACATGGCAGGAGCCGCCTTCCAGCCCGAAACTGCCCTCACCCCCGAACTGATTAAAAGTCTGACAAATTAACCGGTTGTGATGCTGCCTATGGATTCCGCCTAATTGGAGGTAACTGCCTTTGAGACAAAATAAGTTTGTCGACCCATTCGCGCTCTCATTCACTAAAAGAGGAGAACTCGCTTCGCTCAAACAGCTCCTCTTTTTAGCGCTCATTGAGAGCGATGGGTCCCCGCCCAACTTATCCGGTTGTCTCAAAGGTAGTTACCTCCAAACAGCTACATTCTGCGTCATCCACATCCTCACATCCTCACATCCTCACATCATCACATCCGCGCGAAGCGCAGCATTAGAGCATTAGAGCATTAGAGCATTACATATGAAAGTTATTTCCTGGTCCCAAAAAGTAACGATTCCCACCTATGGAATCGGCAGTCCCGAAAAGAATCCGATGTTTCTGGAGAAACGGGTTTATCAGGGCAGCAGCGGCGCTGTCTATCCGCATCCGGTGATTGATAAAATTCTGGATGAGCGGGTGGATAAAGAGTGGAATGCGCTGTTCCTCGAGAATCAGTATCTGAAGATTATGATTCTGCCTGAGTTGGGAGGGCGTGTTCAGATGGCTTACGATAAAACCAAGGAACGCCATTTTATCTATTATAATCAGGTGATTAAACCTGCACTGGTGGGTCTGACCGGCCCCTGGATTTCCGGTGGCCTGGAGTTTAACTGGCCACAACATCACCGTCCCTCCACTTTCGAACCGGTCGATTATTGCATTGTCGAAAATGCCGATGGAAGTGTTACTGTATGGTGCAGCGAGGTGGAACGTATGTTTCGTACCCGGGGGATGGCCGGTTTTACGCTGTATCCGGATAAAGCCTATCTCGAAATCAAGGTGAAGTTGCTGAACCGCACCGATTTTCCACAGACATTTCTGTGGTGGGCCAATCCGGCTGTTAAGGTTAACGATTACTATCAGTCGGTTTTTCCTCCCGATGTGAATGCCGTTTTCGATCATGGCAAACGCGACGTTTCCGAATTCCCCATTGCCAAAGGAACCTACTATAAGGTGGATTATTCGCCGGGAACGGATATTTCACGCTATAAAAATATTCCGGTCCCCACTTCGTACATGGCCGTTAACTCCAAATACAACTTTGTGGGAGGATACGAAAACGACACCCGGGGCGGGCTTTTGCACGTGGCCAATCACCATGTTTCGCCCGGTAAAAAACAGTGGACCTGGGGTCACAGCGATTTTGGCCGGGCCTGGGATCGTAATCTCACCGACGAAGATGGCCCCTATATCGAGTTGATGTGTGGCGTCTATACCGATAACCAGCCCGATTTTTCATGGCTGATGCCGGGCGAAGAAAAATCTTTCAGCCAATATTTTATGCCATACCGCGATCTGGGTGTGGTGAAGAATGCCACCAAAGAGGCGATGGTAAACCTGGAATTCGAAGAGGATACAGCCATTGTAAAGGCTTACACCACAGGTGTCTGGTCCGGTGCAAAAGTGATTCTGCGTCATAGCTCCGGGGAGATTCTGAACGATACCTTCGATTTTCATCCGGCTACCTCGTACGAGAAGAAAATTCGGGTGGGGTTGGGATTCGAACCCACCGATTTTGAGATGGCTGTCGTTTCGGCCGATGGCAAAATATTGGTCGATTGGAAGCCGGAACCCGCTACTAAGAAACCCATTCCTGAACCCGCCAAAGCAGCCAAACTGCCTTCCGAAATAGAGAGCAACGAACAGTTGTACCTCACAGCTCTCCATTTGGAGCAGTACCGTCACGCCACTTTCGACCCTCGCGATTATTATCAGGAGGCATTGCGCCGTGATCCCATGGATAGCCGCTGCAACAACGCAATGGGACTATGGTTATTACGGCGAGCCAAGTTTGCCGATGCCGAACCTTATTTTCGGAAGGCCATTGAAACCCTCTCGCAACGCAATCCCAACCCGATTGATGGAGAGGCTTCGTTCAATCTTGGACTTTCTCTGCTCTGCCAGAGCCGGGATGACGACGCGTTCGACGCGTTTTATAAGTCGGTATGGAATGCAGCGTGGATGGATAGCGGATATTTCCAACTGGCACGCATCGCAGCAAAAAAAGAGAACTGGGATGAGGCGCTCGAATTGATAGACCGCTCGCTGATCCGAAACTGGCACAATGCAAAAAGCCGTCATCTGAAGGCGGCTATACTCCGAAAACTTGGCCGAAAGGAGGATGCACAAAGTCTCATCCTCGAATCGAAAAGGCTCGATCCGTTTAACTTCGGCGTATTGTTTGAGCAATTGTTATGGAGCAGCGATTCCGACGCCTCTTCAGTACCGTTCGGGGTATCGGAGCCCGATATCCATACCTTCATAGAGTTTTCGTTAGATTACGCCTATGCCGGATTCTACCGGGAGGCCGTTTCCCTGCTCTCAAGGGGTATGGCAAACTATCGGGAGGGTTCGGTTTATCCCATGGCCTGGTATTACAAAGCCTGGTTCGAGTGGAAAGCCGGAAATGGGGATGCTTCCGGCATCTCCCTGAAAAATGCGGCCGAAGCCTCTCCCGATTACTGTTTCCCTAATCAGACCGAGGCCGTGATTGTACTGCAATGGGCCAAAGAGCAAAATCCGGCCGATGCAAAAGCACCCTATTACCTGGGTAATTTCTGGTATAATGCCCGCCAATATGTTGATGCAATTGCCGATTGGGAGTTGTCGGCAAAGTTAGACCCAACCTTTCCGACAGTTCACCGGAACCTTTCGCTTGCCTACTTTAATAAGCAGAACCAACCCGAAAAGGCTCTGAGCCGGTTAGAGGCCGCATTCTCTCTCGACGAGTCTGATGCCCGCATTCTCATGGAATTGGATCAGTTGTACAAACGAATGGGTTGTTCGGCTGAGTTTAGGCTGGAAAAGCTCGAAAAATATCCCAAACAGGTCGATTTTCGCGACGATTTGTACCTTGAAAGGGTAACCTTGTATAACCAAATGGGACGCTATGAACAGGCGTACCATCTGCTTATGTCACGAAAATTCCATCCGTGGGAAGGGGGTGAGGGAAAAGTTACCGGACAATATGTGTTCAGTCTGACTGAGATGGCAAAAAAAGCCCTTCTCGCCAAAGATTTTTTAAAAGCAGCAGAGTGGCTCGAAAAAGCACAGGTGTATCCCGAAAATCTGGGAGAGGGTAAGCTATTTGGAGCGCAGGAAAATGAAATCTTTTTTTGGCTGGGAGTAACCTTTGAGAGGCTCGGCAATGGCGCAAAAGCCGGGGAATATTTTCGTAAAGCCTCCATGGGATTGGGCAAAGTTGCCTCGGCCGTGTTCTACAATGATCAGCAGCCCGATACCATCTTTTACCAGGGTTTGGCCCTTAGAAAACTGGGCAATGATACGGAGGCGGTCAAGCGGTTCGAGATGCTTGTCGCCTACGGTAAGGAGCATGTGGCTGATGTGATTAGAATTGATTATTTCGCTGTTTCACTGCCTGATCTGCAGATTTGGGAGGATAATTTATCCTTACGCAACCAGATCTATTGTAACTACCTGATGGGAATCGGATACTTAGGGATTGGCGATGTTTCCAAAGCGAAGAGCTGTCTGGAACAAGCGGCGGAGATGGATCTGAATCACCAAAAGGTCAGGGTGCATCTATCGCTTTCTTATCTGCTCGACATCTTCCTGGCTGGTTAAAGTAGATACGCTATATGTCTTTTTTGGTGTCGTGATCAGTTTCCTTACATTGCTAATAAATACTAATATACCTAATATGAAGACGTTGTATGTAATTCTTGTTTTGTTGGCGGGCTGTATGAGTACTTACGCCCAAAAGACGAGTACCCTGATGAGTGAGAATCCCGTCTGGAAACGGTCGCAGATTGTTCCGGTTCCCTCATTTGTTGAGGGAGTTGCCGATTTCTGCTTTGATGCCTCGGAGGGTTGGCTGATGATGAACGAGCCTAAGAGTGATGTGGTAACACTGCTTTCGATGGAGAGTGGCTGGGAGCCCATGACCAAACAGTTGACCAATACAGGAGCCCGGGTTCCGAACTACCAGACCCGCCTCTTTAAACGTCTTTTTACTTTCCCCGAATCTTTTCAGAATCGCCGTATTATTATCCGTTTCGAGGGGGTGGCACATGCTGCAAAACTCTATGTCAACGGGCAGTTTGTCCGGGACCATTGGGGGTCATTTTCAGCCTGGACAGCCGATATTACCGATTTTGTGCGCGATGGAAAGGCTGTTGTGGGCATCTATACCGATGAACGCAAGACGGGGTTAGCCGCTTACACCAACGGATGTGCATTTGAGCCCCTCTATATTTCGGGCATACAATACGGGGTCAGTTGTTATGCCGTTCCGCAGGACTACATAGTACGAGCCAATCAAGATGTCTATTTTGACAGCGAGTACAAAAATGCCCGATTGAAAATTTCCATGCATGTTGCACAAAATTCAAAATCGAAAGAGAAGAAGCTCACTGTCGAAGTGAAATCGCCCGAAGGCAAACCTGTGAAGATCGTTCCATCGACCTTTTCTGTGCCGGAAAGCACGGCCGATTTTTGCATTGAGTCCACCGTTTCTCAACCCGTAAAGTGGGACGCCGAGCATCCGGAGCTTTGTACCATTTGAGATGGCATTTGTACGAAAAGATGGCTTCCAGGTAGACGAGTATGCGCTGACCATTGGCGCCGTTCCCTTTGTGATGCCGAAATTTTCGGATAAAGCGCCCTCGCTGAACGAGAATGATGAACTCTATACCATAGGAGGAAACGGATTTGCCCTGGCCATCAGCAAACTGACGGGGCAGATTGTATCCGGAATCTATAAGGAAAAACTGCTGATTACCGGCGGCCCTCAGCTTGCAGTGGGAGGGATCAAAGAGGCTCTTCCCGAGTGGCAATGCAAATCAGTTTCCGCTGCAATCAACGGGAATCTTGCTGAAGTACAACTGGAGGGAAGTTACGCTAACTGTAAAGTGACTTTCACGATGCAGATCGACAATGAGGGGATAATAGCAACCCGTTATGCAGTCCGCGATTTTGGTTTCGAACCCCAGCCTGCGCATGAATTGCCATGGAATAATCAACATTTTGGCGGGTTTAGTGAGATAGGGGTTAAGTTTGAACTAACCGCCGATATCGATCGTCTTTCGTGGGACAGAAAAGCGTTATGGTCGGTTTATCCCGAAAATCATATCGGAGCACCCACAGGCACAGCGTATAAGAGCATGCCGGAGAATCCTAACGATTGGGGAACCTTTACCACAGACAAAGGAACGTTTATGGTTTTTGGCTCGAGAGCACATCCCTACACCAACAATTTCAGAGGCATGAAAGAGTACATTCGCACAGCCACAGTATTTGCGGGAAATAGTCGTTGGGGGCTGCAGGTTTTTTCGCCCATGACCGATGCCGTGCGCTTGCAGCCCTCTGCAAGGGGAACGGACAATGTGGAAATCTGGATCGACAATCGGTGGAACTATCCTACACTGGGAAACGGAAATTTCAGAAAACGCCCCATATTCCCTTTTGAGAAGCAATGGGATGGCATTGTGAGAATGCGGTTTATTTCAGAATGACAGATTTTTTTTAATAAATCAAAGTATCAAACCCGCTTTGCTGTATTACTTTTACCCATCAAACAGAGTTATTTGTAATAATCGAAAAAAGTGTGCGCATGAAAACCCGTAATCGTTTCGTAGTCCTTTTTTCTCTGGCACTTTTGCTACCCGCAGCCGTGGTTCTTTTGGCTCCCGTTGCTTGTACAGGGAATAAAAATGCTTTGGCGCGGCCAGTAGGTCCGTGCGATATCTATGCTGAAGCCGGTAATCCCTGTGTGGCGGCTCATAGTTCAACCCGGGCGCTCTATGCTGCCTACGACGGCCCCCTGTATCAGGTGATGCGTCAATCGGACGGCAAACTGCTCGATATCGGGGTTGTGCCAGCCACTGCCACTGATCCCGGAGGCTATGCCGATGCTGCAGCGCAAGATAAATTCTGTGCCGATACCTATTGTTGGATTACAGTGCTGTATGATCAGTCGGGGAAAGGAAATCACCTGATTCAGGCGCCGCGGGGAGGCTTTAGCGGCCCTTCGATGGGGGGAAGCAACAATTTGCCCGTTGCCGATATGGCACCGGTTTCGTTGGCGGGGCATAAAGTCTATGGCATTTTCATTGCTCCGGGTATGGGCCTACGCTGGAACGATGCCAAAGGTACCGCTGTCGACGATCAGGCCGAAGGCCAATATTGGGTCGTCAACGGGCATCATTACAACTCGGGATGTTGTTTCGATTATGGAAATGCCGAAACCGACAGCCGCGACGATGGTGACGGAACTATGGAGACCACTTACTACGGAAATGCCACGGCATGGTATCGTGGTCAGGCTCCCGGACCCTGGATTATGACTGATCAGGAGAATAATCTGGTGGGCTGTGTGAATGAGTCGCCTTACGAGAAATTCTGCGAAAATCTGAAGAGCATTACCTGGCGGTTCGTGATGGCAACAGCCGACGGCGAGCCGCACCACTGGAGATCCATGGGGGGTGATGCCCGTCAGGGCGCTCTCGAAGTTATGTTCGACGGACCTCGTATCAAAAACGACAGGAGCAGTTATGACCCTATGCGTAAACAAGGAGCTATTCTGCTCGGAAACGGGGGCGACAACAGTGTGGGTTCGCAAGGCACCTACTATGAAGGGGCTATGACGGCTCCGGGTACCTTCCCGACAGAAGAGACAAATCAAAAGATTCAGGCTAATATTGTAGCCGCCGCTTACGATACCTGGTGTCTGACCATAGCTCCTGCCGGACTTTCCGCTACTCCCACAGGTCTGCAGACCTTTGCTCCGCTCACTTCGCAACAGACAGAGGTGGTCTTTACCAACACAACAGGTGCTCCGGTTAACCAACTTACCCTCGGAATTGAGGTTCCCAGGGGTTGGACTTCGGTGGTTTCCGAAAGGGAAGAGGAATTACAGCAATTTTCCGAGCCGGTTGCTCCCGGTACCAGCGTGGCTGTGAAATTTCAGATTACCTCCGGTAAAAAGCCCTTTAACGGCGATTTGGTAGCCCGGGCCACATGGACAGATCCTGAGACCGGTACAGAACATTCGGCTTCGGCTTTCGAAAAAGTACGCAATATGGCTCCGGTTAAGATTAATGAGTTTGCAACGGGTTCGGGCGATAACGCAACGAATGCCTTTATTGAACTCTATAACGCGAGCGATAGTGAGATAGATATTTCTAACTGGACAATGACGCAGCACCAGGCTCAGATGCCGGTATTTTCGGCCGTTAAGATCCCTTCGGGAACCAAAATTGCGGCTAAAGGTTTCTATTTGCTCGGTTTGTCGAACTCCGGCCTGGCTGTTGCTGCAAAGAAGGGTGAAACTACCCTCTATGTCCGGAATATCGACGGTATGTCGGTGGGCGATGTGATTGAAATAGGTTCGGGCGATAAGATGGAGAGCCGCACCATTGCAGAGATTAGTAAACCCTCCGAACCCCAGAACAGCGACGATCCGATGCGCAGAATGCGTCGTGCCGCCCCCGGCACCCCGACAACCATCTGGCAGCCTCTGCCTGAAGGTCCGATAATTACCATCCCTTCGGGGTCGAAATCGATTCCGGTTACCAGCGTTGATGGTTTCAAGGCGGGCGATAAAATGGCTATCGGGTATGGTGCAACCTATCCCACAGTATCGCGTACCATAGAGAAGTATGAGGTGGTTACCATTACCGAAGTGGGTAAACCGGGTACACAGGCATGGCTTTCGATGGATGCGAAGGCGGGTGATACCCATATCAAGGTTTCGTCGGTAGAGAATATTTCGGTGGGTGATTCAATTCGCCTTGATATCGAAAGTGAAGGTCATGGAATTGAGTGGGTTACGGTAAAGGCTGTGGGTACAAAATCGTCGCGCAGCACCTTTAACGGCCCCTTATCCGAGAACGACGATCCCGGAACGGGACTTGAGCTGGAGGCTCCTTTGAAGTTTAATCACGCCTCGAATATGCCCTTTAGTGTATGGGGCACAGGAATCAGTTTCGAACCGGCTTCCCGGTTTGACCATTCGAGTAACGAACCTGTTTTACCGCTCTGCTACGCCCTTGTTCTGGATAAGCCCTTGTCGCGCAGCCACGAGATTGATGCAGCAGTTCGTGACGAAAAGGTGCTTTCGGCCGGTTATCAGGGTTCTGTTAAACCCGACCAATGGTTTGGCGGCCCCGCTTTATCCTCTTCATCCGGCAATATGGTACTTCGCGATGCCAAAGGAAATGTGGCCGATGCTCTGAACTATGGCGGTTTGGCAGATCCGTGGGCAGCAGAGGGCTATCAGGCCGAATCAGGAGCCGGTAAGAGCGGCTGTTATGTGGTTTCGCCGGGTGCCAGGGCACCGCGCGGAAGAACGGCTTCGCCGGTGGCTGAGCCCTCCAGAAGTGTGGGTCGCTTTCCCGACGGACTCGACAGTGATCAGAACTGTCTCGATTTCTATCTGCAAAACACGGCAATGCTGGCCATGCCGGCCGATGCAGGATCGAATAATATTAAAGTATCGAGCGTGAACGATTTCAGTGCCGGTCAAAATCTGATTATCGATGCCGGTGAGTTGCGCGAGGAGGTTACCATCACTTCCGTAGGGACATCGGGCGGTTCTACGTTACGATCGGCTTCCCGTAAGGGTGCAACCTATCTGCTGGTAAATGGAACTTCCGGTTTCCGCGTAGGACAGACTGTGGTTGTCGACAGCGATACCCAATCGGAGACGGCTGTGATTGCTGCTCTTGTGGCCGCTCGTGGACAATTCGGCCGGCCTGCCGGTGGCGCTTCGGATACTATCAAGATTGCACAACCTCTGGCCAAGGCACATGCAGAGGGTATAGTGGTTGCCGGAACCGGGATTACACTCAGCAAACCGCTTGCAAAAGCGCACAATGGTGGCGTCTTTATTGCAGGTAGTTTGCCTACCCCGGGCAGTGCCAATCAATATGCAAAGAGGCAGTAGTGCTTCTGTACTATGCCTATGGTAGATAATCGCCTGTGGCGGTGGACCTTTGCCGGATTGAACCTGCTGGCGATAGCTTTGAGCGCATTGCTGAGCTGGCAGGTTTTATCGGGTGCCGGGATGCCCGGCTGCGGGGGTGATAGCTCCTGTAACGAGGTACTCAGCAGTCGATGGTCAAAATGGGCCGGCGTGATTCCGGTAAGCCTGCCTGCTGTCAGTCTCTATTTGGCCATGTGGGTTGCCGTTAGTTTTCTTTCTTCCGGCACCGAACGTTCGGCACGCAATTTGGCCTGGAAAACCCTCCTGATAATGGCCGGAGTGGTAACAGGAAGCGCAGTATGGTTTTTTATCGTGCAGCGATGGATCATCGGAGCCTATTGTCTCTGGTGTATGACTACCCATGGGGTGGGTATTCTGTTGTCGGCCATGATTCTGTGGCGCGCCTGGGTTGAATGGGAAAGAACCCGGTTATCCATCTGTCTGTTTGTTTCGGGAGGTCTCTTTATCGCGATGCTTTTTGCTGCGCTTCAGGCAGCCTTTTTGCCCAATTCCGTTTACAGCACGGGCCACTCACAGGAGGCGCTTCCCGTAATCGATCCCGAATCTGCTCCCCGGGTGGGCCCGGCCGGAGCGCCTATTGTGGTGACTCTTCTGTTCGATTACCAGTGTTCGCATTGTCAGCGACTGCACTTTCTGTTGCCGGAGGTGGTGGCGGCCTATAAAGGCAATCTGGCTTTTATACTATGCCCCACCCCTTTGAGTCCGCACTGTAACCGATTTGTGCCCCAGGAGGTACAGGGGTTTGCCAACTCTTGCGAATTAGCCCGTTTAGGCCTCATTGTATGGCAAAACCAAAGAGAACGGTTTGCTGAATTTGAGGAGTGGATGTTTTCGTACGAATCGGGCGACAGATGGCGGCCCAGAACGCTCGAAGCTGCCAAAGCCAGGGTAATCGGGTGGATGGGCCAACCGGCCTTTCAGGAAGCGGCAAACCATCGGTTCGTATCTCTCTATCTGCAGCAGAGCGTCGATCTGTTTGGCAAGACGCTCACGAAGGGGAAAGGCGCCATCCCCCGGCTTATTTACGGATCCCGCTGGGTAACCCCCGATCCGGCCGATGCCGCCGATCTGGTTCGTATTTTGCAGGAGAACCTGGCCTTGCCGCCACTCCCCGTTACACCTGATCAGAATCAGGGCTCAACCCGGAAATGATAGCTTCCCGATTGTACCTCGAACAGCGCTTTTCCTCCCTCCATTTTTACAAAGCGAACCCCCTGAGCCGTTGAGGCAGGGGTGCCGCTTTCGGTAACCGATGCTTCACTTTGGGCGGGAATGTACACCAGAGCGCCGGTATTGGCGGGCAGGGTAATATCCCATTCAAACGTATTGTCGCGCTTTTGCCATTCGCTGGCAATGAGGCCTCTTACCGATTGGTAGGAGGCTTTCACATAGTCAAGTCCTTCGGGTGTCGTGGGGTTCATAATCAGTCTGCCAAAGGCCGGTGTCTCAGGATCGGACCGAATACCGGCCAAATCTTCGTAATACCAGATGAGCAGGTCGCCGAGCAACATCACATGATTTCCGGAGTTCATGGCAGGGTCGGCCGTATTGCCGTTCCAGAGTTCCCAGATGGTGGTAGCTCCCTGTTTTGCCATATAGCCCCAACTGGGGTAACTGGTGTTGGTGGTCAGTTGTAAGGCAAGATCGGGGCGGCCATACCGGCTCAATGTGCGCATAATCCATTGTGCTCCGACCAACCCCGTACTGATATGTCCGTTAAAGTCGTTCACGGTTTTATCGACAATCGATTGAAACACCTCCTCTTTCCTTTGGTCGGGAACCATGCCATAGGCTAACGACAGCAGATTGGCTGTGGCGGTATTGTTTCCGTATCCCTTCAGCGAATCGTTGTAAAATTTGCGGTTGTAGGCCAAACGGATGGTGTCGGCCAGTTGGCGGAATTCCACCATCTCTTCGGGTTTGTTGAGCAGCCCGGCATAACGTTCCATCAACTGTAACAGGTGGTGAAAATAGGTGGTGCTCAGGATGGCTCCATCGGTTTTACGCGAAGGATCCTGAGAATGAATCAACTCCTGGCGCTCCGGGGGCATACACCAGTCGCCATAGGTGTCTTTGGTTACAATTCCGTTCTGGATATGGGTGTTTTTGATATAGTCAATATACTTTTTAAAGGAGTCGTAGTGCTTTCGGATGGGTTCCATATCTCCAAACTGGTCGTAGAGCATGCCCGAAATGATGAGATAGGCTGCCGGCCAGGTTACATCGCCGTTGTAAATCTGCCAGTAGGAGGGAGCCACGGCGGGAACACATCCGTCGGCCCGCTGCGCATCCTCTATGTCTTGCATCCACTTAGCGTAGAGTAAGCCGTTGCTAAAGACAAAACTTTCGCCCTTCGATCCGGTAGCCCGGTCGCCCAGCCATCCTTGACGTTCGTCGCGCTGCGGACAGTCGGTGGGGATACTGCGGTAGTTTCCCCGGATGCCCCAGTAGGCATTGCGGTAAATGGTATTAATCACCGAATCGGAAGTTTCGAAATAGCCGGTAACCGGCAGATCATCATGAACCACACATCCCTCCAGGGCCGAGAGATCGGGGGTTCCCGGGAATCCGGTAAGCTCTACAAACCGAAAACCGTGATAGGTAAAGCGGGGCTCAAAGCTTTCGGTTCCCTCTCCTTTAAGTGTGTAGATATCGGTAACCTTTGCGGTGCGAATGTTGGCCAGATAGAGCGATCCGTCGGGCTGCAGGGT
>CAYVJA010000011.1:21465-24056 GCA_964451605.1 uncultured Bacteroidales bacterium | reverse complement strand
AAGATGAAAACACCCGGTTTGAGCTCTTTCACTGAAATCGGCTTGATTCTTTCGGCAACGGTTAGGGGAGGGGTAGGTTGTGACTCCAGTTTGGGTGAAGCCGGAGTAACCACAGCGGCATTTTCCCACGAGGCGTCATCGAATCCGGGTTGATTCCAACCCGGTATTTCGCGGGTGGCATCGTACTCTTCGCCGTCGAACTCATTATTGGCAACAATCGGACCCTTAGTGGTGATACGCCAGCTGTTGTCGCTGATCACGGTTTGGGTTGAACCATCGCTAAAGGTGATTTCCAGCTGAAAATAGAGTTTTGGGAAACCATACTGCGCGGAGGCTACCGATCCCGATTGGCGGGGTGCGTAGTAACGGCCGTTACCCAAAATCACGCCCAGCGCATTCTCGCCCCGCTTCAGGTAGTCGGTAACATCGAAAGGCAGATAGTACGAGCGTTTTCCAAACTCCGATAGTGCCGGAGCAAGCACTTGATTGCCTATCTTTTCGCCGTTAATATACCATTCAAAAAGGCCTTGTCCGCAAACATAGGCAATGGCTCTTTCTACTTTTTTCTCCAGGGTGATTGGTTTGCGCAGATACCTGGCTGCCAGACGCGAGTGGTCGCCCTCCCGGGTTTGCGCGGAGTCGGGGCGGTCGAGTCCGATCCACGAAGCCTTAAAATCGGAAGGAGAGAGGAGCCCCATGGTAAAACGGGCCGGTTGGCTCCAGCCGGCATCGGCGTTGTTCTGATCCCAAATCTTCACCTTCCAGTAATAGGTAACCTGGCTGGCAAGTGCTGCTCCCTGATAAGGAATATGCAGGCTTTGGTTGGATGTAACCTTTCCCGACGACCAAACGTCGGCCGAATCTTTACGTAGCAGACTTTCGGACGAGGCTACCAGAATCTGGTAGGCAGTTTGGGCAGCACCCCTTTGCGAACTTTCCGGTTGCCAGGAAAATCGGGGATTGAGACGGTCAGTGGCTAAAGGATCAACAGTCGATTCTACAGTAAGTTGCGTAGCGGTAATTCTGGCAGAGCCATCGGGTTGACAAGCGCTCAGGCAGTAGGCAAAGAGGAGGCAGAGGCTAATGCAGTATAGTTTCATGATGGAGGGTATGAGAATGAGACTTATGTAGAAGTAAGCGGTGTTGTCCGGTAGAAAGTGTTAAATTAACCCAATTTTTACAAAAATGACCTCCCGAAACCCTCTTTTTTTCATTTGGGTCGTAACGAGTACACTGTTCTACAGATTTTTTACCTTTGTAAGAGACGATATCTTATTTATTACCCGATACTATGGCTAAGAGAGAAAAATGGGCAGGATGGGCCGTTTGCGTTGCGTTCTGTCTGGGAGCTTTTACAGGATGCAAAGAGCAGGCTCCTTCGTTAAAGAAGATGAATCAGGTCGATTTTTCGCATGTGCAGATTAATGATGCCTTCTGGAGGCCCCGTTTAGACAAACATGCAGAGGTTACTTTGCAGGTTTGTATCGATCAGATTGAAAATCAGACCGGAAGAATACGCAATTTTGAGAATGCGGCCAAAGGATCCGGAACCCACTCGGGCATCTTTTTCGACGACTCCGATGTTTACAAAGCGCTCGAGGGGATAGCCTATACGCTGGTCAATCACCCGGATTCGGCTCTGGAAAAGAAGGCCGACGAGTGGATCGATAAATTTGCCGCTGCGCAGCAACCCGACGGCTATATCAATACCTTTTACACGCTTACCGGTCTTGATAAGCGCTGGACCAATATGGACAAGCACGAGATGTACTGCGCCGGCCATATGACCGAAGCTGCCGTGGCCTATTATCAGGCAACCGGAAAAAGAAAACTGCTCGATGTGGCCATCCGGATGGCCGACCATATGATGGAGACCTTTGGCCCCGAAAAGCGGCATTGGGTGCCCGGGCATGAAGAGATTGAGCTGGCGCTGGTTAAACTGAGTCAGGTTACCGGGGAGGAAAAGTATCTTGATTTTGCCAACTGGCTTCTCGAAGAGCGGGGGCACGGGCATGGATCGCGTGGTGATGAAGGGTCGTGGAATGCCGGGTATTATCAGGACGATATCCCGGTCAGGGAGATGTCTGAAATCGGAGGGCACGCTGTCAGAGCCATGTATCTCTATTGCGGAATGGCCGATGTGGCCGCCATGAAGAACGATACCGGATATATTGCCGCGCTGCACCGGCTTTGGGATGACGTGGTGAACAGAAATATGTACATTACCGGGGGCATTGGCTCTTCGAGACATAACGAGGGGTTTACCGTCGATTATGATCTGCCCAATGCCGAAGCCTATTGCGAAACCTGTGCCTCGGTGGGTATGGTATTCTGGAATATGCGAATGAACCAGTTCACTGCCGATGCAAAGTATATTGATGTACTGGAGCGTTCTATGTATAATGGCGCCCTGGCCGGGATATCGCTGGCCGGCGACCGTTTTTTCTATGTAAACCCGCTGGAGTCGTCGGGTAATCACCATCGTCAGGCCTGGTATGGCTGTGCCTGCTGTCCCAGCCAGATCTCCCGGTTTATACCCTCCATAGGGAATTATATCTATGCTGTTTCCCCCGAAGCGCTCTGGGTAAATC
>CAYVJA010000011.1:8269-21388 GCA_964451605.1 uncultured Bacteroidales bacterium | reverse complement strand
GGCAGAAAGGCGATAAGATTACCCTCTCCATGGAGATGCCCGTAGAGGTGGTGGCGGCCGATCCCAGGGTCAAGGCCAATGAGGGCCGCAGAGTCGTTCAGCGGGGCCCTCTGGTTTACTGCATGGAGGAGATCGACAATCCTGAAGGGTTTGCCGGGGCCGCTCTGACATCCGATACCCGCTTTGTAGCCGAATATCGTTCCGATCTGCTGAACGGGGTGATGTCGGTTACAGCAACAAACAACCAGACCGATTCACTCCGGCTTATTCCCTATTACGCCTGGGACAATCGAGAGGCAGGAAAGATGCAAGTCTGGATTCCGTTATTGGCTCCTGCTCAACCCTAAATCATTCTGACAGTATGAACTATTTCTCCCTTCTCTTACTCTTCTTTACCCTCTTTTCCGGTGGGTTGAATGCCCAACAAACCGAGATTCTGATGCTCTCCGGAGCAGACAAAGACCACACCGTAACCTGGGATTTTTTCTGTACCCACGGTATGAACAGCGGAAAATGGTCGAAGATTGAGGTGCCTTCTAATTGGGAGTTTCAGGGCTATGGTTCCTACCTCTATGGCAATGTAAACCAGAACGCCAACGAACAGGGATTGTACCGGCATACCTTTTCCGTGCCTGATGGCTGGCGTACTAAAAAGGTCTTTATTGTTTTCGAAGGCTCCATGACCGACACCGAAGTGAAGATTAACGGCAAGTTGGCCGGTCCAGTTCATCAGGGGGCATTTTATCCATTTTCGTACGATGTCAGTGCTCTGTTGAACTTTGGTTCGAAGAACCTTATGGAGGTGACTGTGAGCAAAGAATCGTCGAACGAGAGTGTTAACCGTGCCGAAAGAATCTCCGACTACTGGGTATTTGGAGGCATTTTCCGCCCTGTTTATCTGGAGGCCCGCCCGGTACGGTATATCGATCGGGTGGCTATTGATGCCAGAGCCGACGGGTCGTTCTTTATGGATCTCTTTTTGGAAGGAACTGCCGGCGGAACGGATGTGGAGGTGGTGGTAGAGGATCTCAACGGAAAACGGCTGGGAAAACCGATTAAGGCTGCTGTCCGGCCCGATGCCGAAAAGACCACGATTCGCGGGTCATTTACCAAACCGGCGCTTTGGAATCCCGAATCACCGCGGTTGTATCGTGCGGTGGTAACCTTGAAAGAGGCGGGTAAAACGTTACACCAATACAATCAGCGTTTTGGTTTCCGTACGGTAGAGTTCCGCCCTTCCGACGGCTTCTATGTGAATGGTACCAAGGTAATGTTCAAAGGGGTATGCCGTCACACGTTTTATCCCTCCTCGGGACGAACCAGCAGCAAGCAGCTTAGCATCAACGATGTACTCACCATCAAGGCTATGAATATGAATGCGGTGAGAATGAGCCATTATCCTCCCGACCGCTATTTTCTGGATGTCTGCGATTCGCTGGGGCTGTTTGTGCTCGACGAACTGGCCGGCTGGCAAAAATATTACGACACCCCTACCGCTCGCCGGCTGGTGAAACAGATGGTTGAGCGCGATGTGAACCATCCCTCTATTGTGATTTGGGATAACGGCAACGAAGGGGGCTTTAACAAGGAGGTGCGCAACGACTATGCACTCTATGATCCTCAGAAAAGGGTGGTGATAGAGCCGTGGTCTATTGTAAACGAAACCAATACCAAACACTATCCCAAGTATAAATATGTGGAGGATGTGTTGAATAACCGGAAGGAGGTCTACTTTCCTACCGAATTCCTGCACGGCCTGTTCGATGGCGGACATGGAGCCGGTCTCGACGACTACTGGAAACTGATGCAGTCGAAACCTCTTGCGGCAGGCGGCTTTTTGTGGGTCTATGCCGATGAGGGAGCCGAACGGCGCGATCTGAACGACTCCATCGACACCAACGGCAACCGTGCCCCCGACGGCATCGTGGGCCCCTATGGCGAAAAGGAGGGGAGCTTCTATTCCATTCGTGAAATCTGGTCGCCGGTCCAATTCGATTCGGTAAAGCTGACCCCCTCTTTTAACGGCAAATTGCCGGTTTCTAACCAATTTCATTATACCTCCCTGGAGGCATGTCGTTTTGTCTGCCGACTGGTGCGATTCCCTCTTCCTGTGTGGGGCGGACAGCCCGAAGTGATGGAGCGCAAGGTTGCTTCGCCCCGGGTGAATCCGGGCGAAAAGGGATTCCTCTCGCTTTCACTTCCCAAAAACTGGTCCGATTGGGACGTACTCTACATTGACGCTTTCGATCCGGAAAACCGCCTGATACACACATGGTCGTGGAATATCACCACTCCACGGGATATGGCATCGCGCATGCTCGGCACTTCGAAACAGAATCTGCAGGTTTCGTGTCGGGAATCCGATACGGAGTTAACTTTATCGGCAGGTGATCTGCAGATTCGCTTTTCGAAAACGAACGGACAGATTCTGGGTGCTGCCAGGGGCAACGGCGTGGTCTCACTCACACAGGGTCCTGCATTTGCCGGATTTGATGCCCCTTGTACCGGAATTCGTCACTATCGGGAGGGGGAAGGATATGCGATTGAGCTTCTCTACGCTGGCGAAAACCGCGCCAAATGGACTCTTCGTCCGGATGGATGGTTGCAGCTTGACTATGCATACCAACCTGTCGGTCGGCTCGATTATGCCGGGATTACCTTTTCGTATCCCGAAATGGAGGTGCTTGGCGCAGGACTGCTGGCCAACGGACCTTACCGGGTTTGGAAAAACCGTTTAAGAGGGCCACAATTTGGGTTGTACGAGAAATCCTACAACAATACGGTAACGGGCGAGTCGTGGGAGTATCCGGAGTTTAAAGGCTACTACGCCAACTTCTATGCGGTAAGGCTAAAAACCGGGGAGCTGCCGCTGACCCTGGTTTCAGCTACCGAATCGCTCTATCTCCACCTCTTTACGCCCCAAAAACCCATTCATGCTGCCGGCGGGGTTCATCCTCCTTTTCCCTCGGGATCGCTCTCTGTTTTGCATGGTATCAGCCCTATCGGAACCAAATTTTCGCAAGCGTACGAGGAGGGTCCGCAAGGGGCAAAATACGATTTTGGGACAGGCGGCCGGAAATTCGAAGCCACACTTTACTTCGGGTTTGGTAAGTAGTCCGGGATGGGTTTCCCGTTAGATGGCATACGCGGATGGGTTCCCGGGTATGAACATTTTACGCTTGAGGGTGTTCTTAAGGGAGTCGGATTTCCTGATTCCGTTCTGAATCAAACAACAAATTATTCTTATGACACTGATAGATAACCTCAAATGGCGTTATGCCACCAAAAAGTTCGATAAAAACCGCAAAGTTTCGGCTGCCGATCTTTCACAACTCAAACAGGCAGTGGGTCTTGCTGCCTCCTCCTACGGTCTGCAACCCTATAAAGTGCTGGTGATTGAAAACGCCGAAATTCGGGCTCGTTTACGTGATGCCGGATATGGCCAGCCCCAGATTACCGATGCTTCGGCTTTGTTTCTATTTTGCCATTACACCGATTTCGGACCCGAAAAGACTGAGGCCTTTATTCGTTTAACTTCGGAGGTTACCGGAACGCCTGCTTCTGCACTGCAGAATTATGCCGATCTGATCAACAGTACCATAGCTTCCCGTTCGCCGGAGGCGTTGCAGGCCTGGACTTCGAAGCAGGCCTATATCGGGTTGGGTACCTTATTGGCAGCAGCTGCCGAGATGCGTATTGACGCCTGCCCCATGGAGGGGTTCGATCCTGCCGGTTTTAACGAGATTCTCGGACTGCCGGCCAAGGGGCTTTCTGCCTCCGTTCTGGCTGCAGTGGGATATCGCTCATCCGAGGATCAGGCGCAATTCAGAGCCAAGGTGCGAAAACCCTTAGAGGAGATGTTCGAGGAAATATCGTAATTGTCCAACGTCCAACTTCTGTTGTATATTTACGCGGATAATTTTGCATTGTATGAGTCAATCAACCAAGAGCGGCATCTCGGAGGCCGAACGAGCGCTGTTTCGTAATAAGATACCTATTCAGGTGCGGTTTAGTGATGTCGATATTATGGGGCACGTATCGAATACGGTATATCAAACCTATTATGATGCCGGTAAGATGAGCTATTTTGATGCCGTATTGCCCCAGCTCGATTTTAAGACGGTAGGCATCGTCGGTGCATCGGTCTGTATTCAGTACCTCCTGCCCATTTTTATGAAGACCCGGATTTTGGTTGAGACCCGCGTTGCCGCCATTGGCACAAAAAGCCTGACCTTCGAACATCTCCTGGTTGACGAACAAACCAACGAGATTCTTTCGACCTGTAGGGCAGTTCTGGTCTGTTTTTCTATTCCCGAACAGCAGAGCATTCCGGTTCCGGAGGCCTGGCGCAGGAATATTCTGGCCTACGACAAGGGAGTTGTGGAAAAATAGCAGCAAATCTCCCTTATTCAACGCTCATGGGTAATCGGTGGAAATTGCCGTTTGGGGTGATGCTCTTTGTGGCGGCAATCCTGACAGCTCTGTTGGATGCAGCTCCGGGGATGTTGCTTTCGGAGCGCTTTTTTTCGGGATACGGATGGGTGCAGATAGGTATATTAACGCTTTATGCAGGTTTGCTGGCCTATAAAATGCAGGATCGCGATAAAGCGCCCCGGTGGCGCTCTGTTTCGTGGACGCTCTTCTCTGTTCTCTTCTTTGGGCAACTGCTGCTGGGGCTTCTGGTTTCGGATCGTTTTCTGCTGACGGGTACACTGCACTTTCCCATTCCGGTCATGATTCTTGCCGGCCCGTTATACCGTGTTGAACTTTCGTTCATGACGCTCCTCTTTCTCAGTACCATTGTGCTTACAGGCCCGGCCTGGTGCAGTCAGCTCTGCTATTTCGGAGCCCTGGATCATTTAGCTGCCGGCAAAAAGGGGAGTCGGCTCCCGGTGGTATTTTCTGCCCCCATGCGGAATTCGGTACTGCTGATTACGGTGGCAGGGGCTTTACTTCTCAGGTGGGTGGGTGCCTCTCAGGCAGTTACCTCCGGTGTGGCGCTGCTAATGGGTATTCTGGGCCTGATGGTCATGGTGTGGTTGTCGCGCCGCCATACTATAATGGTTCACTGTACCGCTTTTTGTCCCATCGGTACGTTAGTGCAACGGCTAAAAAGCGTCAATCCTTTTCGTCTTCAAATTAGTTCCGCATGTACCCGTTGCATGGGTTGTCTGGGGCACTGCAGGTACGATGCCTTGCATAAAGAGGAGATTCTGAAGGGGAAACCCGGCCTTTCCTGCACGCTTTGCGGCGATTGTATGGCAGGGTGTACCCACAATGCCATCGTCTATCGTTTTCCGGGGCTCTCAGCCCAATCGGCACGGTTTCTGTGGCTCTTTCTCACCATCTCACTGCACGCCCTGTTTTTGGCAGTAGCCCGGATTTGATGCCTTTCCATAACGCGCCCTTTCAATCTTTCTTCGGGTCAGATGTATTTGGCGGCCAGCATTTCGGCCGCAGAGGCATCGATCTGTTCGGTTTTCCGGATGCGGTCGAAAAGTTCTAACAGATCGGCAGCTTTCAGCCTTTTTTTCTCGTCGCCCGAAAAATCATGAACTATACGGCCGTTGTGCAGCATTAGAATGCGGTTGCCCATATTCACCGCCTGTTGCATGGAGTGGGTAACCATCATGGTGGTAAGGCCGTCGCGTGCGACAATCTCTTCGGTAAGACGAATCACTTTGGCGGCGGTTTTCGGATCGAGCGCGGCCGTATGTTCATCGAGCAGCAGCAGATCAGGCTTTCGCCAGGAGGCCATTAAGAGGGTCAGTGCCTGTCGCTGTCCGCCCGAAAGTTTGCCGATGGCGCTGTCGAGACGGTCCTCGAGCCCCATGTTGAGCGGCTTGACCCGTTCGCGAAAATGGCTGTAGAGATTTTTGGGCAGAGCATTGCCCAATCCTCTGAATAGTCCTCTTTTTGCTGCCAGCGAAAGGTTCTCGGCAATGGTCATATCGGGTGCAGTACCTGAAAAGGGATTTTGAAAGACCCTTCCCAGAAAGGCCGCCCTTTTATGCTCCGGCAACCGGGTGATGTCGTGACCGTTAAGTGTAATTTTCCCGGAATCGGGGTAGAAAGCACCCGCAATGGCATTGAGAATGGTCGATTTGCCCGATCCGTTGGTTCCCAGCAAGACCACAAAGCTTCCCTCTTCGACGGTGCAGGAGATATCGCGGAGGGCCTTCACCTCATTGATGGTTCCGGCATTGAATGTTTTGTTAATGTGCTCCAGTACTAACATGACACCTCCTCCTTTCTGGTTTTGATTTTTTTCATGAGCCCCGGCAATATGAGGGCAATAAAGACAAAAAGTGCTGTGATCAGTTTCAAATCGTTGGGATTCATTCCCCAGCGCAGTGCCACAGCCACCAATAGCCGGAAAATCACCGATCCCAGGATGGCACCGGTAATCAGGAAGCCAATCGATTTTTCGCCGATGATGGCCTCACCGATAATCACACTGGCCAATCCCCATACCAACATACCAATTCCCATCTGCACATCGGCAAATCCCTGAAATTGGGCTAAAAGCGATCCGGAAAGAGCAATCAGTCCGTTAGATAGTGCCAGTCCCAGGATAATCATCAAACGGGTATCGGTACCCAGTGCACGGATCATCTGGGGATTATTTCCGGTGGCGCGCATGGCTGTTCCCAGATGAGTCTTCAAAAAGAGAAAGAGGAACAGACCCGTAACGGCTACCAGCAGCAGTATAAAAAGCAAGACATAGACATCTTTCGAGGCCACCTCCCATCCCAGCAGATTCAGGGTATCGTTTCCCGAACTCTGCACCGATTCGAACCCGCTGAAAAGAGTCTTTTCCGATATCATGGGCACGTTACTCTTGCCCATGATGTGCAGATTTATGGAATAGAGCGAAGTCATAACCAGGATGCCGGCAAGCAGTCCGTTGATATTGAAACGGGTATGTATTACGCCTGTAAGAGTTCCGGCCAGAAAGCCTCCTCCAAAGGCTACCAGTGTGGCAACTAGCGGAGAGGTGCCTGTTACAATCAGCGCGGCCGACAGGGAGGCTCCCAGGGTAATGGAACCCTCTGCAGTGATATCGGCAAAGTTAAAAATCCTGAAACTGATAAAAATTCCCAGAGCCAGGAGGGCTAAGATGAGTCCGATGGTGATGGATCCTATAAGTAACGACATGCTTTTTCCTCCTCTAATTAACAGTTTCTACCGATGCTATTTTGCCAATCCAACAGGTGCCGTGAAAGAACTCCGATTCACCGGCACCCACGGCTTCTCGTTTGTCGGAAAGCAGATGCAGAATACTCTGGATTTTATCGTGTTCAAAGAAGCCCGACAGGGCAGTATAAAGATCGATATCGGCTTTGCAGAGCGGGTGGTAGGTAAAGACGGCTGAGTGAAAATGTTGCCAGAATCCGTCGGGTTCGCCGTTTCGTAAGTAGCGTTTCAGTGTGGTGTCGGGCCGGCGCGAAGCCACTCCGATGGTGACGGTCATGGTATGCGCGTATTCGGGTTCGGTGGTAAAATTCACATGTTTCCTGATGGCCGGGAAGTCGAAGAGACTCTCGTTCTGCTGGTCCGACAAGGGAGATACATTGAGCGAGGAACCCACTATCCCTGCCGTTTCGGAGAGCATCACCATGCCAAATGATTCAAATCCCGTTATCCCGGCAATATTTTGGAGCAGACAGCTCAAGCCCGTCGAAGTCTCTCCTTCGACGGGAGAGAAATGGATCAGGTGGCTGAATTCTCCACCGAAAAGAATTCCGTATAACACGTTGATTTCGGGTATCAGATGCCCCTGCTGTATCACGTAATCGGGGGTAATTCTCTGGCCGGGTGGTTGATAGACAACGGCATTTCCCATGCCAATAAACTCGCCAAACCGGTCGCGACACTCCTCGAAACTTTTCCCGATAGCACCCATTCCAATGGCGTAGAGATTGTTATGGAACTGAATGTTTCTGCAGGTTTTGGGTGAGGTTGTCCGTTCGAAAACGACATCCGGATTTCCGGTTACTGAGCAGGAGAGAGGGGTTTCCACAGGTGTCTCTTTCACTTCGAACCGAACCTTGTCGGACAACACATCCTTCCACCCGGACGAGACGGCACTCTTCGGGGTATCCGAAGCGGGAGACAGATTGAGGAGGGTTGTTAACCCCACCATATCGAGCACGGTTTTTACCTCGGGCGAACTTTTCACCAGACCAAACCGGCCGTTTACCTCCTGAAACTGTTTGTTGAACTTGATGAGCAGCCGGATACCCATCGAACTGATATAATTTACCCCCTCCAGATCGAGCCCGATCCGATAATGCCCGGCGCGAAACGATTTTTCGAGTTGCTCTTCCAGATGACCGGCCCAGTATCCGTCGATCCGACCTTCAATCTTAAGAAGGATTCCGTCGGCGCTGGTCTCTTCAGTAATTTTCAATGGGTTGTTCATGGTTCTGTGGCTTTTGTAATCACGATATCGGTTCTGCCTGTAAGGGCTTCCGGCAGGGACATACCGCAGTAGGCTGCCTCTTCGGGGTTAATCAGATAGTCGGTTTTGCTCACAAATTCGAAGGGAATTTGTGAGGGCGGTATTCCTTTCCATATTTTTACTGCCTGATTTACAGCATCTACGCCGGACTGATGATAGTTCCTGGAAACCACTACCATGGCTCCTTTCGAGGCTTGGTCGCTGACAAATCCGAAAAGAGGAATTTTGGCCGAACGGATAATTTTTCGGATGCCCGCAAAAGAGGCTGAGGTGAGGTTGTCGACAATCTGGCAAACTATGTCAGGATTTTGTGATACCAGCGACATGGCGGCATCCGACACCTCCGAACTGGAGTTAATCGGAACCGTAATCAGCCTGAGTCCCGCCTCTTCGGCATAGCGTTTTAACTCGTTCATATTCTTTACCGAGTTGGCTTCGCCCGGAGAATAGAGAGTGCCCAGACTTTTTACAGGCGGACTGAAAAGTTTGATCACGCCAATCATCTCTTTATAGGCACCCAACGTGGAGATTCCGGTAATATTGGCCTGGTGCTCGGTGAAGCTTTTACCTGCTCCGGCCAGAATGGGATCGGCCACCACCGTAAAAACGATGGGAATCTGTTTGATCTTTTTGGCTGCCGATTGCAAGGTAGGCGTCGAAATGGCAAAAATGAGGTCGGGGGCGTCGTTCAATGCCGCATCTATCATCATGTTTAAGGTGGCAATATCGCCCTGGGCATTGCTCACCTCCAATTTGTAATCGCGTTCGGGCTCGAGACCATATTGTGCAAGTCCGTCGCGGATACCCTCTTCCGACATTTCTGAAAGGGGCGAGTCGCTGTATTGCAGAAGTGTAAGCTTTACTATTTTCTGAGGTTTGAACCGTTCCGACGGGTCGTTTGTGTCTGTTCGGCTCATCGCTTCAGACGAGGCCTCCGGGAGAGATAATCCGGACTTCTCTGAAACGGTCTGTCTGCGGTTGTTTCTGTCGGCAATCAGCAGCAGGGCAGCGATGAACAATATCACCGCAAAACCTTTTGCCAATGGTTTTAGATGCGAGTCCATATTACGGAAGTTTACGTTCGGCTCTCTCAAGTACGGTCACGGGCACGGTTAATCCCTGCGCTTGGGCGGCTTGCAGATTAATCATCAGTTGATACGATTCGATGGGCGAAATGCGCGGTGGCTGCAATGAACGCCCTTTGAGGATCTCCACGGCTTTTAATCCGCTTTGATAGCCCCAGTTGTCGTAGTCGACACCATACCCTACCGAGGCCCCCTTTTGGGTTTGCAGGGGTTCGCTTACGAAGATGGGAATCTTCTGCTTTTCGGCCTCTTTTGCCAGCGCATTCAATCCCAGGAAAAGGGTGTTGTCGGCTGCAACCACTATGGCTTCGACTCTTTGCCCGACAAGATATTGTCCGGCCATGACAATATCGTTTACTGAATTTACTGAGGAGGTTATTACCTCAATTCCTTTGGCATTTAGTGCCTCTTTCATCCTTTTTGCCGAATATTCGGCGTTTGGTTCGGCATTGTTGTAGGGGAGTCCTATCCGTTTAATGGTTGGTTTACACTCCACAATCAGATCAGAAAAGAGGTCGGCACGGAAGGGGTCGAACACCCCGGAAAGATTTCCGGGAACGGAGGTGATGCCCACTTGTTCGGGGCTGAACGAAACGGTGAAGACTACGGGGATGGTTCGTACCATCTGTGCTGCGGCCGACATGCAGGGGGTTCCGTTGGTAATAATCAGGTTGACACCGCGCGATTGAAACCCTTGCAGAATGGTAGCAACCATTGAGAGGTCGCCCTGGGCATTCTGGTAGATGAGTTTTATATTTTGGCCCTCAATGAATCCTGAGTCGGCAAGTGCCTTCACGACTCCGGCTCGCGCCCTGTCGAGTACCGGATCGTTGGCAATCTGTACAAATCCTATGGTGGTAACCGGATCCTTCGGTGTGCAACCTGAAACACTCCAGAAGAGGAGTAACCACATGGGAAGAAGTTTGGTTAGCATGGCAATGGTCTGTCAGGAGTCGATTTTCTTGGTTAAGGTCAGGCAATTAAAGCCATCTTCTCTTTTGTAGGTAACGCTGTCCATCAGTTTTTTTATCAGCAGGATACCCAATCCCCCGATAGGTCGCTCTTCGGCAGGCAGCGAAATGTCGGGATCTGCATGTCGGGTAGGGTCGTAGGCCACACCTTTGTCGGTGACAGTAACGGTGAGAAGGCCCTCAAGCAGCGAAAAGGTCAGTTCGACAGTCTCTCCCGAAGGGTCGGCATATCCATACGAAATGGTATTGGTGACAGCCTCTTCGAGTACCAGATTGAGGTTGAAGGTGAGCGCCGGATCCCAGCCCCACGCTTCCTCTAAAGATTCGAGAAATTCCGTCAGGCGGGGCAACTCATTCAGCGATGCCTCCATCGTAAGCCTTTTAGTGTGCCCGCAGCTATTCATGAAAATAGAGAGTTAACATGGTGATATCGTCCGATGGGGGATTGCCTTTGACATGAATGGCAATATCCTTTTCCATATGAGCAGTCAGGTTACGGGGGTCTTCATGGCCATGGGCCTTCAGTTGGGTGAGCAACCGCTCTTCGCCATACTGCATTCCCAGCGCATCTTCGGCTTCGGTTACTCCGTCGGTAAAGAGAAATAGCTTGTCGCCGCGTGCGAGGGATATTTCCGATTCGTTATAGGCGGCGGTGTTAAAGAGCCCTACCGGTATACATCCGGTGTGTCCGAAAAAGGTGACCTCTCCGTTGTTCCGTCGGATGGCCGGGGGGTTATGGCCTGCATTGGTATAACGAAGCAATCCGCTTTCCAGATCGAGGATACCCAGAAAGAAGGTGACAAACATATTCGATTCGTTGCCCTCGGTCAGCGACCGGTTCATGGTGTCGACAATCCGGGCCGTTGAGCTTTCGCGGTCGGCAACCGAGCGAAGCAGCGTTCGGGTAACCGCCATAAAGAGTGAGGCCGGAACTCCTTTGCCCGATACATCGCCAATGGCAAAACAGAACTGTTTTTTGTCTATCAGGAAGAAGTCGAACAGATCGCCACCCACCTCTCTGGCCGGATGCAATACCCCGAAGAGGTCAATCTGGGGCAGGTCGGGGAAGGGGGGAAAGGTGTTGGGAATCATGCTCATCTGAATCTCGCTGGCAATGCGCAGTTCGCTCTCGATCTTCTCTTTGGCAGCCGTTGTATGTTGCAGGTTTTCGATATATTCCGAAAGTTTTTGCTGCATATAGCCGAAAGAGGCATGCAGTTCCTGCATCTCATCGTGCGTGGTGATACGGGGCAGAGGGGTGAAAAAATCGCCCTTTGCAATTTGCCGCGCCGAGGCTGCAAATCGTTTTAACGGCGAGAGCTGATTCCGGATAGCGTTAACAGTGAAGAGTGTGAGCAGCAACAGGCCTGCCAGCAGAAGCACGGCCAGCAGCAGGGTTATGGCTTTCAGCGAAGCGTACATTTCGCGTTCGGGAAAAACCACTCCCAGCGTCCATCCGCTGAAGGGGAGGGGGGTATAATAGGTTCCTACTTTGCCCCACGATTTCAGATGGAGCGATACGAATCGGCTTTCACCCGCGATCATCTCCCGTCCCAGGGCCCGGAGCTCCGGCTCGTTCAGCTCTTTGGCCACCGAGAAGATGCTCTGGTTCATGATATAATCGGTATTGGGGTGCGTTACATAATAACCGTTTCGCGAGAGCAGATAGGCATACCCCGATTCCAGGATTTTTACCGACGAGACCACGTCGGTAAGCCACTCGAGCGAGAGATGAACGGCAACTACCCCGGCAAACTTCCGATTCCCGTTTTGTGTGGTGTAGAAGGGATAGGAGCAGGTAGACATCAGTACATTGCCCCCTCCTTCGTCGTAATAGGGTTCGGACCAGTAGGGTTTTCCCGTCATTTTGGGGATTTGATACCAGTCCATGTAGAAGTACTCGTAATTCTCGTTGCCCAGCAGGGTGGTGGTTATTGTGTTGCCGTTCCGGGCTGCAAAGGGGGCAAAATAGAGACCCTGATCGGGGAAAAAGTTTGGTTCGTAGGCAATGACCGATCCGTAGAGGTTGGGGTTCTCACGCACTATGGCTGTAAGAAAGGTGAGGAGAGAGTCTTTCGGGATAGCTCCGTCGGAGAGCATCCAGGCTGCATTGCCGGGGATCTTCTCTTCGGGCAACAGGATTTCGCTGATTTTTCGTGCGGTATTTTCGGCCAGGAAGATGGCATTTTCGCGGGTGGTGTTCTGAATAATACGGCGTGCAAAGAAGGAATAGACTCCGAAACTTACCAGAAACAGAAGGGTACAAATAATCAGTACCGATCGGATAATTCTGAAAGAAAGAGAGTTCCGGTTCATGATATCAGGGAATCAGAGGGTAAAGGAACCGCTCCTTTTCGGGCGGTGTGGTGAGGTGTCCGCTTCGAACCAACACCTCGCCGGCTTTAGCGAAGTCGGCGGGAGCAATGACTCCTTTATCAACCTGTTTGGTTTCGGGATCCATCAGCGCAACTACCTTATCGAGCATCCAGCTCTGATGGGCACGGTTGGCTGGTATATGGTGCTGACGCATGATGGAGATTACGGTATCGAGGGTCTCTTCTTTATGGGATGCGGCATATTCCCATCCCTTTACCGAGGC
>CAYVJA010000011.1:0-8163 GCA_964451605.1 uncultured Bacteroidales bacterium | reverse complement strand
CGGGAGCGAATCGCGCAGGCAGAAGAGAGCATCCTCGGGGATATCGTACCCGTAATCTTTCAGGAAGAAGGCGTTCATCTCCTCCTCATCAATGCCGCAGTTTACAATCTGGTCATATTCGTTATACCACATCACCGTCATGGCTTCGACGCCCCCGGTTGTAAAGAGGTTTACCGACGAGAGAACCGGGACCCATTCTACGGAAATGTTGCGTTCTATCATCAGGCTTTTCGGGGTCTCATCGAATCCGCTTTTCCAGATGGCTACCCGTTTCCCGTTGAGTTTTTCGAGTGCATCTATACCCGAACTTTTTTTTGTGACCAGCACCATCGATGCGTGTTGCGACATCTGGGCTATGTGCACCACTCCCGGATAGCTTCCCGCTACCTTCATTCCGGTCATCAAAAAGAGCGAGATTACATCCGACTTGCCCGAAACAAGCAGTTGTGTGGCCTGTACGCTGGCGGAGGGATGTGTAATTTCGACGTTGAGTCCGGCCTCCTTATAGAATCCTTTGGCCTGAGCCATATAATATCCGGCAAATTGGGCCTGGGGGAGCCAGTGGGGCGAAAAAACCAAAGGGGTTTGTGCCGGGGCAACCCGACCGGTGAGCAGCAGTACCGCGAGGCAGAGAAGATATAGGAAAGGTCTGTGGCCGGTGGATTTCATTCTGCTTTGAAATAAGCGTATCCTCTCTCAAAAGTAGGGATTTTTTACAGAAAAGTAGCACTGAACACGCCAAACTTCACGCACATCGACAATGGGAAGGGTGTAGGGTTTGTAGTCGGGATGGGTTGAGACAAGTCGTAACTGCCGATGCTCTTTTATCTCGTTGTACACCTTTTTAAAAACGAGCCCGTCGTTGAGCGTAAATACAATACAGGGCTCTCCGCTCCTGATGGAATACCAGTCTTGTACAAACTCTCCGGTAACCCAGCTCCCGTCTTCGATGGGAGGCATAGAGTCGCCACTTACCTGAAAGGTGCGGTATTTCCGCTCCTTCTGCAGAAAAGGGAGTTGGAACTGTGGTAGTTCGGCCAGATATTCCGGATCGGAAAAGCCGGTAAGATAGCCGGCTTTGGCCTTTTCGTTAACCAGCTCTATGTTGTCGCGGTTCTCGCTGTTTACGGTGGTGGCCAACACCCGGATTTTGGTTCCCCTGATAAAGACATCCTTGCCATGTTCCAGCGCGTAAAGCTGGCTTTCGCGCAGTTGCGAAAGATCGGTTTTCAGCAGGGTGTCAACCGCAATGTGGTAGTAATCGGCCAGTGCCAGCAACGCATTGAGGGTAGGGCCCGAGATGGCGTTTTCATAGTTGTTGAGGGTCGATCGGGGGATGCTCAGTTTAAAGGCTACCTCATCCTGAGTGCGTTGCCTCCGCCTGCGTAAAAATTTCAGATTTTTTGCAAAATACATGACGAAAATCGGTATAAATTGATTAGAATACAGTCGAAGAAAATGATTATTATATAATCAAAGAAATGGGTTATTTTTCATAATACCAAATTGTAACCATATGTTTTTTCCTCAGGACTCCCGTACGGTTGTGCTGCTCGATATGGACACATTCTTTGTCTCGGTCGAGCGGTTGCGCAACAGTCGTCTCGAAGGGCTTCCCGTGATTGTCGGCAGCCTCTCCGACCGGGGTGTGGTGGCTGCATGCAGTTATGAAACCCGCGTTTTCGGGGTACACTCGGCCATGCCCATGCGGATGGCGCTCCGGCTTTGTCCGGAGGCCCGGGTGGTACGGGGCGATATGGATCTCTACAGTCGCTATTCCCGCACGGTTACCGATATCATTGCCGAAAAGGCCCCTGTGTACGAAAAGGCCTCGATCGATGAGCACTACCTCGATTTGTCGGGAATGGATCGTTTTGTGGGTTCCCTGAAGTGGGCCCGCGAACTGCGGCAACGGATCCGGCACGAAACCGGTTTGCCTCTCTCTATGGGGTTTTCTGTAAATAAGACGGTCTCGAAGATTGCCGCGGGCACGGCAAAACCCAATGGCGAGAGGGAGGTGCCGCGCGAAGGGGTACAGCCTTTCCTGGATCCTATGGCCATAAGGAAGATTCCGATGGTAGGGCCCAAAACGGAGCAGTTACTCCTCTCTATGGGGGTAGATACCATTTCCACACTCTGCCAGATTCCTCCCGAAATGATGGAGAAGGTGCTGGGTAAACCCGGTATCGAAATCTGGCGTCGGGCGCACGGGGTCGATCTCCGGCCGGTGGTGCCCTATTCGGAGGAGCTCTCTATGGGTACAGAGCGTACTTTTGTTTCGGATACGCTCGATATGGCCATGCTCCGGCAGCAACTCTCTGCCATGGTCGAACGGTTGGCTTTCCAGCTGCGCTGCCGCCAAAAGCTGGCCTCGGTGGTGACGGTCAAAATTCGGTATGCCAATTTCGATACGCACACCCTGCAGCAGAAGATTGCCTATACGGCTTTCGACCATCTGCTGCTCGAGACCGCCAGAGCCCTTTTCGACCGACTCTACAGCCGTCGTATGCGGATCAGATTGCTGGGGGTGAAGCTAAGCGGGCTGATCGGGGGCGTACAGCAGCTCTCTCTCTTCGAAGACCATTCGGTGAGAGCCTCTCTCTGCCGCTCTGTCGATGCACTCCGAAACCGATATGGGGCGGGGGTGGTTAAGCGGGCCTCTTCGATTTTGCCGTCAGGATCTGATAATCAAGAAGAGGGGTCCGATCCGGACCCTTATGGGGAGGGCTGACGCTATGTATCTGCGTGTCCATTCGTGGTACAGCCTCCGCCATGGCGTGCTCTCGCCCGATCGGTTACTCGATCTGGCTGAGAAATACGGACTCAGCGAGCTGGCGCTTACCGATATCAATACCACTATGGGGTTGCCGGAGTTTGTGAAGAAGGCAACCGAACGCTCTGTCAGGCCGATTGCAGGTTGCGAATTCCGGCATAACAACCGTTTGTTATACACAGTATTGGCCCGAAATCGCGAAGGGCTTCGCGAGATTAACGAGTTGATTACGGCCCGTAACTGCCGCAGCATCGCTTTCCCGGAAGAGGCCCCTCCCTTTTTGCAGGCCTATGTAATCTACCCCTATGGCCGTAAACTCTCACGGCCGTTACGCGACAATGAGCGGTGGGGCGTGGCTCCCTCCGATGCCGGAAAGTATCTCTTATCGCAACCCCTGCATCAGAACGGGGCTGCAGTGATTTCGGCACCCATCACCTTCACCTCGTCGCGCGAGGCGGAGTTGCATAAGATACTGCGTGCCATTGATGCCAATGTACTGATCAGCCGCCTGGGTGAGAACGATTCGGATGGGGCCACCGGATGCTTTGTCGACCCGGATTCGCTAAAAGCGCTCTTCCCCGAAAAGGGGCCGCTGTGGGCCAATACCCGCGCTCTGCTCAATGATTGTTCTATTTCGTTTGCTGCGCTCGCTCACGCTTGAGGGGCTGCACCGCCGGTATGGTGTGCACCACAAGGAGGCCGCCAGGCGGGTTGATCAGGAGCTCTCTGTGATTAACAAGCTTGGATTTTCGGCCTATTTTCTGATTGCCGCCGATATGGTATCCTATTCTATGAGTCAGAATATCAGTCATGTGGGGCGGGGAAGCGGTGCCAATAGTATTGTGGCCTACGCGCTGCAGATTACCGATGTCGATCCCATTGCGCTCGATCTCTATTTTGAACGTTTTCTGAATCCGCTCCGGAGCTCGCCTCCCGATTTCGATATCGACTACTCGTGGCGCGACCGCGACCGGGTGCGCAGCTACCTTTTTACCAAATATGGCGAGGCGCACACCGCTTTGTTGGGCGCCACCTCCACCTTCAAGGGGCGTTCTATGTTTCGCGAACTGGGCAAAGTGTTTGGCCTTCCCCCCGACGAAATCGACCTGCTTACGCGTAACCATCGCGCAGCATCGCACCCCGATGCCCTTTCGCAGCAGCTGGCCGGATGGGCTCGTGATATGGCCGATTTCCCCAATCTGCGTACCATTCATGCGGGGGGTGTCCTGATTGCGGACGAGCCGCTCTCTTATTATACGGCACTTGATCTTCCGGTAAAGGGGTTCCCGACCACCCAATGGGATATGTATACGGCCGAAGAGCTGGGTTTCGAAAAGTTTGATGTGTTGAGCCAGCGGGGAATCGGGTCACTGCATGATGCGCAGCAACTGATAAAGCAGAATCATGGTTCGGTGCCTGATCTGCACAACAGTGCTCCCCTGTTTCAGGACGAAAGGGTTTGCGCAAACCTGCGCAACGGGCGAACCGTGGGTTGTTTTTATATTGAGAGCCCGGCCATGCGCAATCTCCTCCGGAAATTGTCGTGCGATACCTATCTCTGTCTGGTGGCTGCCAGCTCAATTATCCGGCCGGGGGTGGCCCGGTCGGGTATGATGAAGGCCTACATAGAGCGATCGAATTGTCCGGAGCGGACGGTCTATCTCCATCCGGTGATGAAGGAGCTCCTTTCGGAGACCTTTGGGGTGATGGTCTATCAGGAAGATGTGCTGAAGGTGGCCCACCACTTTGCCGGGCTCGATCTGGCCGAGGCCGACCTGCTTCGCCGTGCCATGAGCGGAAAGTTTCGTTCGGCCCGGGAGTTTGCGCGAATCGAGGCACGTTTTTTTTCGAATTGCCGCGAACGGGGTTATTCCGAATCGCTTAGCAAGGAGGTGTGGCGGCAGATAGCCTCGTTTGCCGGTTACTCCTTTTCGAAGGCCCATTCGGCCTCGTATGCTGTGGAGAGTTACCAGTGTCTTTACCTGAAGAGCTACTTTCCGCTCGAATTTATGGTGGCAGTCATTAACAATGGCGGCGGGTTCTATCCGGCCTGGCTCTATTTTCACGAAGCCGTCTGCTGCGGAGCCACGCTTCAACTCCCCTGCGTTAACCGGAGTCAACGTGAGACCACTCTCCAGGAGACCTCTCCCGGCGAAACCACGCACCGTGAGTCGGCCTCTGTACGGAAAACGCTGATCTATATGGGATTTCTGCATATTCAAGGGCTGCAGGAGTCGGCCATTTCGGCACTTCTTGCCGAACGTAACCGTAATGGGCCTTTTGCTTCTCTGGCCGATTTGATGGCGCGTGTTACCCTTACCAAAGAGCAGTGGGTGATTCTGATTCGTGTGGGTGCCCTCAGGGTATTCGATGGCTCGAAGGCCCGCCTTCTGTGGGAGATGCACTTCCTTGCAGGAGGTGGCGAAAAATCGGCAACGCCTGCCATTTCGCCACCCCGGTTGGCCCTTATGGCTTCGGAAACTGTGCCCGGGGTTGTGTACACCCCTTCGCTTCCCCCCTTCAAAAGCTCGCCCCTGACCGATAGTTGGGACGAAACGGAGTTGTTGGGTTTCCCTGTTACCCTTTCGCTGTTCGATATGTTGCGTACCGCCTTTCGCGGCGAGACGGATGCCTGCCTGATGGCACAGTATGTGGGCCGATGGGTTCGTATGTTGGGAAGGCTGGTGACGGTAAAATATCTCCGGACCGTCCGGGGCGATACCATGGCTATGGGAACCTTTCTCGATGCAAAGGGGCAATTCTTCGATACCGTCCATTTCCCCCGTTCGTTGCAGGAGTGGCCCTTTCGCGGCGAAGGGGTGTTTTTGCTGGGGGGTAAGATTTCTGTCGAATTCGGAGTGGCGGTGTTGGAGGTTGAGAAGATGGCCCGCCTGCCATTTCGGGGAAAAACGTAACTTTAGGCAAAAATCCTTTAGCCATGACAACCCGATTTGCCCTTCTCTGCTCCCTTTGCGTAGCAGTCACTTTGTTTGCCTCCTGTTCCTCTTTTCAGGGCACAACCACCGGTAATTCACCTGTCCGCGAGTTGATTCTCGGTGGCGACGACAAGGTGATGATTATCAATCTGGAAAAGTCGGACCAGGAGCAGAAATCGATTGTCTGGGAAATAAAAGCCTCTGATATCAAGGGGCTTCCATCGGAATACCTTCCCTTACTGCGAACCGTCGACGATCACAAATCGGTTGACAAAAACCGTAAACTGCTGATTTGTGCCTCTTCGGGAGCTGTGGTACTGGTTGACAGAAAAAGCAAGGAGGCACTTTTCTACGCAAAGGTGCCTGCAGCCCATTCGGTAGAGTATCTGCCCGGGAATAGGATTGCAGTGGCCCTTTCCACCGGCAACGGAGGAAATCGGCTCTCTATCTACGATGAAGCCCTCCCGGATCGGCCTCTTTTCTCCGATTCGCTATACTCCGGGCACGGAGTGGTATGGAATCGCAGCCAAAAACGACTCTATGCACTGGGTTACGATGAGTTGCGCGCCTATTCGTTATCCGACTGGAACTCGGATCGTCCCAAACTGCGTTTGGAGCAGAGCTGGAAGCTGCCCGAAACCGGCGGCCATGAGCTCTTTGCCCCTTCCGACGACACTTTTCTGATTTCTACCGCCCGTTCGGTCTGGAGATTCCGGATTTCCGACGGAGTGTTCGAACCGTTCGCACCCCTTGCCAATGTGGCAGATGTTAAGTCGGTCTATTACAACGAAAAAAGCGAACAACTCATCTACACCAAGGCCGAAATCAGCTGGTGGACACACAATGTGTACGTGAAGAATCCCGATAAAGTGATCCGGGTTCCCGAGATGGATCTTTACAAGGTGAGAACCGTTAAATAGTGCTCAGAGCCAGTTTATAGACACGGGCAATATCTTCGCGCGTAAGGGGAACAAACCGTCCTACTGTAGTAGGGGTGTGAAGCCCCACTTTCGCGGTAAGTTCAGGAATGTCGGAGGCATTGAAGCCAAGCTCCTCGAGCGTTAGCGGCATTCCGAGCGAACGCAGAAACTGTTCGAGCCGGGCAATCCCTTCGCGTGCGGTATTCTCGGGATGGACAAAATCCATTCGGCATCCCCATATTCTCACAGCAAACTGCGCAAAGCGGGCCACATCGTGTGCCATGACATACTTCATCCAGGCCGGGCAGATAACCGCCAGCCCTGCACCGTGAGCCACATCGCGCATGGCCGAAAGTTCGTGTTCCAGTTGATGGCTGGCCCAGTCCTGTTCGCGGCCGGCACCACATATATCGTTGTGGGCCAACATTCCGGCCCACATGATATTGGCTCTGGCTTCGTAATTATGCGGGTCGGCCATCACTTTGGGAGCCTCTCCGATAATGGTGGTCAGAACAGCTTCGCACAGACTGTCGGTTATCTCTACATCGGGTGTATTGGTAAAATAACGTTCAAAGAGATGTGCCATCATATCCACTATGCCGCACGCCGTTTGAAAAGGGGTAAGGGTGGTGGTAAGCGCCGGGTTGAGGATGGAGAAAATCGGACGCAACACCTCGCTCGAGGCACCCCGTTTGAACATCCCCTTCTCGTGTGTAATCACTGTATTGGGAGAGCCTTCGCTTCCTGCCGCCGAAATGGTAAGCACCGTTGCCACACGCAAAGCCTTCTCTATCATCTTTCCCTGGAAAAAATCCCAGAAATCGCCATCGTATGGCACCCCGGCAGCAATGGCTTTTGCCGAATCGATGGCGCTTCCGCCCCCGACAGCCAGAATAAAATCGATATTGTGTTGCCGACAGAGCGCTATTCCGTCATAGACCAGTCCGCTCCGCGGATTGGGCCGTACCCCGCCCAATTCCACCACATAGAGATCTTCCGCTTTTAAAGAGTCGATAACCCTTGCCAGCAGACCGCTTTTAATCACGGAGCCCCCGCCGTAATGCACCAAAACGCGGCTTCCCCCAAAACGCTTTACCAAATTGCCGGCTGCCGACTCTTTTCCTTTTCCGAATACAAAATAGGTGGGGCTGTAAAACGTAAAATTCTTCACGGCGATAAGTTTTAGGGTTAATAGATAGTAGTTATTGCCCAACGTGGCGCAGCGTTTCTCGTTTTTTAACGCTTCTGCAAATTAGCACAGATTTGTCACTATTCCAAGCATAATTTGAGCTGTCGACCGAATCCGTCACGGAATATGCGCATCAATTATTCCACTACCCCCTTTATCACAACGTAATGCGTATTATTGGGGGAAGGGTACACATGATGGTGTGTAGTTGTCTAATTGATCTTTTAGTAGTCAGCAGTACGACCATGTTGTGGGGCTTGTCAAACTGTAGTCTGGATGATTCGTTAGATAGGATATTGCTCATGATTAGATTTCTACAGTATAGAACATCAGAACCGGATTATC
>CAYVJA010000010.1:55548-56856 GCA_964451605.1 uncultured Bacteroidales bacterium | reverse complement strand
GGCCAGGCTGAGCTCGATCTCGTCGTCGACCATCGCCACCCGGAGGGTCTGTTCGGTGGCCGCCATCAGTCGCTCCCTCCCGGGGCCACGCGCGCGGCGTCCGGCATTTGTGCGATACCCAGCATGTGCGCGGCCCTCGCCGCCGGGCACGCCGCCACGCGTTGCCCTGTCCGCGGTGCAGCAGTGCCCATTACTGGCTTCCTCCTGCCGTCAGGGCCTGCCTCCCCCCGTTGGCCGCCCCGGCTTGTTCGAGGGAAGCCCTGCCTTCTTCGTGCCGCGGGAGGGTCACGGTGAAGGTGGTCCCGGTGGGGCCGGCCCGGCGGTCGGCGTTGGATTCGGCCGTGATCTGTCCCTTGTGCATCTTGACGATGCCGTGGCTGACGGCCAGTCCCAGCCCGGTCCCCATCCCCACCGTTTTCGTGGTGAAGAAGGGACTGAAGAGCTTGCCCATGTTCTCCTTGGATATCCCATAACCGGTGTCCGACACCTTGATGGTCACGGTATCGGGGTCGTCGCTCAGGTGGATGGTGAGGTCGCCCCCATCCGGCATGGCCTGCTGGGCGTTCGTGTAGAGGTTGGTCAGCACCTGGACCATCTGGTCGGGGTCGATGTCTGCAATGGGGTCCGACAGTTGGTTATCGACCGTGACAATGACGCCGTCCACGGCGGGGGCGGTGCGGATGGTCTTGTCGACCAGTTCGGCCACGTCGGTGGGCTGCCGTAGCACCCGGCTCTGGCGGGCAAAGTTGAGCAGGCCCGAGATGATGCGCTTGCAGCGGTTGGCCTGATCGACGATGGTCTCCAGGTCGTCCTTGACTCCGGGGCTGTCGCACTCCTCCAGCAGCAGGTTTGCGTGGAGGAGAAGCGTACCCAGGGGATTGTTGACCTCGTGGGCAATGCCGGCCGCCAGTTGGCCCATGCTGGCCAGCTTGCCCGAGCGTTCGAGCTGCTCCTTGGCCTCTTCGAGCGAGCGGTGCGATTCTTCCAGCTCCTCGTAGGCCGTGCGCAACTGCTCCACGGTGTGGGGCAGGCACATCTCCGCGTCGGCCAGGCCCGCGTAGACAGCCCGGGCGTGATCGAGACAGGTGTCGTAACCGCAGGCGCTGCAATCGAGCAGGTCCTCCGCCTTGAACTTGCCCATGCGGTGGAGGATCTCCTGCAGTTCTTCCCAGGTGGCCGAGTCGCCCAGGGTCTGCTCGTCCGCGAGGTAATGGCGCGAGAGGTCCAGGTCCTTGTAGCGTTCGGGGGCGTTCTGGACGAATGCGGCCTCTTCCTTCGAATAGGCGGCCAGACGGCCCTTCGCGTAGT
>CAYVJA010000010.1:53868-55520 GCA_964451605.1 uncultured Bacteroidales bacterium | reverse complement strand
CCGCGCCGGCCAAGCAGCCCTGGCAGGCGAGGACATCGAGGAGCCGGGTGTCGGCGTGGGCCTCGTCGAATTCGCTGATGGTCTCGACGAAGTCCCCTCTCCCTTCGGCCACGACCACTTCTCCGCTCAGCAGGTCTTCTTTGATGTCGGCCGTCTGTAGCAGGCCGCCCGCGATGGGGAAGACCATCCCCACGCCCCCGTAGGGAGGATCGAAATCATCGTCGCCCGTAAAAGCCTCCGGCCTGATCCCGCGCTGCCGGAACATCTCCCGCAGTTCGGCAAAGGTGAGCACGGCCTCGACCTCTACGTGGGTGGTGTCGATGGAGGCCCGCTTCTTGGCTACACAAGGTCCCATGAACACCGTCTTGATGTCGGGACCGAGATCGTGGCGGAGTACCCGGGCCATCGCCACCATGGGGGAGACCACCGGCGCCAAATAGGGCATCAGCCGGGGATGGTACTTGCGCACATACGAGACCACGGCCGGGCAGGGGGTGGTGATGTAGCGGCTTTCCGGGTCTTCCTCCAGCAGCTTGCGGTATTCGTGGGCGACGAGATCGGCTCCCAGAGCCACCTCATGCACGGAGTCGAAGCCCAGGGCCCGGATCATGGCGACCAGCTTGCCGGGAGAGATATCGGTGAATTCAGCAGGGAAACTGGGGGCGACCATGGCCGCCACGTGGGCGATGGAACCCAGCAGCCCGAAGGCCCGTTCGGTGTCGTCGCGCACCTGCTTGGCGTTCTGGCTACAGACCCGGAGACAGTTGCCGCAGCCGATGCAGCGGGGCTGGATGACCCGCGCCTGTCCGTCGACCACCTGGATGGCTTTGGCCGGGCACTCCCGCACGCAGGCATAGCACATCCGGCACTTGTCGGCGACTATGGTGATGAGGGGGTTGTCCCAGGTGGGCATCAGTCCTCCGGGGAGGCGTCCGGAGCGTCCGCGTCGGGCACGACCGGTACGCCGGCCGGTCTACCGGCGGCTGTCGGGACGGCACTCGGGACCGGGGGGACCTTCGCTTCGCCCAGCAGCTCACCGATGGTCTCGAGCAGCCGGGTAGCGTCGAGCGGCTTGTCGAAGTAGGCGTCCACATGCATCTGCGCGCGCTCCTCGTCGGAGCGCGGCCGGAAATCGAGGCCCAGGGCGCTCGACACCGACGTGGCTATGATGACCGGGATGCCTGCGTAGCGCGGGTCTTCTTTGAGGCTGCGGGCAAAGAGGAAACCGGAATCGAGGCTGGTCATCATCAGGTCGGTGATGATCAGATCGGGCTTCTGCTCGTCCATGCGCGCGAGCGCCTGCCTCGGTTCGGCAGCCGTGATCACGCGGTAACCCGCCCTCTCGAGGATCATACGGTTGATCTCGAGGAAGTCGTAGTCGTCGTCAACGATCAGGATAAGTGCGGGCTCATATGCTGTCATGGTCTCTCAAGCCTCTGTGCACTTCCGGTTGGTGTGGGCTCAATCTTAGCATCGGCTATCTGCGCGCGAGCTGCACCCACCTGTGGGCCGCGTCCCTCGGTGAGCCGCGCTCGCCCGGTAGGCCGCGCCCCTGTGAGCCGGGCGCCCCTTCGCTCCAAGGCTCCTGCGCCCGCGCCGGGTCGCCTGCGCGGGCGCGGTCACTTGGTGTCCTCCGGCCCTGCTCCCGGGTC
>CAYVJA010000010.1:53455-53741 GCA_964451605.1 uncultured Bacteroidales bacterium | reverse complement strand
GAGGATGTTGCCTATGGTGACCGGGATCAGGTTCTTGTAGAAGAAAGCGCCCCAGGTGAGGTGGTCCGCCGTCGCGGTGCGGAACGCCTCCATGGCGACCGTGGCCGTCTCGGGGAGTTGGCCCCCGGAGGTCCAGAGCGCCAGTTGGTCAGGGGTGAGGACGCCGGACGCGGCCAAGTCCACCACGGCTTGATTCCCGCCGAGCAGCAGGCCTAGGGGGATGAAGAACATGTTGGCCACGCTGTGCTCGAAGCTCATGGCCACGAAAGCCATGATGGGGAAGAAG
>CAYVJA010000010.1:53130-53385 GCA_964451605.1 uncultured Bacteroidales bacterium | reverse complement strand
CTTGGAGGCCATCGCCAGCCAGACTGCCAGGCAGACCAGCCAGTTGCAGAGGATGCCTCGCAGCAGCGCCGCCCAGAAGCCCAGTTCCACCTTGGCTTTGGCCACGGTCAGGGCCTTTGCGGCGATACCTCCCTTGAACAAACCCACCGAGTCACCCGTGTAGAAGGCGCCATAGACGATCAGCACCAGTAGCAAAGCGCCCACCAAGTTCGTGACCCAGACCACCGCCCAGTTCTTGCAGAGGCTCCTCCAGGT
>CAYVJA010000010.1:52705-53018 GCA_964451605.1 uncultured Bacteroidales bacterium | reverse complement strand
GCCGCCGATGACCACCAACATGAGGCCGATGCTGAACGTCGCCCCGAAGACCAGTTGCCCGACCCCGTTGCCGAGGTATTTGGGGATGTCGTGGCTGGCCGTGAGGGCCAGATAGGCCCCGAAGCCGATATAGGCCCCGGCCAGCATCCCCAGAACGATCAGCCGGCCCAGCGGGAGCGAGGCCTTCTTCTTGCTCGTGTCGCAAGCCAGCCCCGCCACTTCGCCGGGGAGGTAGCAGTTGGCCTGAACGATCGGTGCCGACATACTTCCTGACCCTTTCTCTGTCCGGCGGGGGCACCGATCGTTCAGGCCA
>CAYVJA010000010.1:51794-52651 GCA_964451605.1 uncultured Bacteroidales bacterium | reverse complement strand
CCTACGAGCATACTGCGTCAATGTACAATGGGGGTGTCCGCGAGTCGAGAAATGGATCGAGTAGCGAGTCATGGGACAATTCGAGGAATAGGAGCATACCCGCCTGGGTATGGCAGAAACGTACCCGTCCGGGTACGGCGCCGTCAACGAAAGGAGTCGCAGCCGTGAAACACATCATCTTTGGCGTACACATTGCTCAGCGCATTGAGAACGTGCCCGCGGTGCAGGCCGTGCTGACCAAGTATGGTTGCAATATTCGCACCCGTTTGGGTATCCACGATGCCGACAGCACGAGCTGTTCGCCGAGCGGCCTGCTGCTGCTGGACGTGTTCGGCCCCGAGATCGAGGACTTCTACAGCGAACTGGGTGCGCTCGAGGGTGTGAATCTCCAGCGGATGGATTTTGAAGAATAGTCACAGCTATGACGCGGGGCGCGCCGGAGCCGGCGGCCCTCCGGAGGGCGCGGGCCCGCGCGGGGCCGCCGCAGATCCACCGGGCGGCGACCGGCCTCGGGAGGGGGCCGTCCCGCCGGACATCGACCCGCTCCGAGGCGCCGCCGCTCCGCTTGGGGGTGGCGCCGGTGGGCACGCCCCGGCTCCGGCGCCGCGGCGGCCCGCGCCGACACGGCGCACCCGGACCCTGTACGTGATCGCCGGAGTGGTCGCCATCCTGGTGGTATGGCAGCTGCTCTCCTTTGCGGTCAGCCCGGCCATCCTGGCCTCGCCGGTGGCCACGGCCAAGGCCCTGGGCGAGGCCCTATGGGGGGAGTTGCCGTCATGACGCTATGGGCTTTTCTCCTCAAAAATCAATCGGAGCTCCTGCGCAGCCTGGGGCGGCACCTGGAACTGGTGGGCCTG
>CAYVJA010000010.1:42820-51784 GCA_964451605.1 uncultured Bacteroidales bacterium | reverse complement strand
CCATCGGAGCGGCCATCGGCTGGGTGCTGGGCGTGGTGGCCGGCGTACAGCCGCGGGTGCGCTCGTTCCTGGAGCCGCTGCGCTGGGTGTCGATGACGGTGCCGGCCGTCATCATCGCCGTGCTGGCCATGCTGTGGTTCGGCCTGGGCGACTTGGCGGTCATTTTTCTGGTAGCGGTGATCGTCTTCCCGACCATGTACGTCAACACCGTCTCCGGCGTGCAGGCCGTCGACCGGCGGCTGACCGAGATGGGCCGGGTCTACCACTTTTCCCGGCGGTTGCTGCTCACCGAGGTCTACCTGCCGGGGATCGCGTCTCCGGTGCTGGCGGGGTTGACCCTAGCCACGGGCGTTTCAGTGCGGGCGGTGGTGCTGGGGGAGGTCCTCGGGGCCATGAACGGAATCGGACACGCCTTTTCCCGAGCGATGGCGTATCTCGAGACCCCGGAGTTGTTCGCCTGGGTTGTGGTCCTCTTGGCTCTGATGGCGGTCATCGAGTTCGGTGTTCTGCGGCCGGTCAGGAAGCGGTTGCTGCGCTGGAGAAAGGGGGCCGGGTGAGCCCGAGGGCCGGTGACCGAGCGGGGAGGGTGGCGGAGTGATCACCTTCACGAACGTGAGCAAGTCTTTCGATTCGCTCAAAGTCTTGCACGATTTCTCTCTCCACATCGCGACCGGCCAGATCGATAGCCGTGGCCGATTTAAAATCGAGGGGTATATTGGCCTTATCGGCCGATATTAACGCATTAACTACCCGCTGTACGCGACCTCCTGCCAGATAGTGTGCCTCAAGCTGGTCGGCACTCAGGTCAAGGCCGGCTTTCTTGGCGTTAATCAGTGCATTCACAATGATGGAAGGGGGAACGCGACGCCAGCGCATAAACATCAACTGCAGCAGCGAAATCTTTACATTGTTGAGAATACATTGAAACCACAGATTCAATGGAATCAAATAGAACAGCAGCCAAAGCAGAAACAGCACCATTGCTGCGAAAAGACCATAAAGCGTGAAATCTTCCATTTTCAAACAATTTAGTTGGTTTATATTCCCTTACATGATTAGATCCCGCAACTACGCGCGTTTCACCACAACATTACTTACCCCGACCGAAACCACCTCAATAGGCACACCCGCATCTATCAGGTTTTCCTCCGACTTTGCCTCCAGTTCGAGCGTATCGATCCGCACACGCCCCATAGGGGCTAAACGGGTAATCGTTACCCCTTTATCACCGGGGGTGACACGGCTCACATCGGGATTATTCACGCGGCCGTCAATCTCTGTTTGCAACGACAACTTGCGCCAGGTCTTGGAATTCAGTGCAAAATAGACCGCAATCAGACTACCGGCCACTGTAATCAGCAACACGACATTACCCCACATAAATCCATAGTAGAGATAGGTGCCCCCTACCCCTGCCACCATCATAAGGGCACCGGCTACGCCTACAATAAAACCCGGCAGTACAAGAATCTCCAGCAGAACCAGACATATTCCCACCACAATCAACAACACAACGATAAAAATGCTCATAGCAGACTATTCTAAAGTAACGGTCAGACCTTTTTCGGACAGCGCCTTTAAAAGGGTGTGAAGATAATCGGAACTTCCTTTTCTAACATCGCAACGACCCTTAAGATGGGCAATATAGGCACATTGTTCGGCTTGTTCGGGATTGTGCGCACAAACCTCCACCAACGACTCAACCACATAATTGAAGGTATGTACCTCATCATTGTGCAGAATCAGGAACCGATCCGAATCCGTACCACAGGAGTCGAGGGTATCTTGACGAAAATCGGGACTGTTTGTATCTCCGCTTTGCATACTACTGAATTCTCAAGAGAACAAAAATAACGAAACCCTTCGGGTATCCAAACAAGATGAATAGAAAGATTTTTTTACGAAATTTGACCATTCTGCTCGAATTGCGTACCTTCGTCGTTTGAAACCGTCATAAAACTGACAGTCATGGATAGTCTAGACCCCAGGGAATCCGTTCAGAATGAACAAGACAGCACTATCGGGAACGCTACGTCCTCCCCTAGCGATGCTGCCAATCCTGCCTCCCCTCTTACCGTTGAATCGTGCAATACTGAATCCGAATCGGATACCATCGATGCCATCATTAATTTCCGGCCTGCGGCAGATCCCGACGGCGCCGGCGATGACGGCTCGTTGTCGGACGATACCGACGTGCTTTCGTCAGATGAGAGCCAGGATAACATCCCCGAACCGTCGTTCGACTATTCCACGTTGAGTAAATCGGACCTGATTAAGGCGCTGTCGAACCTGATTGAGGTGAATCCCCCTGAAAAGATTCGTCGCGATGTGGAGGCCATCAAGATCTGCTTCTACAAAAAGCACAAAGCCGATATCGAGAAATTGCACAAACAGTTTATCGACGAAGGAGGTGAACCCGAAGCGTTCCTGCCTGCCGAAGACGTTGATGAGATTTCGCTGAAAGAGTTGCTGAAAAAATACCGGCACCAGCGGAGCGAACTGGCCGAAAAACTTGAGGCCGACAAAGAGAAAAATCTTGTCGAGAAACACAAGATTATCGAGGAGTTAAAACAGCTCACCGCTTCGAGTGAGTTTGCCAACGAAACGTTTCAGGCCTTTCGCGAACTGCAGGGCAAGTGGCGCTCTATCGGCCCTGTTCCCCAGGCACACCTGAAAGATCTTTGGGAAACTTACCACCATCATGTAGAGATATTCTACAACTACATCAAGATCAATAAGGAGCTTCGCGACCTCGATCTGAAAAAGAACCTGGAACAAAAGATGTTGCTCTGCGAAAAAGCCGAGGAACTTCTGCTGGAACCCTCCGTGATCAAAGCCTTCAAATCGCTTCAGAAACTGCACGAAGCGTGGCGCGAGATTGGGCCGGTCAGCCCCGAAATGAAAAATGAGATTTGGGAGCGGTTCAAAGACGTGACAGCCAAACTGAACAAGAAGCACCAGGAGTATTTCGACAACCAAAAGGAAGAGCAACGTAAGAATCTGGATCAGAAAGTGTTGCTCTGCGAAAAAGCCGAGGAGATTGCAAACAGAAAACTCGATTCGGCTTCCGATTGGGATAAAGGCTCACTCGAGATGATCGAAATCCAGAAAATCTGGAAGACCATAGGATTTGCCCCGAAAAAAGAGAATACCAAGATCTATACCCGTTTCCGCAATATTTGCGATCAGTTCTTCCTGAAAAAACGTGACCATTTTGCCCAGTCGCGCGAAGAGCAATCGAACAATCTGCAAATCAAGGAGGATCTCTGCAATCAGGCAGAAGCACTGAAAGAGAGCACCAAATGGAAAGAGACCACAGAAGATCTGATTGAGCTCCAGAAGCGTTGGAAGGAGGTAGGTCCGGTTCCCCGTAAACAGAGCGATGCCATTTGGAAGCGGTTCCGTTCGGCCTGCGACCATTTCTTCGAAAGGAAGTCAAGCCACTTCAGCACTGTCGATAACGAATACGGGAACAATCTTGCCCAGAAGAATGAACTCGTTGCTGAAATCGAAGCTTTTCAACCCACCGATTCGGCCGAAGAGAACTTCACCCGGTTAAAAGATTTTCAGCGTCGTTGGAGCAAAATCGGCTTTGTTCCGATTAAGCACAAAGAGGAGGTACAAAAACGGTATCGTGAAGTGATCAGCAAAAAATTCGATGCACTTCAGCTGGATGATACCCGAAAAAATCTGAAACATTATAAAAACAAGCTGGAACAGGTTTCCGGAACCCCAAAAGGTGACCGAAAACTGCGTTTAGAGCGGGAGAAGCTCTTCTCACGCATTAAACAGCTTGAAAGCGAAATTATCGTACTCGAAAACAACATCGGATTCTTCTCGAAATCAAAAAATGCGGAGTCTATGATTGCCGAAGTACGGAAGCGGATTGAACGAACACGAGAGGAAATCACTACAACCGAAGAGAAGATTCGTCTTATCGACCAGGTTGACGAATAACCGTTCGCAACCCATATGCCAGCCACTAAGTATATTTTTGTTACCGGAGGTGTGGCCTCCTCGCTGGGCAAAGGAATCGTTGCCTCCTCTCTGGCTATGCTCCTGCAGGCCAGAGGGTTCAAAGTAACCATTCAGAAGCTCGACCCTTACCTGAATATCGATCCGGGCACCCTCAATCCCTATGAACACGGGGAGTGTTTTGTTACCTCCGATGGAGCCGAAACCGACCTGGACTTAGGTCATTATGAGCGATTTACCGGAATCCCTACCACCCAGGCCAATAGCGTTACTACCGGGAAAATCTATCAGGAGGTAATCAACAAAGAACGCAGAGGCGACTATCTGGGAAAAACCGTTCAGATTATCCCCCATATTACCGACGAAATCAAACGGCGGATTCAGCTTTTGGGAAAGCAGAACCGTTTCGATGTGGTAATTACAGAGATAGGAGGAACCGTAGGCGATATCGAATCGCTCCCCTATATAGAAGCCGTTCGGCAACTTCGTTACCAGCTGGGGCCCGGAAACTCGGTGGTAATCCACCTTACACTGGTTCCCTATCTGGCTGCCTCGGGCGAATTAAAAACGAAACCCACCCAACATTCCGTAAAAACCTTGCTGGAGAACGGCGTTCAACCCGACGTTCTGGTACTGCGCACCGAACACGACCTGAGTCGGGAGCTCCGGGCTAAAGTTGCCCTCTTTTGCAACGTGAAGGCCGAAAACGTAGTGCAATCGATCGATGCCCGCTCCATTTACGAGGTTCCCATTAACCTCCTGGCCGAAAAACTCGATATCGCCGTGATGAAAACACTCCGGCTTAAATGGTCGGGGCAACCGGAACTAAGCGCCTGGCAAGCCTTTCTGGACAAATATCATCACCCCAAAAAAGCGATCTCAATTGCCCTGGTAGGAAAATATGTAGAACTTCCTGATGCCTACAAATCGATTGTCGAGGCGTTGAGTCACGCAGGAGTGCACAATGAGTGCAAGGTAAATCTCGTTTCCATCCATTCCGAACATCTTTCTTCGGAAAATGTCGACGAAAAACTAAGCGCGTTTAACGGTATCCTTGTAGCACCCGGCTTTGGCATGAGAGGTACCGAAGGAAAAATTATAGCCGTACAATACGCCCGTGAGCACAATATTCCCTTTCTGGGAATCTGTCTCGGGATGCAGATGGCAGTCATCGAATTTGCCCGCAACGTTCTGGGGTTCACCCAGGCAAACAGCTCCGAAATGAAAAAGACCAGCCATCCGGTTATCGACCTGATGGAAGACCAAAAGCGCACCACCAACAAAGGAGGCACGATGCGACTGGGCTCCTACCCCTGTATCTTGAAAGAGGGGTCGAAAGCTGCTCAGGCATATGGAGCCGCCAAGGTTTCCGAACGCCACCGTCACCGATATGAATTCAATAATGACTATCTTTCGGTTTTCGAAGCCTCGGGAATGATAGCCACAGGCATCAATCCCGTGAGCGATCTGGTTGAAATTGTAGAGATTCCCGCGTTGAAATGGTTTGTAGGTGTACAGTTTCATCCCGAATACAGCAGTACTGTTCTCACGCCCCACCCCTTATTCGTGGCTTTTGTGAAAGCCGTTTTACCCAACTAAGGCATTACTAGAAACATCATTATACTTCATGGATAAAAATTCGATTGTTGGACTTGCACTCATCTTTGTCATTCTTGTAGGATACAGCATCTTCATGCGTCCGTCGGAGGAGCAGCGACTCCAAATGCAGCGCACGCAAGACTCCATAGCCCTGGTTAAAGCACAGTTGGCTCGTACGGAAGCGGCCACGACGACCCTTCCCGAAAATACACTCTCGGAGAGAGAAGAGATGATGGCATTACCCGACTCTCTTCGTCAGGAACGCCTCCAGGGAGAGTTTGGGCCCTTCGCAACGGCAGCCCAGGGAGAGCAGCGCTTTATCACACTTACGAACAATCTCCTTACCCTAAAGATCTCCACCCGGGGAGGACGGCCCTATTCCGTGCAGTTGAAGGATTACACCCGTTACGACGGATCGCCCCTGCAACTGTTCGATGGCGACTCCACCCGGTTGGGTTTTCAATTCTTCGCCGGGAACAAAAGCATCTCTACCAACGACCTCTACTTCACCCCGACAAGCGAATCGGATCAACTCACGGTCGACTCCGACTCGGCCACCTATGCGCTGCGGCTCTATGCAGGAGAAGAGAGCTATATAGAGTACCTCTACACACTCAAAGCCGACGATTACATGATAGGCTTCGATGTGCGGTTTGTCAACATGGAGGGTATCATTGCCGGGAATACTACTAGTATCGAACTCGACTGGTCGGCTTACATTCCCGCTCAGGAGAAGGGTGCCGATACCGAAAATTCACACTCCGCCATCCTCTACCGTTATAGCCAGGACGATGTAGAAGAGTTTTCGGCAACAAAAGACGACGAGCGAGAAAACATCAAAAACCGGCTGCAGTGGATTGCCTTTAAACAACAGTTTTTCTCATCGGTCCTGATTAACCACAATGCCTTCTCAGCTGCCGATATTGCCTCGAAAAAAGTGACTACGGATCCGAAATATCTAAAGCACTACTCCGCAGTTGCAAGTCTCGACTACGATGCCCGGAGCAAAGTACAAAGCTATCCTCTCTCTTTCTACTTCGGACCCAATCAGTTTAATCTTCTCAACAAATACGATATGGAGCTCGGCCGTCTGGTTGAGCTGGGTGGGGCGATGAGCCGGTTCATTAACCGCTACATCATTCTTACCACTTTCAATTTCCTGAACCGCTTTATCTCGAACTATGGAATCATTATATTGATTCTTACCCTGTTAATTAAGATAGTGCTCTACCCTCTCACCAAGAAGTCGTTCTATTCGATGGCAAAAATGAGGGTACTGAAGCCGCAAATCGATGAGATTACCAAAAAGTATCCTGCCGATAAGGCCATGGAGAAACAGCAAGCCACTGCAGCTCTCTACAAAAAAGCGGGGGTAAATCCGCTGGGGGGATGTCTTCCCATGCTGCTGCAGTTCCCCATTCTGATTGCCATGTTCCGTTTCTTCCCCTCCTCAATCGAGCTGCGACAGGAGGCATTCTTATGGGCCGACGACCTCTCTACCTACGACAGCATTCTGAGCCTTCCCTTCTCGATACCCTTCTACGGTGATCATGTAAGCCTCTTCACACTGTTGATGACACTTACAACCATTCTCTCTACCAAACTGACTCCCACCACTACCGACAGTTCTATGCCCGGCATGAAATCTATGATGTACCTCATGCCCGTCATGTTCATGTTTATGTTTAACAGTTTCCCTGCTGCACTTACCTATTACTATCTGCTCACCAATATCATCACCATCGGGCAGAACGAAATCATGCGCAGGATGATAGACGAAAAGGCACTTTTGCAACAGATGAACAGTCAGAAAGCCAAACCGGTACAAAAATCGAAGTTTCAGCAGCGTCTGGAAAAAATGGCTAAAGAGAGGGGATACAAAATGTCCTAACGCAAAAAACAGTATACAATGAGTCCACTACTCACAGCAATGGTTATCATCGGATCCTACATTTTGGGATCAGTCCCGTCGGCAGTATGGGTCGGGAAACTGGTACACGGAGTCGATGTAAGAGAATATGGCAGCGGGAATGCCGGGGCCACGAATGTTTTTCGTATTCTGGGCTGGAAAACAGCCATCCCGGTTTTATTGATAGATGCAGGGAAAGGGTTTATTGCCGTAAAAATGGTTACCCTGCTGCATGCTTTAAACCCAGTGGGATCCGGCTTTATTCAACTGCAAATCCTTTGCGGCATTTCTGCTATGCTGGGGCATGTCTTCCCGCTCTTTGCCGGTTTTAAAGGAGGTAAAGGAGTAGCCACCACTGCCGGAGTGATTCTGGCCATTCTGCCCAACCCCTTTCTGATTGCGGCCTGCGTCTTTTTCTTTGTCCTCTTTGTAACCCAGTACGTATCGGTAAGTTCTATCATGGCAGGATTATCCTTTCCCATCTCGGTGATGTTTATATTCCGGACAGGGAATCAGACCGTTATCATGTTTGCCCTTGCCGTCTTCATCCTCATTCTGGTAACCCACCGAAAGAACATTGAACGGCTGCTCCGCGGCACAGAATCGAAGCTGTTCCGATTTCGGAAAACCGAAGAAGCACCCGAAGCCGAAACAGCCCGTTAAGCCGTCTGAACCCCAAATCGGGCTGCAAGCAGGTGCTCCCAAAAAAGCGGATACGATTTCGATACCACCCCGGCATCGCGAATCATCAGGTTGGGAAATGCAATAGCAGCAGGGGCGAAGGCCAGGGCCATTCTATGGTCGTGATAGGTTTCAATTTCCGGAGCCGTGTGGGGTTCAACACGACCTCCCTCCCAAGCCAGAATCCCCTCTTCGGGGTGTTCAATCACATATCCCAGTTTTCGCATCTCGTTCCGCAGTGCACTAATGCGATCAGTCTCCTTTATCCGCAGCGTCTCAGCGCCCGAAATCCGGAAGGGAATATTCATCAAACAAAGTGCAACCACAAAGGTCTGAATCAGGTCGGGTTGATTCACAAAATCGGCAACAAAACGGTTCAGACGGGATGTGCTGCGCGAGAGTCTTACCCCTCCCGGCTCAAATGCGGAATCTACACCCAACAACCGGAACCATTCTGCCACGCGGGCATCACCCTGTACACTATCGGCCGCAAGCCCCTCCAGAAACAGGCAATCCACAGGCAGAAGGGCTGCCAATGAATACCAGTACGAGGCACCGCTCCAGTCCGACTCAGCCACACAGTCGGATCCGCTGTAACGGGAGGGTGGCACAAAGATGGAGGCACCCTCCTTTCGGGCCTCAACGCCGAATTGACCCATTAACCGCAAGGTCATCTCTATATACGAAGAACTCACCTCTCTCCCCAACCGGACAATCTCCAGGCCGGCAGGCAACACAGGAGCAGAGAGCAGTAGCGCAGAGATAAACTGGCTGCTTACGGCAGCGGTAACCTCCACCCT
>CAYVJA010000010.1:35854-42735 GCA_964451605.1 uncultured Bacteroidales bacterium | reverse complement strand
AAACCCCTCTTTTGCCGGATAGCTGATCCGGGCTCCCAGACCATTCAGCGCATCTACCAGGGGCCCAATCGGGCGTTGCTGCATTCTTTCACTGCCGGTTAACAACACATCCCTGCCCACTGCAGCAAAATAGGCTGCCAAAAAACGCATGGTGGTTCCGGCATGGCCCACATCAATGGTCGAAGCTCCGGAAGCAAGTGCAGCCTGCAAACTGCGGGTATCATCACTGTCGGAGAGACGGCCCACCGAAAAAGCGTCTCCGGAAAGGGCCCTGATAATCAGAAGCCGGTTACTGATACTCTTTGAAGCGGGAAGAGCAATGGAACCCGAAAGCGCGACTGAGGGAGGAGAAAGAATGATATCCATACCGGGAGAGCTGATTCACAACTGACGCAAAGGTAAAAAAAGAAAAACTGTACATTTGCCAAAAACCTCTCCGCAATGACCTTCGACAACAAGAAAAAAATCGACCTTCTGATCCGGCTGAAACTGCTCAGCATACTGCTCTTCTCCGGACTCTTTTTCTGGATCTACTATGCCGAGAAAAAGGGATTGGATGCAAATGCCCCCTTATTTATCACTGCGGCGGTGATACTCTATCTGTTTCTCTATCTGATTCCCTATCTGAAAGATCTGCACTACTTCCGTTTCTCATCGCACGACGGACTCTTCACCTTCCGCTACTACGCCCTGTCCGACCGTATCCCCAAAGCCATTGAGTTCGAAGCCAAACAGCTCATAAGCTACCGCTTTGGCAAAGAGTGGAAGGGCTTCCGTGAATCGCTCCATCTGTCGGTTGAAACCCCGAAAGGGAGAGCCGATTATCCGCCCATACGCATTTCGCTCCTCACACCCACTCAGCGACAACAGCTCGAAGAGGCACTCTCTTCCGCTCTTATCAGCCGATAGCCATGGCCATAAAAATTGTATTTCTCGATAGCGACAGCCTGGGACCGGGGCCCGATCTCGGTATTTTCGAAAAGTTCGGCTCCTTTACTGCCTATCCCGATACAGTTCCTCATCAGACCATAGAACGCGTTGGTGATGCGGAAATTGTTATTTCGAATAAGGTAAAAATAGACCGCGCAGTGATGGATAGTTGCCCGAAACTGCAGCTGATTTGCATAGCGGCCACCGGCATGAACAATGTCGATCTGCCCTATGCTGCCGAAAAGGGAATCCAGGTGAAAAATGTAGCAGGATACGCCACCGAAAGCGTGGCACAAGTCACCTTTGCCCTGTTGTTATCGTTACTCCATCACATTGCCTGGTTTGATCACTTTGTAAAATCGGGCAACTATTCGCACTGGCACTCCTTTACCTGTTACGAACGAGGCTTCTCCGAAATATGCGGAAAACAGTTTGGTATTATCGGAATGGGGGCAATCGGGAAACGAGTGGCTCTCATAGCCGAGGCCTTTGGTGCCAAAGTGGTGTACTGCTCAACATCGGGAAAGAATCAGTACGACAGGTATCCCTCTCTTCCGTTGCCTGCACTGCTGGCTACCTCCGACATTGTATCTGTCCACTCACCCCTGAACCGTGATACCTATGGTCTCATCAAGGCCGAACAGCTTCGGACCATGAAAAAGAGTGCCATTCTGATCAATACGGGAAGGGGAAAAATCGTCGACGAAGCCGATTTGGCAGAAGCGTTAAACGAAGGGTGGATTGCAGGCGCAGCACTCGATGTGCATGCGCACGAACCCATCGAAGCCGACAACCCGCTCTTGTCGTTGAAAGAGCCTGAACGGCTTATTCAAACCCCTCACATTGCCTGGGCTGCCATAGAGGCACGCATCAGGCTGACAGAGCAGATTGCCCGCCATATTCAGACATTTCTTACCGGAGATTAACCTTCTGACCCACAGCAGGTGCCGATGAGGAGTAGACTTTATTCATCTTAAGCAGGCGTTCCAGTTTTATTCCATATCGCTGTGAGATAGAATACCAGCTTTCGCCGGCCTGCACCTCATGCGTACCCACCGCATTTCGCCCTTTCTTGCGGCCAAACAGAATAATCTGTCCTTCAAACAAGACTGACTTTTTCTGCAGTTCGTTCCAGCGGGCAAGGCGGCTTGCCGAAAAACCGCTGACCTTTCGAAGATCCTTAAAGGTATTCCCCTCCTTTGCAAAGGCAAAGGGAATCCCGTTGATCTCGCGGATACCCGAATCGCTGAGCCGACGCAAAAACAGCTCGTCGCCAGAGCGGGGAATCACATGGTCTTTCGATGCAAAACCGATAGAGCTTTTACCTACCTTATACGAAGGATCGTCGTACTGATAGAGCGCGTGATCGGAAATTAACTTCAACAAAAGCTCGGCATACTGGGGATTTGTGGCATAGCCGGCCTGCTTCAGGCCGCGTGCCCAACTGGTATAATCGGTGGGTTTGAATTGGAAAAGGAATGCGTAGCGGGGCCTGTTTAGTAAAAACTCACTATGGTCGCGATACGACTCCTCGGGCGAATTGTATTTACGGAAACACTCCCCCTTTGCATCATCATCGTGGCTTATAGAGGGCCCCTTCCAGTCGTGACACTTAATCCCGAAGTGGTTATTGGCCTGAAGAGCCAAACGGCTATTTCCGGCTCCCGATTCTAAAATCCCCTGCGCCAGCGTGATACTGGCAGGAATCCCGGTTCTTCGCATCTCAGTAACAGCAACATCCCTAAAGCGGTCTATATACTCTTCGCGACTCATCAAAGATTGCGAAAAAAGGGGTGCACAAAAGCACAGCGTAAAGAGGGCCTGGAGAGAGAGAAAACGGAGTGTACGCATAGAGAGAAGAGAGAGTGAGTAAACGGAAGAGAGTGATTACTGTGTATAGATGAGTGCTATAGCCTGTGCAGATACGCCTTCGCCACGTCCTTCAAATCCCAGTTTCTCGGTGGTAGTAGCCTTTACCGAAACAGACAACACCGGAATTTCCAGGGTCTGGGCTATGGATTCCTCCATAGCAGGTATGTGGGGCCTCAACCGGGGTTGCTGCAAACAAACCGTCGAGTCGATATTGCCAATCCGGTAGCCCTTCTCCCTAAGCAGAGCGCCCACCTTTGCCAGCAAAATTCGACTGTCGATACCCTTGTAAAGCATATCGGTGTCGGGAAAATGAAGACCTATATCACCCAAACCGGCAGCACCCAGCAGTGCATCCGAAATGGCGTGCAGCAACACATCGGCATCGGAATGGCCTACCGCTCCGTGTGTATGGGGAATTTTTACCCCTCCGATTACCAGAGGAAGCCCCTCCTGCAAACGGTGCACATCGAAACCGGTCCCCACCCTGAATGGATTCATACCAAACGTATTGGATAATTATCTGCGCGAAGGAAGGGTAGCAGGATTCTTCCCAAAGTTGTAGAGGAAAGAGAAACGCAAAGCCTCGGTAAGCGGATTGGTTTTGCCGGAGGTCAGGTAAGAGATATCTACCCCGAACTGGTTGTACCGATATCCGGCGCCCATAGCAAAATACTTCTTGTATCCCTTGCCCGAATCTTCATAGGCATAACCCGTACGGGCAACAAAACTCTTTTTGTACCAGTACTCCACACCAAAATTGAGCCCAATCTCCTTTAACTCTTCCGAAAAACCATCGGGAGCATCGTTAAACGACTGAAAGATTCCCTTAATGGTGGAAACATCGTCGTCTTTTCCGTCAAGAATCTCCTGCGTTACAGGATCGCGCAACGGAGGCGTAGGAACCAGCAACTTGTTTAAGTCGAGCGAAAAACTGATTTCGTGATCCTCCTGAAAGGTAATCCCCATGGTAGAACCGATGCGAAAATTGGTGGGAATAAACCGATCGCCGCCCAAATAATTCATTTTGGGCCCGATATTCGAAATATTCATACCAAAGGCCCAATAGCCATCCTTCCCCGCAATATACACAGGACGGTTATAGTAGAGTGCCACATCGGTGGCAAAGCCTCCATCCTTTTCGTTGGCTCGTTCCGAATCGAATTTATAGTCGTAGCGCATATAGCGGAATGCCACAGCAGCACTCAGATAATCGGAAAGCATCCGGCTGTACGACAAATCGATTGCCATCTCATTCGGTTTGTCGCTGCCAAGGCTTGCACCCTGATCGTCGGTCCAGTTATAAAGGCCCAGCGATGAGTAGCGGAAACTGAAACCCAGCGCCTGACTGCGATCGATCCGTTTAAACGCGTGAAGGCTGACCATATACTCATCGTTCACCAACTTGCGGTTCCAGGGCACAAACGAGAGGCCTACTCCGGCATCCTCCTCAATGAAGGCATATTTTGCCGGATTCCACTGCTGCGAATAGAGATCGGGCGACGTGGCAACCCCCACATCTCCCATACCTCCGCTGCGGGAGTCGGGAGCCATCATCAACAAATTATGGAGTGCCGTGCTGCCGGCCATATTTCCGACAGGAGACACAACACCCTGGGCCGAAGCAAAGAAAAGAGCTGCGGGTGAAAAGAGAAGAGCCAGTAGCAACAGATTTTTTTTCATCTTGAGCATGCGTATTTGGAGCCAAATATATGGATTTAGAACGTTAAACCGCCCTGTTTATTATGGAACCCCGATCGAAAATGCCGGATATGTACTATACAGACACATTAAAAGGGGACATCACTGCCAAAATCGGTGTTAGGCATCAGATAATCTCCACCCGGAGAGGAGTCGGTATTCATCTTCGAAGTATAAGTTACTACCTGGGTTGCAAGACCCCCCGAAGGCGGAAGAGAAATCGGGGCGCCCCGCTCGAACTCTTCGAAGCGGGCAAGTTCCTGACGAAACCGGAGACGAATATCATCGAGTGCCCCGTTACGATGTTTTGCGATGATAATCTCAGCAACCCCTTCGAGCGACATCCCCTGTTCGTCTTGCATGATGCCATATTTCTCGGGACGATGAATAAAAATCACAATATCGGCATCCTGCTCAATGGCACCCGATTCACGCAAATCGGAGAGTTGCGGTCTCCTGTGAGTACCTGTCCGGATTTCGACCCCGCGGTTCAACTGCGAAAGAGCAATCACGGGCACGTCCAGTTCTTTGGCAAGAGCCTTCAGCGAACGCGATATGGTTGAGACCTCCTGTTCCCGGTTCCCCTTCGAATCGCCGCTTCCCGTCATCAGCTGGAGGTAGTCGATAATCACAATATCCAGCTTGTTCTGCAGCTTAAGCCTGCGACATTTAGCCCGAAGCTCAAAAATCGATATCCCCGGGGTATCGTCAATAAAGATAGAGGCATCTGAAAGCGTCTTTACCTTCTCTTCAAGCTGAGCCCACTCCTGTGCCGACAACTTCCCGTTCCGAATCTTCTCTGAGGCAATCTCGGTTTCGCCCACAATTAGCCGGTTCACCAACTGAATCGACGCCATCTCGAGCGAAAAGATAACCACATGCTGTTTGTGTTCTACGGCCATCCGGCGGGTCATTGAGAGGACAAAAGCCGTTTTACCCATGGAGGGACGGGCCGCAATAATGACAAGGTCTGATCTCTGCCAACCGGAAGTAATCCGGTCAAGTTCGGTATATCCTGAGGGAACCCCGCTAAACCCATCGTCACGGGCGGCTATCTCGGCAATCCGGTCGATTGCCTCCTTTACCAATACATTGATAGGCTGGGTCTCTTTCTTAATATTGGTTTGGGCAATCTCGAACAGTGCCTTTTCCGACTCGTTCAGCAAATCGTCGACATCCATTGCCTCATCGAAGGCCGAATGCAACATATCGGACGAAACACGAATCAACTCTCGCTGGATATACTTTTGCTGTACAATTCGCGAATGGAAGTCGGCATGAGCGGCCGAAGCAACACGCGAAGTAAGATGGGCAATATAGGCAGCCCCTCCCACTTCATCCAGTGTTTTCCTGCGGCGCAACTCCTCGGCCACAGTCAGCATATCGATAGGATCGTGCCGTGCAAAAAGCGCCAGCATGGCTTCGAAAATCAGCTTGTGCGGCTCCTTGTAAAAGGAGTCGGGCCGAAGCACCTCGGCTACAGAAGAGATGGATCCCTTCTCGAGCATAACAGCCCCCAAAACAGCCTCTTCAAGTTCGGGTGCCTGGGGAGGCAACTTTCCTAACTCCAGGGGAATACCGGAGCCGGCAGGGTTCACACTTTTTTTAGCCATGGATTGTTCGATAGGGAACCAAAGATAGCATTTCTGGTTCATTTGAAAAAGGTTATTTTTGACAGCAAAAACCGCGAAGCGTGAAAAACCGAATTTACTTTCTGGCTGTCAGCCTCCTCTTCTGGATGATTTTTTGTATCGATGCCAGAATTTTATTTCTCCTGTATAACCATTCGGCAGCTTCCACTCTCCCGCTGCAGGAGCTGCTGCTCCCCTTTTTGTACGGTGCCCGAATGGATCTCTCCCTGTGCGGTTACCTGATGTTTCTCCCTACTCTTCTCTTTATTTGGCCTTCTCCCCGGCCTGCATTGCTTTCGGCGTTCTTTTCGGGCTATACCCTCCTGCTCTTTTCATTAAACGCCCTGGTGGTAATTATCGATATGGAGCTATACCGCCATTGGGGGTTCCGTATTGAGGGATCGGTACTCGAATATCTCCAGACCCCCAAAGAGGCCCTGGCCTCTACCGATCTGCTTCCCGGTCTGCTTCTCCTGCTCCTCTATATTGTTTGGGTGGTATTGGCCTATATCCTCTATCAACGCGCAGTAATACCTCTGCTTAAGAGGATAGAACCCCTGAAATGGCAGGTGAGCCTTCCTCTTTTCCTGTTGGCCACCGCCTTCTGGATTCTTCCCGTAAGAGGAAGCTTCACTGTGGCTCCCATGAACCCTGCCTTTGTCTATTTCAGCGCCGATTATCCGTTTGCCAACCATGCGGCCATCAATGCACCCTGGAACTTCTGGCAAACCGCAGCTACCCGAAAGATGC
>CAYVJA010000010.1:23297-35844 GCA_964451605.1 uncultured Bacteroidales bacterium | reverse complement strand
CCAGGCCGATAACCTTCTTTCCTTCCGGCGAGGCAGAAGAGCGGTCGGCAGAACTTCTCTCACCCGCTTCGGGTAGCATCGATACCCTTCTTAGGGTACCAAAACCCAACATTGTATTGATTCTTGCCGAGAGCCTCACAGCCAAAGTCATCGAACCGCTGGGCGGAATGGCCGGAGTAACACCCCGTTTTTCTGAACTGTGCACGGAAGGGATACTCTTTACCCATATCTTTTCTACCGGCGACCGTACCGCGAAAGGGGTACTCTCAGTTCTAAGCGGAACCCCGGGACACCCTCAGGTTCAGATGATCAACTTCAACTCAAGGGCCCGAAAACTGCCCCATCTGGCCACAGATCTGGTCCGGCTGGGATACCGCAGCCGGTTCATTTACGGAGGTGATGCCGATTTTGTAAGTATGCGCACCTACCTCACCGAAGGAGGCTTTCAGGAGATATACGATGTAGAAAACTTCCCCCGGAATCTGAATGTCGGGAAATGGGGTGTCCACGATGAACATGTTCTCAACCAATTACTCGAGCTCAACACAACTTCCGATCAGCCCTTTTTCCATGTTTGCCTTACACAAAGCAATCATGAGCCCTTTCAGGTACCGATGACTGCCCGGTTTGTGGGCGAAGATGAGGGCAGCCGTTTCAAAAATTCGGCCTGGTATGCCGACAGCGTACTCTACCATTTCATAGAAAAGGCGAAAAGCCAATCCTGGTACGCCAACACCCTTTTTGTGATTGTAGCCGACCATGGCACACGTCATCCCGACAACCAAAAACTGGAACATCCTCTCCGGTTTCATGTTCCCATGCTTTGGCTGGGAGGTGCCCTGAATCCGGATCTCCGCGGAAGCCGCATAGCACGTTACGGAAGTCAAAACGACATAGCCCCCACGCTGCTTTCCCAGTTAGGAGCCCCGAATAACAACTATCTCTTCAGCAAAAATCTGCTACAGCAAGGAGGAGCCTCGTTTGCCACCTTTGCCTACAAAGGGGGCTTCGGCATCATGGCCGACAGCACAAGGATTATTTTCGATATGACCCTCGACAAACCGGTATTCGAAGAGGGACGTCCGGACCCGGAACTGCTGAACCGGGCAAAAGGCTATATGCAGGGGGTTATGGAGTATTTCGAAGCACTGAATCGGCAGCCTTAGTCCGGATGGCGCGATATTGCATCCATTTATTCACAATCTGCTTCTCAATCTGACCATCGTTAGCCGTGAGAAGGAACTTTCGGGTGAATCCGCACCAGACCATAAAGCGGATCAGCTCTTCCCCCTCTAATTGGGTTATCTTCGTAACAATATCGCCATTGAATTTTTCTCCTATCATCAAGTCCTCGTCCTCTCCCGTCACCTTTGCATGATAGGTACGCAGCTGTTTTCCCTCTTTACTGAAAGCATTATAGAGAAAGGAGATCGGGCCTCCCACCACTACACCGGCGCCCCAGCCTGGACGCATGGAGTAGTTTCCCTCGGTGTTTCTGAGTGCGCGTTCTATTCCGGTTAACTGCATGGTATCGGGAAAGATGACCGCCCCTTCGAGCAGATAGGTTTTCGACTCCAGCAAAAATACCGACTGACTTGTGGTATCGGGAATCACAACCCGAAGAGGTTCATACCCTACCGACGAAATAATAATAGAGTCGCCCACCGAGCCATAGAGCGAAAAGGCTCCGTTTTTCCCCGAAATAGTAACCACATTCCGGGTTTTATTAAGCACATGTACGTCTGTGAGAGGCGATACCAACACACGATCCAGAATCCACCCTTTCCAAAGGAAGTCGGACGGTTGGGCATTTACCCCCCATGGCATACAGCTGAGAAGAACCAGCGCAAAAAGATAGCGCATCACACAAAGATTAAGACAAGTATGGTAAAACCCTTACGGGGGCGAAGATACATTCATTCGCTCAATGCGATAGAACCCCGAAAGTTAAAAATTCGAAAAGGCACCTCAATTTTATTCCTTAAAGTAAGCGTATTGCGCACAGGTACCTAACAACAGAGGCGCCCTTTTGGGGCGCCTCTGCGAAGTCTTATCAGAGAAAATTACTGAACAATCGATTTGAAAGTTGCATCGTTGGCATATTTGATAAACTCGAAATCGCTCTTGGCTCTGGCTTTCAGGGCAGCATCCTTCGAAGCCTCACGGAGGTTGGTGTAAACCAGGTCGGCATTAGCCGTTCTGGCACCTACAACTGCCTTCAGATAGTAGGCAAGAGGAGAGGGATTCTGAATGGAGTTCAGGAGGGTGAGGGCACCATTGTTGTCTTTGGCAAGCAGTTTGGCCAGAGCAGCATTCACATCAGCTTCGTTTCCGAAAAGCGTGATGGCTTCGCTGTACTTACCTTTGCTTACATTCAGCATACCTTTATTGTAGTTCACCTCAGCACCGGCACCGGCAGCAGCATTATAGAGCTCTTCAGCCTTTGCGAAATCACCTTTAACCATGGCTACGGCACCCAGGTTATTCTGTACAGCGGCATCATCCTTCAGCTGACGGGCAGCGGTAAAGAGCGATTCGGCATCAGCAGTACGGCCCATCTGCAGATAGATGGCACCCAGATTATTTTTGGTTCTCCAGTCGTTAGGATAGCTCTTAACAGCGGCTTCATAGATAGCGGCCTTCTCTTTCAGATCCTGAGTAAGGGTGGCAGCATAGAGAATTTCCTCAATCTTAAGGGCGCTGGGGTTGGTTTTCGAAATCTCACGAATCTCCTCGTCGCTGAGACCGATAATGTTAAGATTCAGTCTGAGTCTGGAACGACGAAGCTGGGGAAGAATCTGATCTTTGATTTCGGTAAAGGCAGCCGAAAGGTTCTTGATTTCGCGCTCACGAACTTCAGGATCGGAATACATAGAGAGAACACGGAGAATCAACTCTTTGTCTTTAATCGACGACTGTTCCATCAGGGTTTTGAAACCTTCCCAGTCTTCGGGAGTGCTCAGCAACTGGAGGAAATCGTCACCGGTATTATCGGAAATTTTGGCAGCCGAAAGCTCTTTAACAAACACCGACTGAGCCGTGCCTTTACGTTTATCGGAAAGATTGGCATTGAAATCGAAAGCACCGTCGGGAGAAGCATAAGCAAGTACCTGCGCACCCTTAATTTCGACGCGTTCGTTAGCCTTGGCAGCAGCCATCTCCTCTTTCAGCTTCTGGATAGATTCACTCTTCAGTTCAGATTTACGAACCTCGGCACGGTTAATCTGATACAAAATCTGACCTTCAATGGCATCTTCGGTAATTCTCTTATAGGTATCCTTGCCAATCACCGGCTTAGGAGTAACAGCGAGCAGTTGCGAGGTGGCAATGATACCATCGGCCAACTTAACCTGCGGGAATTCAAGTGATTTTTTCTTCTTGCTGCCAACAATCTGAGCAAAAAGCTCGGATGACTGCATATCAGGAGTGTAGGCAAATTTATCGGAATAGTTTACGGTACCACCGGTCTTCTTCACAATCACCTTATTGTTTCCTCTTACCTTTTGCCCCTGGGCGGCAAATTTTTGCAAATCCTTACTGCCTGCGGAATATTTCAGAACAGGGGTTGCATCCAGAGTCACTTTCTTGGCAAAATACCTCTTGGGATAATTCACAGCAAGATCAACGGCGACAACACCACCGTGTACTTCCAGAGGATTGGGGTTTGTTGTGTACTGTACGGTGTCTGCCTTTTTACGCATTTTTTTCAGTCCGCTACACCCGCTTGCAGTAAAAGCGACAGTAACAGCAAAAGCCATTAACAAAATCAGGTGAACTTTTTTCATAGTTGGAAAGGGTTAATAAAATTGGTTAGGAACGTATTAGGTTAATTATCAGAAACGACGGTGCAAATTTACTACAGTTGCATCAAATTCGGTCAATTTGCGCAGGATTTTTGAACACCCCAGCAAATTACAAATTATATGCCAAAGATTCAAATATTTGCGTTTATGAAGAGGCCTTATTCAACGTCCGGGACATCTTCTCGTAGCTGAGGCCAGATGTATCCCGTCGGGTGTCCTGGCTTCCACCGTCAGTCGCGAAAAACGAACCCCGCCCTCTGCGTTGTCTAAAAACGGAGAAACAGGGACCCGAAAGGCATAAGAGGTTCCGGGCCAGAGGGCCAGCGGAAAAAGAGATGTTCCGCCCTGTGCACGAACCCTGAAGGTTCTACTCCCGGCGCGTGAAAGTCGGGGCGAAAAACGTAGATAAGGGGCATCCAGCTCAATCGGGTTCCGACTTCTATTGGTCAGGGTCACCACATACACAATGGATCTTCCTTTCCCTTCCGAACGCATTCGGAGATGAAGACGGGGCGAACCGAACGAAAAGAGTTGCCGCCATAGTTTGCGTCCGGGGAAGAAGAGCAGAAGCAGCAGTAATGCAAGAAAGAGCAGAATTTTATAGCCGGCAGGGTTCACCTCCTGCGGATTGGCACCGTAGAGAGGAGAGGCCGCCATTACCCAGACAGCCAAAGTAAGTATGCGTTTGCGCATCATCGTTCTCATCGAACCTGCATAACCGAGAGAAAAGCCTCCTTATCCAAACCGTTGTTCGAAAATGGGATATCAACCCATTTCCCTCTAGTCAGCACCCGCACCGTCTCGTATCCGGCTTTCAGCAACAAATCGTAGGTCGACCGAAAATTACGGGTCAACTCGTCGGGACCGTGCGCATCGGAATTCACACAAACCGGGATACCCATTCGGTGCATCTCTCCCAGCACCATCGGATCGGGAAAGAGCTGGGCATTTCGTCCGCGGTAGGTACCGCGTGTATTGATCTCGACAATAACCCCCTCCTCGGCAGCAACACGGAGCGTCTCCAGCAACTGAGCCCGAAAGAAGGATTCGTCACGTAACACAGGACACTCGGGAGAGTGCTGCATCTTCAGTTTGTCAATGTGGGCAACCATATCAGGCTTAAGGGTGCGGATCATATCGCGCGAATTCCGGAAATAGGCCTCAACCAGCTGCTCCGGTTCGTCGTTGTATCTCTCGCGAAGTCCCTGTACGAAGAGCTCCCTGTCGGCCTCTATCGTCCAGAATGTCCCGTCGGGCATAGGATCCATAAAATGGATGGCACCAATGGTATAGTCGAGTGATACCGATTGGGCAAGCGCAATGATCTCGTCGTGTAAAGAGGGGATGTAGTCGATTTCCAGACCACAAAAGATCTCGATCCGGTTCTCGAAAATCGACTTAAACTTATTGATCTCCTGCACATAGGCAGATAACTTCTCCCGCTTAAGCACCCAATGGCACGGTATAGGAAGGGGCGCATGCGAAGAGAATCCCAACGACAGGACATCTTGCTCAATTGCCTCCCGTATGAATGCTTCGGGAGTGGACCTTCCATCGCAATACAACGTATGTGTGTGAAAATTAGTCCAATTCATTATTCTGATTCCACATAACTTCCCACAAAGGTAACCATTTTGCCCGAGATTATGAGCCGGAAATGGCGGTAACAAAAGGCCTGTAGCCAAAATAGTGCGTATATTCGCATTCACCCTTACTGCCATGATTCTGTTCCCCCCCGCCAAGATAAATATAGGGCTCTATGTTGTAAACAGGCGCCCTGATGGTTACCACAACATTGAGACCCTATTCTATCCCGTACCCTTGCACGATGCGCTCGAAGTGACAGAGACTCGTCACAGAGATAAACATCAAATTCAATTTCAAGCCACCGGCTTGCATATAGAAGGAGATTGCGCAACAAATCTGGTGGTAAAGGCTTATCATATCCTGGATAAGCAGTTTGGCCTTCCCTCCGTCAAGGTGCATCTTCATAAGGTTATCCCTATGGGTGCGGGTCTGGGAGGAGGCTCTTCCGATGGCGCCTCCATGCTTCTGGCGCTAAACCGCCTCTTTTCGCTCGGTCTTGATAACTGGCAACTCAAAGCCTTTGCCCTCCAACTGGGCAGCGACTGTCCCTTTTTTATTGAGGCCATCCCCGCAGTGGGCAGAGGAAGGGGCGAAGAGCTCACTCCTGTGCCTCTCAATCTGAGCCCGAACTATCTCTGCATTGTGAAGCCTCCCGAGAGTGTCAGTACTGCAGCGGCCTACGCCTCTGTAACCATAGCGTCGCCCGGTGAAACGCTCGAAGAGGCTACAAAAAAAAATCCGGCCCTCTGGAAAGAGAGGGTCCGGAATGTTTTCGAGGATTCGGTCTTTAAGGCCTCACCGGCCATTGGCCGGATAAAAGAGGAGCTGTACCGTAAAGGAGCACTCTATGCCTCCCTTTCGGGAAGCGGATCGGCATTGTTTGGCCTCTTTACGCAGCCTCCGCAGTTAGCAGAAAAATTTCCCGGCTGCTTTGTGTGGGAGGGGCAAGCCCCTCTCTCAGACCAGTTCGAATAGCACTACCCCTTTGGCAAAGGAGCTCCCGGGTTCGACGCATACCCTGGCAATCACCCCTGATGCGGGCGACTGAATGGTATTGCGCATCTTCATGGCTTCGAACAGGAGAATCTCCTCTCCTGCCTTCACCGTATCGCCCGGCTTAACCTTCATCTCAAGCACCGTACCCGGCAGGTAGGAAAGAATCTTCTTCTCGTCGGGAAACTGAAAAGGGGCCTTCGAAGCATACTTTTTGGTGAAAAGGGTAGAATAACAGGTGCCCTCTATCTCCAATACCTGCATCTGATCAGGTAATTTATTGGTTTCTTGACTCATAATAAACAATTTAAGTGTACAGCAACAGATCTGGTAACCCTTAGAAACAATGGCTTCTTAAAATGGGGGAATTCCATGCTTCTTGGAAGGAAGTGACACTGCCTTGTTTTTAGAGACCTTCAGCGCATGTACCAATGTGCTCCGTGTCTCGGAGGGTTCGAGCACCGCATCGACATATCCTTTCGAGGCAGCCACATAGGGATTGGCAAACTTCTCTTTATACTCCTGTACCTTTTGCGTGCGAGTCTCTTCGGGATTGGCCGAACCCATAATCTCCTTGCGGAAGATAATATTGGCAGCTCCCTCAGGGCCCATAACTGCAATCTCGGCAGTAGGCCAGGCAAAGACGAAATCGGCGCGTAAATGGCGCGAACTCATGGCAATGTAGCCGCCACCGTAGGCTTTGCGCAAGATAACCGTAATCTTGGGAACTGTAGCTTCGCTGTAAGCGTACAGAATCTTGGCCCCGTGACGAATTACCCCGCTGTATTCCTGATCGACACCGGGAAGATAGCCGGGAAGGTCGACAAGGGTAACCAAAGGAATGTTGAAGGCATCGCAATACCGGATAAAACGGGCAATCTTATCGGACGAGTCTACATCGAGCACACCCGCCATAACCAAAGGCTGATTGCATACAAAGCCTACGGTATTCCCTTCGATCCGACCAAACCCAATCACGGCATTGGCAGCGAAATGCTCCTGAATCTCAAAGAAATCGGAATCATCCACCAAAGCGCGTACCACATCGCGCACATCGTAAGGCATCTTAGGATCAACCGGAACAATCTCCTCAATGTTGAAACGTTTCTTGGGGAGAACAGGTTTCACTGCGATGGCCTTCTCGCTGTTATTGGCAGGGATAAAGCTGAGCAGACGCTTAATCTGGGTAAAACACTCCGATTCGGAAAGGGCAAAGAAGTGTGCATTGCCGGTAATTTCACTGTGAACCCGGGCTCCGCCCAGATCTTCCATCGAAATCTCCTCTCCCAAAACCGTCTTAATCACCTCCGGACCGGTGATGAACATCTTCGAGATCTTATCTACTACAAAAACAAAATCGGTAAGAGCGGGCGAATAGACTGCACCACCGGCACAGGGACCCAAAATCACCGAAATCTGGGGTACCACACCCGACGCGAGGGTATTCCTGAAAAAGATTTCACCGTACCCGGCCAAAGCGCCGACACCCTCCTGAATACGGGCACCGCCCGAATCGTTTATGCCAATCAGAGGCATCCGCATTTTCAGCGAATGGTCCATAATCTTGGTAATCTTACGGGCATGCATCGAACCCAGTGATCCTCCGGCAACGGTAAAGTCCTGTGCATAGATACAGACAGGCGCTCCGTTAACAGTACCGGTTCCCGTAACTACCCCATCGCCGTTCAACACCACCTTGTCCATGTCGAAATCGCGGGCATTGTGTTGTACAAAGAGGTCGTATTCAGTAAAGGATCCCTCATCCAAAATAGCATTAATTCGCTCACGGGCAGTGAGTTTGCCCATGTTTTGCTGCTTGTCGATAGCCTGCTGGCCACCCCCCAATGCAACTTGTTCGCGGCGTTGCCGCAACTCCTGAATCTTCTTTTTTAATGAGATCATGATAATGTTGGTTAGATAAACAACTACCCCGGCTACTTGGGAGCCAGGTAATATAATACAGCCCCAATCACCAAAAAGATGGCATTGGGAATCCAGGCAGCGAGAACCGGGCTTAAAGTCCCGTTAATGGCAAACTGCGAAGAGAACTGCATAAACAAAATGTAGGCAAAGCTCAGGGTAATCCCTGCAGCTATCTGAACTCCAATCCCGCCCCGAACCTTACGGGTTGAGAGAGTAACACCAATCAGCGTGAGAATAAAGGTAGAGAAGGGGAAGGCAATCCGCTTGTGTTTCTCCATCACAAAGGTCTTCACATTATCGGCGCCGCGAAGCTTCAACACCTGTATGTGTTCCGACAAATCGCGAAGATTCATGGTTTCCATAAACTTCTTGCCCCGCTTAAACTCCTCGGGGCGCAGATTGAATGTGGTATCTAACGAAGTGCCTGTCTGGAGTGTTTCACGAAGCCCGTCGATGGTACGGATGGAGTAATTCGACGCTGTCCATACCGATCGGACAGAGTCCCATCGCACATAATCGGCTCGTAATTTCGACACCATACGGTTGTTTTCGAAGCGCTCCATGGAGAACTCATGACCCATGTCGGTTTTCGAAACAAAGGTGCCAAAATGGACAAAAATTCCCGGAGCCACCTGAATATGCACATTATCGGCATCATACACCTTTGGCTTCAGGTTAACATAGCGGTTTTCGAAATCTATTCGACGACGGTTTGCGTCGGGGATTACAAAGTCGTTCAGAACAAAGGAGAAGAGTGCCAGGAAGCAGGCCGAAAGGAAATAGGGGTACATCAGACGCTTGAAACTAACGCCACTGCTCAGAATGGCAATAATTTCGGTATCGTAGGCCATCTTCGAAGTGAAGAAAATTACCGAGATAAAGATAAAGAGCGAACTGAAGAGAACCGTAAAATAGGGGATAAAATTGAGGTAGTATTCAAACACAACCGCGCCAAACGACGGACGGGAAATCATAAAATCGTCGACCTTTTCGGAGAAGTCGAAAATCACGGCAATGCCGATAATCAACATAATGGCAAAAAAGAAGGTTCCCAGGAACTTCCCGATAATATAACGGTCGATTGTTTTGGGCTTCAGACTGATCATAACCGTGTGGATAATCGTTCTACCATCTCCTTTTTCCAACCCGAAAACGAGCCGTCTATAATCCGGCGTCGGGCCTCTTCTACCAACCAAACGTAAAAGGCCAGATTATGAGCCGTTGCAATCTGCGATCCGAGCATTTCGCCCGCATAGATCAGATGACGAAGATACGCCCGGGAATACTTTTCATCGACCTCCGATGCACCTCCCTCCTCAATGGGCGAGAAATCATCTTTCCACTTGGCGTTCTTAATGTTAACAAAACCGTCTTTGGTAAAGAGCATCCCGTTTCGGCCGTTTCGTGTCGGCATCACACAGTCGAACATATCTATTCCGAGCGAAATGGACTCCAGAATATTCACCGGAGTACCTACACCCATCAGATAACGAGGTTTATGCACGGGAAGTGTCTCATTCACCAGAGCCACCATCTCGTACATCAATTCGGCCGGTTCGCCCACCGATAAACCCCCGATGGCATTTCCCGACGCGTTATAAGAGGCAACCGTTTCGGCCGAAATTCTGCGCAACTCAGGGTACATTCCTCCCTGAACAATAGGGAAAAGCGCCTGTTCGTGACCATAGAGCGGTTCGGTTTCGCCAAAGCGGGTAAAGCAGCGTTTAAGCCAGCGATGGGTAAGCTCCATCGACTTTCGGGCAAAGGTATAATCGGCCGGATAAGGTGTGCACTCATCAAAAGCCATGATAATATCCGCCCCAATCACCCGCTGCGTATCCATCACATTTTCAGGTGTAAAAAGATGCTTCGAACCATCTATATGCGAGCGAAACTCCACCCCCTCTTCGCGCAGCTTACGGATATCGGTAAGCGAAAATACCTGATACCCCCCGCTATCGGTAAGCATGGGACGCTCCCAGGAGATAAAGCGGTGCAACCCGCCTGCTCCTCTCAACACTTCGAGGCCGGGACGAAGATAGAGATGAAACGTGTTCCCCAGAATAATCTGCGCCCCGATATCGTTACTCAGTTGCGTTTGCGACACCCCCTTCACGCTCCCGCTGGTACCCACCGGCATAAATACCGGAGTGGCTATAGGCCCGCGCGACGTCTCAATCAGGCCGGCCCTGGCAGAAGAATGGATATCTGTGTGAAGAAGTGAGAAGTTCACGTTCCGATCATATATGGAGCGACAAACCTACACGATTTTTGCGAAACCGCCAACTCCTCCGGCAGGCTGCCGCACGGGCGACGCTCTTCTACTCATTTCCAAACACGAGCGCCCGATTGAGAAAATGGTTCAGGGGAGTCATCCGCGAAAAGGTCTCAAGAGCCCTGTCCAGAAGCGTTTCCGATTCGATGAGTTCTTCAGGAAGGGAGGTGAAAAAGCAATAATCGCGACGCCGAAGCCAGGCATCCCCGGCAAAGTCACGCGGAAAACCGCGGGGGGTTGTCTTCAACATTTCTGTTTCGAACCACGTAATATTGCGGGCAAATTCGGGTTCGCCTGTCAGCCCCAAAAATTCGGAATAATGGTAGTAAATTTCCTCCCGCAGTTGCTTCAAAACCGCAGATTCAGGAGCGTATATACCCCCCGACAACAACGAACCGCCCAGATATCCGGCACCCTGCGGCTCTATATGCAAATAGTAACCGGCATAGGGAGATTTTCGGCCGCCCTTCGCCAGATAGGCAGAGAAATGGTTCTTATAAGGTGTTTTGTCGGGCGAAAAACGGGTATCGCGATAGATTCTGAACAGGGTTTCGCGCGGGGTAATCCACCCCGGTTCGGGATCGAACGAGCGAATACCGGCAATGAGAAGTTGCACAAAGTGTTCGAATTCCTCTTTGGCTTCCAGATACTGAGGGCGATGATCGGCAAACCATTCACGCGTATTGTTCGCGTGGAGTCTGGTGACAAATTGAAGCGTATTCCGAAGCATAGCATTTCCTATATTTGCAGGTAAATATAGAAATAATTGTGCATCCGCGCCTCTTTACTCCGGTTCCCTTATCCCCGCTCCCCTGGAAGATCTCCTACGGTTCGGAACTTCTCTTTTTGGGTTCCTGTTTTGCCGAATCCATAGGCAACCGGTTTGCAGAGAGGAAGTTCAAAACCCTTATCAACCCCTTCGGCATTTTATACAATCCCGCTTCGCTGGCCACTGCCCTGCGGCGAATGGTTGAGAACAGACCCTACCGGGAGTCCGACCTGTTTTTTTCGGATTCGCTTTATCACAGCCTGGATCATCACGGGAGTTTTTCGGGATCGGATAAACAGGAGGTGCTTACCCGTATTAACCAAAAGCTCTCCGTTGCACACGACACGTTAGCCCGCGCATCCTACCTCTTTATCACTCCGGGAACCGCCCGGGTATATCGGCACAGAGAGTCCGGGCGTATTGCCGGGAACTGCCATAAGTTGCCTTCGGGCCATTTCGATACGGAATGTCTCTCGACAGAAGAGTCTTATTCCCTGCTCTCCGACGCCCTGGATGGCGTCCTGGCATTGAACAGCCGCATCAAACTGATTTTCACCCTGAGCCCGGTACGATATATCAAGAATGGTGCCCACCAGAGCCAAATCGAAAAAGCCACGCTGCTGCTTGCCCTCAATCGGCTCTCCGACCGCTATCGTGAACAGAGTTTCTATTTTCCTGCTTACGAAATTATGCTCGACGAACTGCGCGACTATCGGTTTTATGCCGAGGATATGGTTCACCCCTCCGAAACTGCCATCTCCTATCTCTTCGAAAAGGTGGAAGAGGTCATGACAGACGAGGAGTCGTCGGCACTTTCCCGGCAGATTCTTTCGGTTGTTGCCGCTTCCCGGCATCGCCTGCTGCATCCCACGGCCAATGCAGTTGCCTCCTTTGCGCAGAAACAGTTAGATAATATTGCGTCACTCACCCCTCATTGCACCCGTTTCGGTGTATCATTGGCAGAGGAGGAGCGCTATTTCAGAACTCTTCTCCCTCTTCCCGGACAATCTGCTCCAGATTGCGTCGCCAGCCGGCATAACCGGTCCGAACCACAGGGGTTTCTTTAAACAGAATCTGAAATTCGGTTTCGGTGAGATTCCACAACATACGGTCGGTAAACTGCATAAAACGGGGCATATCTTCAAAGGCTGACTCCCGGGTCGGCGTCACCTCCCGGTTCCACGGACAAACCTCCTG
>CAYVJA010000010.1:14256-23231 GCA_964451605.1 uncultured Bacteroidales bacterium | reverse complement strand
ACAACTGACGGTGTAACAAAGGAGCATCAGCAGGAAAGGCACCTTTATGCTCGATGGTCAGATAAGAAAGACATCTGCGGGCATCTATCTGCAGTGGCGCACAAATGGCACCGGAAGGGCAGGCATCCATACAGGCGGTACAACTCCCGCAACGGGCGGGAAGAGGCGTGCCGGACTCCTCGAGCGAGACATTGACAAACAATACACCCAACAGGACGTACGACCCGTACCCCTTTACATAAAGAAGGCCGTTCTTCCCCAACCAACCCAGACCGGCTTTTACAGCCAGAGCGTGCTCCATGACCGGGGCGCTGTCGGAAAAAGCTCTTCCCGAAACCGGCCCGTACAGGCCATTTATATGGGTCGACAGCAAACGCAATTTCTCTCTGATTACACCGTGATAGTCGAGTCCGCGGGCATATCGGGCAATCCGGAAGCGCTGCATGAAAGGAGAATGTAGGGTATAATAGGGCAGGGCCACCACAACCGCGCTCTTTGTGCCGGCGACCAACTCATCGGGATGAATACGAAGAGAGAGATTTCTCTCCATCCACTCCATCTGCGCATGATAGCCCTTCGAAAGCCAATCGGCTAAACGGGCGATATCTTCCTCCGGAACTGAGGGAGAGGTAATGCCCACAGCGCAAAAGCCCAGTTCGCGGGCTTTCTGCAGAATAGGAAAAGCAGCATGCAAATCAGAAAAACTGTTTAAGAGAGGTAGTAGGAGAGGTTGTCGATCTTATGGGCATAACCGAAACTGGAGTGGCTCGATTTATACAACTCACGGCCCAATTGTTTTAACTGATTCTGGCTGGCAATCAATACCTGAATCGGATCGATGGGACCGACTTTTAATTCGCCCAGTGCCGGTTGGAGCAAGGCAAGATTATCGTCGATAATCTGCTTGAATTTATCGTACTCTTTAGAATGCGAGGTGAGACGGTGTCCTACAACCCCCACCACTCTTCCGGTCTCCACATTAATAAGCGGGCTGCCTGAGAAACCCTGCCTTACAGAAGCGTTAAACTGAAGAAACTCTTTTCCCTCTTCCAGTTTCACATTCGAGGAGATAATACCTTGTAAAAAGGTAAGATTCTCACGATCGTAATGAAAACCCATAATTGCAATCGGTTGGCCAATGGAAATGCGCGAACAGGAGGCAACATTTAATGATGGAACTTCGGCCATGGGTGTATTGCTCACGTCGATCAGAGCAAAGCCCTCGTTCTCATGTCGCACACAGGAGTGAATACGATCTGTAAACTTATTGCGGTTCAACTTAACTTCTCGCGAAACAGTGTAGCCATCCGACTTCACAAATCTGAACATTACGTAGTCGAAAGGAATATCCTTATAGATAATCTCCTCAGTTACAATAAAATTATCAACCTTAAACCCGGTTACCGTAAGTGCCTTAATGGCATTTGCGTTGTAAAAAGAGATGGAACAGAGGGAGGGAAAACTCTCATTCCAGATATTTCTATACATAGCCCGTGAAATTAAGGCGCCCTGCAACGCCAAATTTTGGTGCAATTTTACGAAAAATTAACATCCCCAAGCACAATTTGGGCAGATTTTAGTTCCGTCCTCTCCAAAAGCGCCATTTTTCAGCCTCTTTTGTGAAATAAACGAGAATCTTGTACGTTTGCCTCCTCAAAGCCCCATCGTAACATGATACCACTTACCCATCGCATTTTTACTGTGCTCTCCGAGCTGATTACGCAAGAGAATCTGGAAGCCTACGTGGTTGGGGGGTATGTGCGGGACTCGCTCATCGGGCGCGAATCGAAAGATATCGATGTGGTAGTGGTAGGGAGCGGCATTGCTCTTGCCCGCAAAGTGGCAAAGGCCCTGGGCCCATCGATACCTGTCTCGGTGTTCAAAAATTTCGGGACCGCCATGCTGAAGTACGAGGGGATGGAGGTTGAATTTGTGGGGGCAAGAAAAGAGTCGTATCGGTCCGATTCCCGCAAACCGCTGGTAGAAGACGGTACTCTGCAGGAAGATCAGGAGCGGCGCGATTTTACCATTAATGCGCTCGCGGTTTCGCTACATCGCGATGGGTTCGGAAACTTAACCGACCCCTTCGGAGGGATAGCCGACCTGGAGAATAAAATAATCCGCACCCCGCTTAATCCTGATATCACCTTTTCGGACGATCCGCTCCGTATGATCAGAGCCATACGTTTCGCAACACAACTGCATTTCGAAATCTGGCCGGAGACTTACGAATCGCTGAAGAAGAACTGCCATCGGATTGAGATTGTCTCCGCAGAGCGAATTGTAGAGGAGCTGCATAAAATTATCCTGTCGGACAAACCATCGCGCGGCTTTAAGATGCTGTACGAAACCGGGCTGCTCCAACTGATACTCCCCGAACTGAGCCGAATGAAAGGGGTTGAGGTTCGTAACAAGCTGGGTCATAAAGACAACTTTCTGCACACCTTAAAGGTACTCGACAACATTGCCGGCCACACCTCTAACCTTTGGCTTCGGTGGGCGGCGCTGCTGCACGACATTGGCAAACCCAATACCAAACGGTTCCATCCCGAAACGGGCTGGACCTTTCATGGCCACGAACTGGCAGGCTCTCGTATGGTTTCCGATCTTTTCCGACGGCTAAGAATGCCCATGAACGAAAAGATGCGCTATGTACAAAAACTGGTACTGCTACACCTTCGTCCCATTGTACTGGCAGAGGAGATCATTACCGACTCGGCTGTAAGGCGTCTGCTCTTCGATGCGGGCGACGACGTCGACGACCTGATGACCCTTTGCGAAGCCGATATCACCTCGAAGAACGAGAACAATGTAAAAAGGTTTCTTGCCAACTTTGAGTTGGTTCGCAAAAAGATGGCCGAACTGGAGGAGCGGGATGCCATCCGTAATTTTCAGCCACCCATTGATGGAGAGGAGATTATGCAAATGTTCGGGCTTACTCCCGGTCGTGAGGTAGGTGTCCTGAAAAATACCATTAAAGATGCCATTCTCGACGGAGAAATTCCCAACGAACGCGAAGCCGCCCGAAAGTTGCTGATTGAAAAAGCCTTAGCAATGGGCCTGTCGTTTTCTGAGGGATAGACGGTACAATCTGAATCGTTTTTAGTAATTTAGCCCGCCAGTCAGAAGCAATGAACAACTGTATTGTACAAGAAGGTATCGTCACCGGGATCACCCCATCGTCTGTCACCGTCTCAGTAACTCCTCCCACGGCCTGCGGCAGCTGTCAGGCATCTTCGGTCTGTTTCGGATCGTCGGGCGGCACACTTGAGATGGTGATTCCGCGCCCCGAAGGCCATTTTAGCACCGGCGAAACCGTTCGAATATCGATGGCTCCTTCTATGGGACGCAAAGCCGTTTTTTATGGATACCTCTATCCGCTTGTACTCCTTCTGGCCACCCTTTTTCTCACCTATGCATTAATCGGTAATGAGGCCCTTTCGGCGCTGCTGTCGCTCCTGGTACTCATTCCCTACTACCTTATATTATACATCAATCGCAACCGGATGGCCACCGAATTTCGGTTTTCCATCGAGGCTTTACCAAAGTAGAAGACAATGACTGCTATTCTCTATTCTATAGCTGTGCCTGTGGGGCTGAGCCTGCTTGCCGCTCTGATTCTCTATTACGTATCGCGCAAGTTTTATGTGTTCGAAGATCCCCGGATAGATGAGGTCACGGAGGCGCTTCCCGGCGCCAATTGCGGGGGATGCGGATTTGCCGGATGCCGTGCCTTTGCCGAGAATCTGGTAAAATCGAAAGAGATTGGCGATCTCTTCTGCCCGGTGGGAGGAAACGACGTTATGTCGAAGGCGGCAACTATTCTGGGCAAAGCAGCATCGGCCAAAGCCCCGTTGGTTGCAGTAATCAGATGCAGCGGGAGCTTTGCCAACCGACCCAGAACCGCACAGTGGGACGGTATTGCCTCATGTGCTTCGCAGCACACCCTTTGTATCGGTGATACCGACTGTCCCAACGGTTGCCTGGGATGCGGCGATTGTGTAGCGGTTTGTGCCTTCGATGCCCTTCATATGGATCCGGAAACCGGACTGCCGGTAGTCGACGACGACAAATGTACCGCCTGTGGTGCCTGCGTAAAGGCCTGCCCCCGAAACATCATTGAGCTGCGCAAAAAATTCCCCAAAAACCGTAAGGTATTTGTCTCTTGCATGAACAAAGAGAAAGGGGGTGTAGCCAGGAAATATTGCAGCGTTGCCTGTATTGGATGCTCCAAGTGCTTTAAGGTTTGCAACTTCGATGCAATTACCATTGCCGACAACCTGGCCTTTATCGACTCACGGAAATGCACGCTCTGCCGTAAATGCGTCACTGAGTGCCCGACAAACGCCATACTCGAACCCAACTTTCCTCCCAAGAAAACAGCTGTGGCCGCCGATCCGGTTGCAGTAACCGAATCGTAAACGCCTACCCTAAGATACTCTTAGCTATGCCAAAAACATTCAGCCGAGGAGGTATTCATCCCTCCGAATGCAAACTGAGTAACGACAAACCCACACGCGAACTGCCCCTCCCGGGTAGTGTAGTGGTACCCCTGTCGCAGCACATTGGAGCCCTTCCAAGCGTTGTAGTAAAGGTGGGCGATGTGGTGAAAACCGGGCAGCTTCTGGCTGCCGGAAACGGATTTGTCTCATCGAATCTTCATTCTCCCGTTTCGGGCACGGTGAAAAAGATTGACAATCTTACCGATGCCAGTGGATACAAACGTCCCGCCATACAGATTGAACGTGATGGCGATATCTGGCTCGACGAAATAGACCGGTCCGAAACCCTCGTGAAAGAGGTTCGCCTCTCCTCGAAAGAGATTCAGGCTAAAATTGCTGCCGCAGGTATCGTCGGGCTTGGAGGTGCCACCTTCCCCACCCATGTAAAACTGGCTGTTCCTCCGGGTAAAGTGGCCGAACTGGTGGTTGTAAACGGTGTGGAGTGCGAACCCTATCTCACCTGCGACCACCGGCTGATGCTGGAAAAGGGAGCCGAGATTATGGTTGGGGTATCACTTCTTATGAAAGCTTTGGGAGTAGGTAAAGCCATCATTGGTCTTGAAGAGAACAAACCCGATGCCATTGCACTGCTTACCTCACTGGCGGCCGGTTATCAGGGGATAACCGTACAGAGTCTTACTGTAAAATACCCCCAGGGAGGAGAGAAACAGCTCATTCAGGCCCTTACCGGCAAAGAGGTGCCTTCCGGTAAGATTCCCGTAGATGTGGGAGTAGTTCCCTTTAACATCGCCTCCGTGTTTGCGGTATATGAAGCTGTCCAGAAGAACAAACCGCTAATTGAGCGTATCATTACCGTGACAGGACCCGAGGTGCAGGAACCCTCCAACCTGAAGGTTCGTATCGGAACCCCTATCCGCGATGTGGTTAATGCCGCAGGCGATATCCCCGGATCAACGGGGAAAGTCATTGCGGGAGGGCCCATGATGGGAAGGACACTGGTTACCCTCGATGCCCCGGTTACCAAAGGGGTATCGGGCTTGCTTTTGCTGCCCGTTTCGATGGCACGACGCTCCGCTCCGCAGGCCTGTATCCGGTGTGGAAAATGCATTGAGGTTTGTCCTATGGGGCTGGAACCCTATCTATTGGAGAGACTCTCAGCCAAAGAGTTGTACGAACAGGCCGAAAATGCATGCGTTGTCGACTGTATTGAATGCGGCTCCTGCCAATTTACCTGTCCCGCCAACCGCCCGTTGCTCGACCGGATCCGATTGGGCAAAGCAGCCACCCTGCGATTAATCAAATCACGCCGTTCCTGACCATTGCCAAAACTTAAGATATCCTCTTATGAACTCATCTCTTATCATTGCGCCGTCGCCCCATATTCACAGCGGCAACAAGACGCAGACCCTGATGCGCGATGTCCTGCTGGCATTACTTCCTGCCCAGCTGGTTTCGCTCTACTTCTTTGGTTTGCCGGCGCTGCTGCTCACCGCGGTTTCTGTGGCCTCCTGCATAGCAGCCGAGTATCTGATTGCCAAATACCTCCTGAAAACCGATAACACTTTGCACGACCTTTCGGCCGTAGTAACCGGTGTACTGTTGGCGTTTAATCTCCCTTCAAATCTCTCACCGGGCCTTGTCGCTGCCGGTGCAGTTTTTGCCATTGCCATAGGGAAGATGAGTTTTGGCGGTTTGGGCTGCAACCCCTTTAATCCTGCTCTCGTAGGCCGGGTTTTCCTTCTGATCTCTTTTCCTGTGCAGATGACCAGCTGGCCCGTTCCCGCCGGCCTTTCGACACCCCTTGTCGATGCCGCCACCGGCGCCACCCCGCTTGCACTGATTAAGGAGGCCCTTAAATCGGGGGCATCTATCGAAAGTGTAGCCAAAGAGTTGCCTGCCACCCTCGATCTGTTGGTAGGGAAAATGGGCGGTTCGATGGGCGAAATATCGGCTATAGCCCTGTTGTTGGGCATGGTATGGCTCCTGGTAAGAAAGGTAATTACCTGGCACATTCCGGCAGCTACTCTGGGCACTCTGGCTCTGATTACCGGGATAATGTGGCTGACAGACCGCTCGCTGTATATGGATCCGCTTTTTCATCTGCTTACCGGAGGAGCTATTCTGGGTGCAGTCTATATGGCTACCGACTATGTATCTTCGCCTATGACCCGGTCGGGGATGCTGCTCTACGGAGCGGGCATCGGACTCCTAACCGGATTAATTCGTCTGTTTGGTGCCTACCCGGAAGGTATGTCGTTTGCCATCCTCATCATGAACGGGTTTGTACCGCTGATTAATAACTACTTTAAACCCCAACGTTTTGGAAGGGAGGCATTAAGACATGGCTAAAGAATCGAATCTCAAAAATATGGTGCTCTCACTGTTTGTGATCACCTTCGTTTCGTCGGCCACATTGGGCTTCATGTACGAAGTCACCAAAGGACCCAGAGCCGATGCCGAATCAAACAAACTGCAACTGGCCGTCAAAAAGGTACTTCCCGCCTATACCAACAACCCGGTTGCCGAGAAATACACCCTGCCCAATCCTGATGGAGAGGGGGCCGAACTGGTCTGCTACCCGGCCATCAATAACGACAAACCGGTAGGCGTAGCCATCGAAACCTGGACAATGAATGGTTTCAGCGGGCTGGTTCGCTTAATGGTGGGATTCACCCAGGAGGGAAAAATTATTGAGGTAGTGGTGCTCGAACAGAAAGAGACCCCCGGACTGGGAACCAAAATGAACGATCCTTCCTTCAAAGATCAGTTTAAAGGATTGATTCCCGGAGGCGAAAAATTTAAAGTAAAGAAAGATGGCGGCGATATCGATGCCATTACCGCTGCCACCATCAGCAGCAGAGCCTTTATCGATGCCCTGAACCGCGCCAACAATGCCTATATGGGCACCGGAGGCAACAGCGGAGCTACATCTGAAGCCAAATAATAACCCGATTACCATGAACTACTGGAAAACCTTCACAAACGGACTGATCCGCGAAAATCCCGTACTGGTGCTGTTGCTGGGGATGTGCCCAACGCTGGCCACCTCCTCTTCGGCCATCAATGGAATGGGTATGGGGCTGGCTACCACCTGCGTTTTAGGCCTTTCTAACCTGCTGATTTCTGTGGTGGCAGGATTCATTCCCAATAAAGTACGCATTCCGGGTTATATTGTGGTGATTGCCACCCTGGTTACCATTGTCGACCTGCTTATGTCGGCCTACGTAAACACCCCCGGACCCAATGGCGAGCCGAGCCTCTACGATCAGCTCGGTATCTTCATTCCCCTGATTGTTGTGAACTGCATTGTGTTGGGAAGAGCCGAAGCTTTTGCGAACAAAAACAAACCCCTTCCTGCCCTTCTCGACGGATTAGGTGCCGGACTCGGGTTTACTCTGGCGCTCAGCACTCTGGGAGCCACCCGCGAACTCCTGGGCAACGGCTCGGCCTTCGGCTTCCCGCTGCTCCCTTCCAATATGCATATGCTCATCTTTGTCCTGGCCCCGGGTGGATTTATTGTACTGGGATACCTGATTGCGACTGTCAACCTGCTTAAAAAATCCTGACCTTATGGAATATCTGCTGCTGATTGTTGGCTCAGTACTGGTAAATAACATTGTACTGACGCAATTTCTCGGAATTTGTCCCTTCCTGGGCGTATCGAACAAAATTTCGACGGCTTCCGGTATGGCTGCCGCCGTGGTGTTTGTAATGACACTTTCCACAATGGTTACCTGGATGGTTTACCAATTCATGCTGGTTCCCCTCGGAATCGAGTTTATGCAAACCATCACATATATCCTGATAATTGCCGCACTGGTACAGATGGTAGAAATCATCCTGAAAAAAACCAGCCCGGCACTCTATCAGGCGTTAGGCGTTTACCTGCCTCTGATTACCACCAACTGCGTTATCTTAGGGGTTGCACTGTTGGTTATCCAGAAAGATTACAACCTGATTACCAGCATTGTCTACACCATCGGAACCGGACTGGGTTATGGCCTTGCTTTGGTTATTTTTGCCGGACTCCGCGAACAACTGGAGTTGTCGACAGTGCCGAATACTTTGAAGGGTATCCCCATTGCCCTGATCACTGCCGGCATACTGGCCATGGCGTTTATGGGGTTTGCAGGGATGGTTTAGCGCATTTTTTCGCAAGGCGCAAAAATGCGCTAGTGCTGTGAGAGGAAGCGGTCTATTGCTAAGGCAGTTTGGAGTCCGCCTGCGATGGCGCGGACTACCAGACTTGCTCCGGAGGCTGCATCGCCTATGGCAAAAATTTTAGGTTGGGAGCACTCGCCGTTGGGTTGCGTAGCGATGTTTCCGCGGCTGTCGGTTTCTATACTGAGCATCTGTAACAATCCCTCATGACGCGCATGCAAAAAACCCATGGCCAGTAATACCAGATCGGCCTTCACTGTTTCGCGCTGTGTGCTCTCCTCCATCTGCATGCGGCCATCGGCTCCTTTGGTATAGGCAACCTCTACCACCTCTACTCCGGTGACCTGACCC
>CAYVJA010000010.1:0-14246 GCA_964451605.1 uncultured Bacteroidales bacterium | reverse complement strand
CTGCTGATTACCTATGAAAGATTTCGAAGCCAGACTCCAGCGACGCGTACAACCCTCCTCGTGCGAAGAGGAACTCTTCAGAATTTGAGGCCAGTAGGGCCACGGAGTATCGGGATTATCGCCCTCTGGCGGCTTGGGAAGAATCTCAATCTGGGTTACCGAGGCAGCCCCCTGCCGAACCGATGTGCCTACGCAGTCGGAACCTGTATCACCCCCGCCGATTACCAGCACATGCTTACCCTTTGCAGAAATATCCGCATCGGTGATGGCTTCGCCGGAAACCCGACGATTCTGTTGTTGCAGAAAATCGAGGGCAAAGTGAACGCCGGCAAGATTCCTGCCCGCGATGGGCAGATCACGAGGCGTTTCGGCACCTACCGCAAGACAGACTGCATCGAAATCCGAGAGTAGCTTTTCGGCCGGAAAAGCCACGCCCACCTCTGTTCCGGTGAGAAACCGAACACCCTCTGCCTCCATCAGCGACAGGCGCCGGTCGATAACCGACTTATTCAACTTGAAATCGGGGATGCCATACCGCAACAATCCTCCGGGAGCCGCATGCTTTTCGAAAACGGTGACCCGATAACCCAGGCGGTTCAGCCGCCATGCCACAGACAAACCGGCAGGTCCGGAGCCCACCACCGCCACCTTTTCGTGCTTGCGCACCTGAGGGAGGATCGGAACAATATATCCCTCCGCAAAAGCACGCTCCACAATGGCCACCTCATTCTCACGGATAGTAACCGGGATATGCTCCAGGTTCAGGACACAACTCTTCTCGCAGGGAGCGGGGCAGACCCTGCCCGTAAACTCAGGAAAAGGATTCGTTGCATGAAGCAACTCCGAAGCCCTCCTCCACTCTCCCTTCCAGAGCAGATCCTGCCATTCGGGAATCCGGCTGCCCACAGGACATCCCCAGTGACAAAACGGAACCCCGCAATCCATACAACGAGAAGCCTGCAACCGCCGGTCTTCACTATTGAGCGTCTGCTCCACCTCCCCAAAATCAGCTACCCGTTCCAACAAAGGCCTGTAACCGGCCTCCTTCCGGGCTATATGTAAAAACGCTTTCGGATTTCCCATAACAAACTATTAATCATTCACCTTTCACTTCTGCCTGATTGGCTGTAATATATCGCTGTGCTTGGCGCAGGTGCTCAAGTGCTCAAGTGCTGCGCTTCGCGCGGGTGCTCTAGTGCTCTGTTTCTCTTGAAGCGCGCACGCGCTTCGATGCACTCGATGCGCATCCGCGCATCGAAGCACTAATAATCGTACTCCACCTTCTCAATCCTCCTCCTAATCGCCTCCAACTTCTCATCCTGCAACACCTTCTTATATTCGATAGGAATCACCTGAATAAATCGCTGTACCGACTGCTCCCAATCGGCAAGAATCTCGGCGGCTTTACGACTTCCGGTAAAATCGAAATGGTCGGAAATAAGACGCCGCAACTCCTCTCTGTCCAGGCGGTCGTCGACAAGCGATAATTCTACCATCTCCATATTACAGAAATAGTCGAACTGTCCCGATGCATCGTACACATACGCCATCCCGCCACTCATTCCGGCAGCAAAATTCCGGCCCACATTACCCAAAATCACCGCACGCCCCCCGGTCATATACTCACAACCATGGTCGCCTACCCCTTCGACAACAGCAATCGCACCGCTGTTACGGACACAAAACCGTTCACCGGCCTGTCCATTAATAAAGACCCTGCCTGAAGTTGCACCATAGAGAAGCGTATTCCCGACGATTACCTGATCCGAAGGCTCGAATGTCGATCCCTGCGGGGGTACCACCACAATCTGACCACCCGAAAGTCCTTTACCCAGATAGTCGTTGGCATCGCCCTCCAGTCGGAATGAGATTCCCTTTGCCAGAAAAGCACCAAAACTCTGGCCGGCCGATCCTTTGAAAGTGCAGTGAATGGTCCGGTCAGGTAAGCCTTTATGTCCAAACTTGCGGGCCACATGACCCGAAAGCATGGCTCCCACAGACCTGTCGATATTCCGAACAGGCCGCTCCAGATCGACTTTCCGGCCCAGATAGAGCGCAGGACCGGCTGCATCGATAAGCGATTTGTCTAACACATGCGACAACTCCCGATGCAATTCCTTTGTGCAACGGAGAGGCTTTTGAGAAGCCGATTCGGGGAGATAAAGCATCCGCCCGAACGAAATTTTATCGGCCTTACTGCCCGGTTGTACCGACACCTTATAAAGCAGATCGGTACGTCCTACGGCCTCATTGAGCGACCGCAAACCCATTGCCGCCAAATGATGCCGCACATCCTCAGCCAGGAATCTAAAAAAATGCATCAGATACTCAGCACGCCCTTTAAACCGTTGGCGCAACTCCTCATTCTGGGTGGCAACCCCCACAGGGCAGGTATTCAGATGACATTTCCGCATCATCACACAACCCATAACAATCAAAGCGCTGGTTGCAAATCCATACTCTTCGGCACCCAGTAATGCAGCCATCACAATGTCGCGGCCCGTTTTGAGCTGTCCATCGGCCTGCAGGGTGACCTGCCCCCGCAAATCGTTCAATACCAGTGTCTGTTGCACCTCTGAAAGTCCAATCTCGAGTGGAAGCCCGGCATACCGAATCGAACTCGACGGGCTGGCGCCGGTTCCCCCTTCGGCACCGCTAATCACTATCAGATCGGCCCCAGCCTTTGCCACACCGGCTGCCACCGTACCCACGCCACTCTCCGAAACCAGCTTCACACTTATCCGCGCCTGCGGATTCACATTCCGCAGATCAAAGATTAACTGTGCCAAATCCTCTATGGAGTAAATATCGTGGTGCGGAGGAGGAGAAATCAGAGAAATCCCGGGAATAGAGTGGCGGGTAGAAGCAATGATCTGATCAACTTTATAACCCGGAAGCTGTCCCCCCTCGCCCGGCTTGGCTCCCTGCGCAATCTTAATCTGCAACTCATCGGCATTCACCAGATACTCGGCGGTTACCCCAAAACGGCCGGAGGCCACCTGCTTAATGGCACTGCGGGCACTGCTCCCATCGGGACGCGGCAAGAAGCGTTCCGACCTCTCACCGCCCTCGCCGGTATTACTCCTCCCCCCTAGCGCATTCATGGCAATGGCCAGGGTTTCGTGAGCCTCGCGGCTGATGGAGCCAAACGACATGGCCCCGGTACAAAACCTACGGGTAATGGCCTCTACAGGCTCTACCTCCGAAAGATCGATGGGTGCCTTTTTGTAATCGAGCAGATCGCGCAAGAAAAGCGGCTGACTCTTCTCGTCCACCAGACGGGTATAGGCTTTAAACTTTGCATAATCGCCCGTTCGGGTGGCCCACTGCAATAACGCTATAGTTTCGGGATTCCAGGCATGCTGTTCGCCCCCGCGCCGGAAGGCGTAAACCCCCGGATGGGTTTTGAGCGGATGAGCCACCTCCGAATCTCCAAAGGCCCGTCGATGGGCATCGGCCACATCGCGTGCAATATCGTCCAGCCCAATTCCTTCAATCTTAGAGAGCGTTCCGCCAAAATAACGGTCGAGCAGCGGTTGCGAAAGACCCACCGCCTCGAAAAGACGGGCGCCCCGATAGCTCCTGAGCGTAGAGATACCCATCTTCGACAACACCTTCAGCAACCCCTTGTGCACTGCCTTCAGATAGTGTTTCTCGGCCGAAGGATAATCGAGTGCCAATTCACCCTGCTTCACCAGATTGTGAAGCACGGCAAAAGCCATATAGGGATTCACAGCATTGGCGCCAAAGCCAAACAACAGGGCATAATGCATAACCTCGCGGGGTTCGCCACTCTCGACAATAATGTCAATCTGCACCCGCTTACGACGCTGCAACAAGAACTGGTGCACAGCCGAAACCATTAACAGGGAGGGAATCGGTGCCTGTTTTGCGTCGGCACCCCTGTCGGAGAGCACCAGATGGTGATTTCCCTCATCAACAGCCTGTTCGGCCTTACGACACAGTTCTGCAAGGGCCGTTTCAAGTCCCTCAACCCCCTCTGCCGGATTGTAGAGAGCCGACAAAACAGCGGTCGAAAAACCCTTATACTGTAAATGACACAACAGATCGAACTCCTGATTGGTAAGCACCGGATTTTTCAGTTTCACCATCTTACAATGTTCGGGTACGGCCTCCAGCATATTTTTATGGATAGACCCGATATATCCGGTGAGCGACATCACCAGCTCCTCCCGGATAGGATCGATGGGAGGATTGGTAACCTGTGCAAACAACTGACGGAAATAGGCAAAGAGACGCTGCGGCTGCTCCGAAAGAACCGGCACCGCCGTATCGCTCCCCATCGACGAAACAGGCTCTTTTGCCTCTATTGCCATGGGAATCAGAATCCGCTCTACCTCCTCTTTATTGAACCCAAAAAGATGCAGGAAAGGTTCATATTGCGCCACCTCCTGGGTTACTGAACGGCCAGAGGAGACGGTATCCAGTGAAATTCGGTTCTTTTCGAGCCACTCCCTGTAAGGAAAGGCATCGGCCAGATGACTCTTGATCTCGGCATCGTACCACAACTTGCCCCGAGAGGTATCAACCAGCAGCATCTTTCCCGGCTTCAACTTTCCCTTCTCCCGAATTTCGGCTGCCTCGAAAGGTAACACACCGGTTTCGGAAGCCACCACTAAAATATCCGAATGGGTAATGGCATAACGGGCCGGCCGAAGACCATTCCGGTCGAGCATTCCACCGGCATACCGGCCGTCGGAAAAGAGCAGCGTGGCAGGTCCGTCCCAAGGCTCCATCAATATACTGTGATACTCATAAAAAGCCTTTAATCTATCGGAAATAGGGTTTTTGTCGTTCCACGACTCCGGAACCAACATCGCGAGCGCATGGGGCAACGACATTCCCGACATGACCATAAATTCCAGCACATTGTCGAGCGATGCACTGTCGCTCATTCCGGGCTGCACCACAGGAAACAGGCTCTCCATATCGGAAAAACCCTTCGAGCGGAGCACGCTCTCACGTGCCTCCATCCACGATCGGTTCCCCCTGATGGTATTGATCTCGCCGTTATGGCCCAACAGTCGGAAGGGCTGTGCCAGACTCCAGGTAGGAAAGGTATTGGTACTGAAACGAGAGTGAACCAACGCAATGGCAGAGGTGAAATTGGGACTCTCCAGATCAGGGAAATAGCCACGCAACTGCTCAGAAGTGAGCATCCCTTTGTAGATTAATCGCTTACAAGAAAGGCTCACAATGTAGAAATCCTCCTTTCCGGGAAAGGTCATGGCCTGGCATGCCTTTTCAATCTTTTTCCGCAAGCCGTAGAGAGCCCGTTCTAAAGAGGCCTCATCCTCAGGACCTGTTACAAAGATCTGGCGAACCAAAGGCTCATGCATCCGGGCGATTTCACCCAGAATTTCACTCCGAACCGGTACATCCCGGACCGCGATAAGCTGAAGGCCTTCGGAAGCCACAACCGTTTCGAGCAGATTCATGCAGGTGGCAAGAGCCTCCGGGCAACGCGGGAAGAAGACCAGGCCGGTCCCGTATTTACCCCGTTCAGGAAGCGCAATACCTTGTAATAAAATAAACTCATGCGGAATCTGCACCATGATACCGGCACCGTCGCCCGTCTTTTGATCGGCACTTTCGGCACCGCGATGGGTCATATTTTCTAATACCTGCAACCCATTCTCTACAATACGATGCGAGCGCGAGCCGTTGATATGCACCAACAGCCCGACACCGCACGCATCATGTTCCATGGCCGGATCGTACAAACCAACAGGCCCCTGCGGAATATTCATAATTAAGCAATCTATCTGATAAACAACAACTCTCTGTATTTTGGCAAAGGCCACATTTCATTATCTACAATCAATTCCAGCTTATCGATGTGGTACCTGATCTGATCCAGAAACGGGAAAATTTCATCGTGATAGGCAATCGCCTTCTCGCGGGCATCGTCAATGGCATTGGCCCGTTTGCGGGCATCGGTCATCTGATGCACTTTGGCGTTCACTGCCGAAACATGATCAGATATCTTCTCAATGATTCTGAGGGGCTCGGCAGCCATCTCTTCGTATCGTCCGGCTGCAAACAGCTCTTTAATGCGGTAGACATTCTCGAGCAATACCCCCTGATACCGGGTTGCAACAGGAATAATATGGTTCTGCGCCAGGTCGCCCAATACTCGTGACTCAATCTGAACCTTTTTGGTGTACATCTCCCATTTTACCTCATTGCGGGCGTGGAGCTCCACTTCCGAAAGAATCCCCAGCGAAGAGAAAAGCGACACCGAGGTGGGTTTAAGAAAGGCATCATAGATCAGAGGGACACTGGTTTCGCAATCAAGACCCCGTTTAGCTGCCTCCTGCTTCCAGGCCTCACTGTAGCCGTTTCCGTCGAACCGAATGGCTTTGCTCTCCTGAATGTAGAGTTTCAACACATGGAAGAGAGCCTTCTCCTTCTGCATTCCGGCTGTAATCCGGGCATCGACATCCTTCTTAAACGCCACCAACTGGGCAGCTACAGCGGCATTCAGTACCATCATGGCGGAGGCACAGTTGGCCGAAGAACCCACTGCTCTGAATTCGAAACGGTTACCGGTGAAAGCAAACGGAGAGGTGCGGTTGCGGTCGGTATTGTCGATTAACAACTGGGGAATCTGCGGAAGACCCAACATAAGCCCCTGTTTATCGTCCACCTGAATAGCCTCTTCGGCAGCAGAAGCCTCAATCTTATCGAGAACCGCCGTAAGCTGTTTCCCCAGGAAAACCGAGACAATGGCCGGAGGCGCTTCGTTGGCCCCCAGTCGGTGCGCATTATCGGCACTGGCAATACTGGCCTTCAGCAAGCCGTTGTTTTTGTAGACTGCCATCAGCACGTTAACCAGGAAGGTTACAAAGCGAAGATTCTCGGTGGCGTTCTTTCCCGGCGAGAGCAGATTTACCCCCGAAGCGGTACCCAACGACCAGTTATTGTGTTTTCCCGATCCGTTAACCCCTTTAAAGGGCTTCTCGTGCAGCAGTACACGGAAACCATGCTTGCCGGCAATCCGCTTCATAATCGACATCACCATCAGGTTCTGATCGACAGCCAGATTGGTTTCGCCATAAATGGGAGCCAACTCAAACTGATTGGGAGCCACCTCATTATGCCGCGTCTTGGCCGGAATCCCCAATTTGTAAGCTTCATACTCCAAATCGCACATAAAGGCTTGTACCCGCTGAGGAATGGCACCGAAATAGTGATCTTCCATCTGCTGATTTTTGGCACTCTCATGCCCCATCAGGGTTCGGCCTGTCATCACGAGGTCGGGGCGCCCGGCGTAGAGTGATTCATCGACCAGAAAATACTCCTGTTCCCAACCCAGATAGGAGAAGACCCTCTTCTCAAGGGGATCGAAATAGCGACACACCTCGGTTGCGGCTTTATCTACATTCGCCAGTGCCTTCAGGAGTGGCATTTTATAATCAAGGGCCTCGCCCGTGTAGGAGATAAATACCGTTGGAATACAAAGGGTATCATCTACAATAAAAGCCGGAGAGGTAACATCCCATGCCGTATAGCCGCGCGCCTCGAAGGTGTTACGCAACCCCCCGCTGGGGAAACTGGAAGCGTCGGGCTCTTGCTGAACCAACAACTTGCCCGAGAACTCCTCAATAATCCCCCCATCGGTGTCGTATTCAATAAACGCATCGTGTTTCTCGGCGGTTCCGTCGGTTAAGGGGTGAAACCAGTGCGTGTAATGGGTTGCACCCATCTCCATAGCCCACATCTTCATACCCGCTGCCACGTGATCGCCAATCTTCCTGTCGAGCGAAGCCCCGCTGTCCATTGCATCGACCAACGCCTGATAGGTCTCCTTCGAGAGGAATTTCCGCATGGTTTCCCTATCGAAAACATTCATGCCAAAGTAATCGGAGGTTTTAGGAGCCGGAGCTTCAACCGAAACTGCCTTGCGTCTGAAGGCCTCACCCACCAACTGGAATCGTAATCCTGCCATTTTATTTACTATTAAAGGTGAACTATTTACATTGCTATTTCAAACAGATGTTATGCTTAGTGCACGTCTCGATCATCTCTTCGGGCCAAATCGAAGCCTGAACCTCACCGATATGGGCAGCTCTCAGGAAAAACATGCAGAGTCGCGACTGACCTATACCGCCGCCGATAGAGAGCGGAATCTTATCTTCGAGAAGCGCTTTATGAAAAGTAAGCTCTTTCCTTTCGGGGCAACCAGCCAGATCGAGCTGCCGGGTCAGTGCATCTTTATCTACACGAATCCCCATCGATGAGATCTCGAACGACGATTGCAGAATCGGGTTCCAGAGAACGATGTCGCCATTGAGGCCATGAAAGCCGCTATGGGTAGGGGTGGTCCAGTCGTCGTAATCGGGCGCCCGTCCGTCGTGTTTCACACCGTCGGCCAATACGCCGCCAATGCCAATCACAAAGATGGCCCCATATTCACGGGCAGCCTCTGTTTCGCGCTCACGCGGAGTGAGCGAAGGATAGCGACTCTGCAACTCTTCGGCATGAATAAAGGTGATGGAAGAGGGCAGAATAGGGGTAATATGCGAGTACTGCATATAGATAAGCTGCTCCATCTCGAGAAGCGCTTCATAAATTTTCTCAACCACTTCCTTCAGAAAACCCAGATGGCGGTCGGCCGCCGTTATGGTACGCTCCCAGTCCCACTGGTCTACATAGAGCGAATGAATGTTATCGAGTTCCTCGTCCGAACGAATCGCGTTCATATCGGTGTAAAGGCCATAGCCGGGGGCTATCCCATAATATCCCAGTTTCATCCGTTTCCATTTGGCAAGCGAATGAACCACTTCTGCTTTTCTATCGCCCATACATTTAATGGGGAACGACACTGCCCGCTCCACACCGTTCAGGTCGTCGTTAATTCCGGTTCCGGCCAATACAAAGAGAGGGGCAGTAACCCTGCGGAGGTTCAACCTGGAAGCCAAAGCTTTCTGAAATTCAGTTTTTAACATTTTAATTGCGGTTTCCATTGTTTCGGGAACCAATCGGGGGCGGTAGCCCTGAGGAATGTAAAGAGCCATACGTTGTAATTTTATTGGTTTTATACTGATTATTTACGTGATTGATTTACCATGCAAAGTGTTTAATCCGGTCTAAAGCTTTGGCCGTATCGGTGTGCGACCCGAATGCCGTAAGGCGCAGGTACCCCTCGCCGCTGGGGCCAAATCCGCAACCGGGTGTACTCACGATATGCAGTTTTTTTAACAAAAAATCGAAAAAGCCCCAGGAGTCGAAGCCTTGGGGAATCTTCACCCACAAATAGGGGGCATCGACACCGCCAAACACCTGAAACCCTGAATCGGCAAGAACGCTGCGCATGGCAGAGGCGTTCCTCATGTAGTAGTCGATGGTTTCGCGCACGGCTTTAGCCCCTTCCGGCGAATAGACTGCCTCGGCAGCGCGCTGAACCACATACGAGGTTCCGTTAAACTTGGTGGTATGACGTCGGTTCCAGAGCCCGTTCAACGACACCTTTGTCCCTAACCGGGTTCGGCCAAAAACCGACTTGGGCACCACCGTGAATCCGCATCGTGTACCGGTAAACCCCGCAGTTTTTGAGAAACTCCGAAACTCGATGGCCACCTCTCTGGCGCCCTCAATCTCGTAGATAGAATGGGGTACATTTTTCTGCGAAATATAGGCTTCATAGGCCGCGTCAAACAGAATCAACGACTCATTGGTTCGGGCATAATCTACCCAGCGCTTCAGCTGACCTCTTTTCAGGGTGGTTCCAGTGGGGTTATTGGGGAAACAGAGATAGATTACATCCACCTTCTTGGCAGGCAATTCCGGCACAAAATTGTTTTCGGCAGTACAAGGCAGATAGACCAGACAACTCCAGCAACCTTTCGCAGTGAGTTCACCGGCCCGGCCGCCCATCACGTTGGTATCCACATACACCGGATAGACCGGATCAGTAACTGCCACCGTGTTGTCAACACCCAGAATATCGCCGATATTCCCGATATCGCTTTTGGTTCCGTCGCTGATAAAGATTTCATCGGCCGAAAGATTCACACCCCGATCCCGGTAATCCTGCTGCAGAATCTTCTCCACCAGAAAGCCATATCCCTGTTCGGGGCCATACCCGCGGAAAGTAGCCGGATGTGCCATCTCCGATGCGGCGGTACGCAACGCCTCAACCACCGGTTCGGCCAGAGGACGGGTGACATCGCCAATTCCCAGCCGCACCAGATCAGCGTCGGGATAGCGTTCACGAAAACGGGCCACCCGCTTTGCAATATCGGCAAAGAGATAGTTGTTCTCTAACTTCAGATAGTGTTCATTAACCAGTGCCATTGCATATACCTTTTACTGTTTCCATTCCCCTTCGAAAACCATAACGGCTTCGCCGGTCATCTTCATGGTTTCGGTTTCCCAGTCAATAAAGAGCGGGCCTCCCTTCAGATCTACCCTCACCCTCTTCCCGCAGAACCCGCACCGGATAGCAGCCGCGGCTGCAGCACAGGCACCGGTCCCACAAGCCAGTGTTTCGCCCGCACCGCGTTCCCAAACCCTCATTCTTAACCTATCGGAACTGATCAGCTCAACAAACTCGGTATTGGTTCTTTTGGGAAAGAGCGAGTGGTGCTCAAAAAGGGGACCCAGCTCATACAATTTCAAGGAATCGATCTCGGGAAGGAAAACCACTGCATGAGGGTTTCCCATCGAAACCGCAGTGACCCGAAATACAGAACCATTTATCAAGATGGCCTGTTGAATCATTTCGGGACTATGCCACAAAACGGGGAGAGACGAAATCGAAAAATCGGGGATACCCATATCAACGGTCACCCGTTCAACCTTTCCCCCTACGGGATAGAGCTGCAGATGCCGGATTCCCGATCGCGTCTCGAGTGTAAGCGTAGTTTTCATGGTTAATCCCTTATCATACAAATACTTTCCTACACATCTCGAAGCATTTCCGCACATCTCGGCCTCAGAACCGTCTGCATTAAACATCCGCATGGCAAAATCGGCCCGATCGGAGGGGAGAATCAGAACCAGGCCATCGGATCCTACACCAAAATGTCTGTCGCTAATCCGGATTGCCAACGACTCCGGGTCGGTAACCGTCTCGGAGAGTCCATTTACATAGACGTAATCATTTCCAATCCCATGCATCTTACTAAACAACATAAAAAAGCAATTATTAGTTACAGTTTCTTGTAATTCTCTGCAAATATACAACAGTCTATTACATATAGAAAGAAATTGAGGAGATTTTGTTGCAAAATCTATCGTAATTGTAACATTTTCTCTCTAATTCCATGAAAACTGTTACAAAATGAAACAAAGAAGTCAAGAATTATAGTGTGTAGGATCCGAAAACCGGTCAGGAAACCTGCAGAACCGATTAGTCGAAGTGGGTATAGGCCGTCTCACCATGCTGGGTCTCATCCAGCCCCACAGCCTCTTGCTTATCGGAAGCTCTAACCCCCACAAATTTTTCAGTAAGCGCAAACAACAGCCAGGTTCCAACGCCCGAGTATATAATAGTAACCACTACGGCCACAAACTGCACATAGAGCTGATGCCAGTTTCCGTAAAGCGCGCCGCTGTACGAAGACTGAATCAAAGGCGAGGCAAGAACGCCTGTCAGGATAGCGCCAATCAAACCGCCAATTCCATGTACGCCAAAAGCATCTAACGAATCGTCGTATCCGGCACGAGGCTTAACATAGGCCACCATCAGAAAACAGATAAACGAAACCACGAATCCTATTGCCAGGGCACCACCCACACCCACAAATCCGGCGGCGGGGGTAATGGCTACCAAGCCGGCCACTGCACCCGTACAGGCGCCTACAACGGTGGGGCGTTTTCCGTGAATCCAATCGAACAGCGCCCAGGAGAGAGCCGCCGTGGCAGCAGCAATATGGGTTACCATAAACGCGTTGGCAGCAAGACCATCGGCAGCAAGACCACTACCCGCGTTGAAACCGAACCAGCCAAACCACAGTAATGCAGCACCAATAAATACATGCGGAATGTTGTGAGGAGGAATGGCATGCCCCTTATAATCGCGCCGTTTCCCCAACATAACGGCCGTTACCAGCGCGGCAACACCAGCGTTGATATGCACAACCGTACCTCCGGCAAAGTCGAGTGCGCCCAACTGAAAGAGCCATCCATCGCCCGACCAAACCCAGTGAGCCACCGGGTTGTAAACAAACAAGGCCCAAAGCAGCGTAAAAATGAGAAAACCCTTAAACCGGATTCTTTCTGCAAACGCACCAATAATCAACGCAGGCGTAATTACAGCAAACATTCCCTGGAACATAATAAAGACCAGATGCGGAATGGTTCCCGTAGTGCTTCCGTCGGCCAAAGTCTGCGAATGTGAGATAAATGCCGGACTCAGATCGGATATGCCAATTCCACGCAGGAAGGCATAATCGAAACTCCCGATAAAGGGGGCAAGAAAACCATCCGAGCTCCCAAACGAGAGGCTATAGCCGCATATTACCCACTCAATGCTAATCACGGCAGTGATAATCAAGCACTGCATCAACACGTTGAGAATATTTTTCCGTCGAACCAACCCCCCGTAAAAGAGAGCCAGACCGGGAATGGTCATCAACATCACCAGAGCGGTTGCCATAAGCATCCAGGCCGTATCGCCCCCGTCAATTACAGGGGCAACGGCAGCCATTTCGGCACCCTGCGCAAAAGCCTCCACACCGGAAAGCCCTGCAAGTACCATCAGAACAAACATTACTCTTTTCATACCTATTATATTATTCTATTATTCAACTATTGTCTCTTATCACTCCCTGATATAAAGGGCTTCCGGTCCGGTTTCGCCGGTACGAATCCTATAGGTCTCCAGGATATCCGACACGAAAATCTTTCCGTCACCTGTATCGCCCGTTCGGGCCGACTTCATAATGGCACTCACCGTCTTCTCTAAATTGATATCGCGCACCACAATCGACAGCATCCGTCGTTGAATGTAACTCGACTGGAAAATTTGACCTCTCACCACCTGACCCTCAGTCGAGCGCCCGAGACCGGTGATATCCCAATACGAAAACCACTCGATTCCGGCCTCATAAAGCGCCGACTTCACCTCTTCGAACCGGGACTTCCGGATAATTGCTTCAATCTTTTTCATACTCTTTCATTTAATTTATTAGTAACTACAGATAAACAGGTCATTAAACGTCGGCGATGCGGCTATAAGCGCAACCCGAAGACCAGGAAAACATCCTCTTTGCGAGGATTTACCGCAAACGTGCAGAAGAGCGGCAACGAAAAATCGGAGCTGATCTTCACCTCTTTAGTGGCAGTAACTCCCACATTCACCACGCCGGCACCCGTACCATACATCCCCTCATCGAAAGTGGCTCCCACAAACGGCGTCACAGACCCTATCGCATAAGAGAGTTCAGCATAGGTAGAATAGGCATTCTTAGAAGGATCGGCCGGCTTTTTATCCTGCCCGTAAAACATCGTAGCAACCGTCATCTTAAGAGGAAAGGACTCCGAACCGCCGTACGAAAGAGCTCCCTCCAGAATATGTTCGGTTCGCGCCTTCTTATACATAAAGTACTTCTCCTGAAACCCCCAGTTGTAATCGGTAAGGGTTAACGAAAGATCCTTCAGGGAGTAAGTCAGAAAAATATCCACCTCCTTATATTCGCCCTGCATATCGAACGATCCCCAAACCCCCATCGTAAAATTCTTCCAATTGAGCGAAGCAGTGGGTTGAATATTGGGCGCCGCCGACGCAGTAGCCCCTCTCCATACATACGAACTCACCACATCGGCCGAGATCGATCCTTTTAGCGCACCCTCCTGGGCTGCTACACTCACTGTGGCGCACAGCATCGCAACAATTGCCATTACACCCATAACCCCTCGCTTTTTCATTGTTTTTCGAATTAATTAGTCAGTAATTTTTCATTTACCCCCTTCAGAGACGGGGGCATCTCCTTTTGAGGCACAACATTTCATACTTACCCCCCCAATCGTACTGTTCCGGAACAAATACAGTGCAAATGTAGGAATGAAAATTACATTTCATAATCATTTGTGAGTTTTTTCATTCATTTTGACACATTTTTTATCATTTTGCTTTCATTTATTGAATAGAACAGGACTTATACTATCAAATACAAACAAAAAAAATCCCGCCTCAACCCAAAATATCGAGCTGAAACGGGATACAATAGTGCTCTGGTGCACTAGAGCACTAGAGCATTAGAGCACTAGAGCATTAG
>CAYVJA010000009.1:38105-61192 GCA_964451605.1 uncultured Bacteroidales bacterium | reverse complement strand
AAGGGTAAAACTCTCTTCCGATCCGGGCAGGCCTGCAATCATATTCCGTGTAAGCGTCTGAATATCACCAGCACTCATGCTTTCAAACCGTTTCCGAGCCTTCTCAATCTCCTGAGCCGAATACTCTTGCATAGCAGCAGGCCGTTTCAGGATGAAGAGGTCGAATGCCAGAAAAGCCGCCCTTTCGTAGCGCAAAGCCTTAGAACCGTCGGGCAGCGTGTAAGCCAGATCGGTCCGGGTCCAGTCGAGAACCGGCATAAAATTGTAGGTAACCACCTTAATACCGCATTTACCCAAGTTTCGTACCGACTCTTTGTAATTCTCAATATACTGGGCATACTGCCCCGTGCGGGTTTTAATCTGTTCGTGTACCGGCACACTCTCCACCACCGACCATACCAGGCCGGCATCGGCAATCATCTGTTGTCGTTTCGAAATCTCCTCAACACTCCATACCTCCCCATTAGGAATGTGATGCAGCGCGTGAACAATTCCGGTAGCTCCGGTTTGCCGGATATCTTGCAGCGTGACGGGATCATTTGGTCCGTACCAACGCCAGGTTTGTTCGCATAAAATCATACGTTTGTTTTTAGATGGAAAATGCATCAAAGCCTCCGTCGATTACGGTGATGGTTCCGGTTACGAATTTCGAGGCATCGCTCATGAGCCACTGCATGGTACCAAGGAGTTCTTCAGGTTCGCCAAAACGTCCGAATGGGGTGTGCGCCAGTATGGTCCGCGAACGGTCGGTGTACGATCCGTCGGCGTTGAGGAGCAGGTCGCGGTTCTGTTCGGTGATGAAGAAGCCGGGTGCGATGGCGTTTACTCTGAACCCGGGGCCAAATTTAAGGGCCAGTTCGCCGGCCATATATTTGGTGAAGTTGGCAACGGCTGCTTTGGCTGCTCCATAGCCCGCTACACGGGTGAGCGGACGAAATGCCGACTCGGAGGCAATATTCACTACGCAACCCTGGTTCTGTGGCACCATAGCCTTTACAAAGACCATAGTGGGCAGTACCGTCCCGAACAGGTTCAGATCGACCACCTTTTTGAAGGCATCCAGTTGGAGATCGAAAATGGTTTTGTCGGGAGGAATGGTGGCTCCTGCCATATTTCCGCCTGCGCCGTTAATCAGTACATCAATCCGGCCATAGGCAGAAACAATTTCTTCGCGATTCTGCTCCAGCACTTCGCGGTTCAAAACATCGGTTTTGAGAAAGCGGGCCTTGCCGCCTTCACGGCAAATCTCTGCGACCAGCGCCTCACCGGCTGTTTCGTTGCGGTCGAGAATCACTACAATGGCTCCTTCCGAAGCAAAATAGCGAGACATGGATGTGCCCAGAATGCCCGCACCGCCTGTGAGGACAATTACTTTGCCCTCTATGCTAAATAGTTGATTCATTATAACGGAATTAGTTGGTTTTAATCTTAACGTTCTTAAAGTGAACCTCGTTGCCGTGATCCTGCAGCAGCAGATGACCGGTAACGGCTTCGCCAAAATTGGGCCAGTCTTTGTATTTGCTGTAGGCAACCAATGCACGCCACATCTGGTTGTTCCGCTCATATTCCAGAATTTTCACTCCGTTGAGCCAATGTTCAATGGTAGTGCCTTTGCATACCACCATAGCCGTATTCCAGTTTCCGATTCCTTTAAAAGGCTTATCGTCAGGGGCGGGAATCAGGTCGTAGAGCGAACCGAGGGTACGGTTTCCTTTAACGCCCAATTTGGCATCGGGATGCACTGCATCGTCGAGCAGCTGAAATTCGCAGCCGATGGCCGATCCTTCTCCCTTATTGAGACCGGGATCGACAAAATATTTGATCCCGCTGTTGGCTCCCTTCGTGAGTTTGAAGTCGAGTTGCAGCACAAAGTCGCCATATTTTTCGGTGGTGACAATATCGCCTCCGTTTGTCGATTCACCTCCGGTAGAGGGGAGAACTATCAGCTCGCCGTTTTCGATAACCCATCCCTTTGCGGGGAATTTATCCAGGCGGGCGCCACGCCAGCCGTTGGTGGTTTTACCGTCCCAGAGCAGCTTCCAGCCCTCTTTGGCTTCGGCAGGCGAAATGAAGTTATCAATGCAGTTTACCTGAGCCACCGAACCCCAGTCGGGGGTCTTTTGGCCGGCCATATTACCCGTGTAAATGCGGATATTTTTCCAGCGAACGCTCTTTCCTTCCAGTTTGGCATCGTTAATACCGTGAACCTGCAAGGCAATAAAGCCCTCTTTGGTCATGTCGTCGAGGATATTGGCACAAGGAATTCCGTTCAGCCAGGTGCGAATCTCATTTCCTACAGCCTCTATGCGTACCTTGTTCCATTCGCCGTTTTTAAAAGCCTTTTGGGCCGCTTTGTTGCGATCGAGCGAATAGAGCCATCCGCGGCGGGCTTCGTCGTAAATTCCTCCACTCCAGGCCCTTTCGGAAGGGTCGAGTTCGTATTGATAGCCGTGAACCCTGCCGTTGTTGTACTCTTTAGTGCTCTCGCTGCGGAATTGGATACCCGAGTTCAGCCCGTCGTCTACCATACACTCCAGTTCGAGAATAAAATCGCCATAGGTTTTCTCTGTGCAGAGAAAGGAGTTGGCTTCATTCATTTTGCTGGTTCCCACAATAACTCCATTTTCAACCTTGTAGGGGGCCTTTCCGTTAAGCTGTTTCCAGCCCTTTAAGTTTTTCCCGTTAAAGAGATCGGTCCATTGGGCTTGCATGGGCAGAGCAAGAGCAAGTCCCAACAGCAAAAGAAGTGCAAATTGTTTTTTCATACGTTTTTGATGGTTTATTAGGGTTATTTTACTAGATATTTATCGGCAAAGTTCATGTATTGCTCCCAGTCGTAGAGGGTAATATCGTGTTTTCCTTCGCGGATATGGTATCCCACATATCCCATCAAAGGGGTGTGAAGAGGCGGAAGCGAATAGCCCGAAAGCCCCTCCAGGCCAAAAAGATTATATACCTCCGAGGCATATACGCCCGAAAGAAACTCCCCTTTCGGGTCGGCCCATAAATCTTCGGAGGCGCTGGCAATATAAACCGGACGGGGTGCCATAAGGGCAATCAACTGGTGCTGATCGACCGGCAAAGCCCGCTCGTTCTTATTGTACTGACGGAAATTTTTGCAAAACCAATGCGGAAACGAGGTGTTAATTCTCTCAACGGTTTCGCCGAAGCCTCTTTGCGAGAGTGCGGCACCCCCGCAGCCGGAATTATTCGAGATCACGATGGCAAACCGGGTGTCAACTGCACCGGCCCAAAGTGCCGTTTTCCCCAGACGCGAATGGCCGTGGACTATTACCCGGCGGCTATCAACGGCTTTGTCGGTTTCCAGATAATCCATCATCCTGCTCAGGCCCCATGCCCATACACCGATAGCCCCCCATTCATCTTCACCGGATAACTGTCCATCCTTGTAAAAGAGGGTGGCAAGACTTTCGCTAAAGCCATCGGCCTTATCGGGATAGATTTGCTGATAATCGGCGGTTGCCACTCCATAACCTCGTTTCAGAATCTCCTCAATCTGCCATCGGCTTGCCTGGGCAGCTCTTTTTACGGGTTCCGCGGCAAGGCCTGATTCCTGTGCCGATCGGGTTCCCCTGGCATCCGCCTTCTGAAGCCGTTTCAGCGCCTGTTCCGGAGTAAGAATGGCCTCATCGGAGTGAACCGAAGGATTTCCCTGAAAATTCAGCCCTAAGAAGAGAGGCACCCGTTTAGCGCTTTTGGGCAAATAGATCAACATCAGAATCGATTTCGATGCGGGCTGGCCCGGAAAGGAGATAACCACCTGTTTGCGAACCGCTTTTCCATCGAGAGCATTCTGATCCTCCTCCACAACCCGATACTGTACGGCCTGTTTCTGATCAGGGATCCGTCCATACACCTGCGACTCGAAGAGAGCCAACACCTCAGGCCTCCTTTTCTTCATCCAGGCCGAAGCATCTTCCACCTCCCCGCCATTCTCGAAAGTGAGCGGATCCGGCAGAATCAGATAGGAAGGCACCTTCGATTCATCCGTATGCGTGACAGGCTGTTGCCCCTGCAACGAAAGGGAGAGAAGGCAAAGACTAATGCAACTGAAGGAGAGGAGGGAGGGGCGCATTTTTTAATGGTTAAGGGTGAATGAATGCTCTAATGCTCTGGTGCTCTAGTGCTCTGGTGCTTTGGTGCTGAGCTGCGCGCGAGTGCTTTGGTGCTGCGCTGACGCGCAAATGGTTAATGGTTAATGGTCAATGCACCGGAAGCGAATGGGGATGTGTTATTTTTTGAGGGTGTTGATGATGGCGAGGGTTTCGGTGACTTTGGTGGTGATTTTGTCCCATTCGCCGGCTTTGATCACTTCGGAGGGGAAGAGGTTCGATCCCATTCCTACGCAGGTTACGCCGGCATCGAACCAGCTCTTGAGGTTGGCTTCGTTGGGTTCGACACCCCCTGTGGGCATAACGCTGCACCAGGGGAACGGTCCTTTAATGGCTTTTACAAAGGAGGGTCCTCCCACCGACGAGCCGGGGAAGATTTTGACAATTTCGGCGCCCAGCTCCTCAGCCAGTGAGATTTCCGACAGGCTTCCGCATCCCGGGCTCCAAAGCACCTTGCGTCGGTTGCAGACCTTCGCCATTTCGGGATTTAAGATAGGCGAAACCACAAAATTGGCACCCAGTTGCAAGTAAAGCGCAGTAGTGGCCGGATCGACCACCGATCCAACACCCAGAATCAACTCAGGGCAGTTCACCGCCGCCCACTTATTCAGCTCGGCAAACACCTCATGGGCAAAATCGCCGCGGTTAGTAAACTCAAAAACCCTCACGCCACCTTTGTAGCATGCTTGCGCCACCTGTTTACAGATCTCGACGTTGGCGTGGTAAAAAACAGGAACCATACCTGTAGAGGCCATGGTTAAAGCGGTTTGAATGCGGGAAAAACGAGCCATATATTCAATTAGATAATTCGACAATTAGATAATTAGATAATTCGACAATTCGACAATGGGGGTGTGCGCGCCAGCGCAGCACTCGAAGCGCGTAAGCGCTTCGAAGCACTAGAGCACTAAAGCATTCACCATCCACCATTCACCATTCACCATTCACCATTATCTTGATACTCTTCCCGAACCGTCCCCTTTCATGAGGGCTTCGACTTCGGCAACGGTTACGAGGTTGAAGTCGCCGGGGATGGTGTGCTTGAGGCAGGAGGCGGCAACGGCAAAGCGAAGGGCTTTTTCGTCGTCTTGCGGCCAGGTGAGGAGTCCGTAGATGAGGCCGCCCATGAAGGAGTCGCCTCCTCCCACGCGGTCGACAATATGGGTAATGTTGTAGGTAGGGGCCTCGAACAGGCGGTTGCCATTGAAGAGTACACCCGACCAGGTGTTGTGGTCGGCATTGATGGAACCTCTGAGGGTGATGATCACCTTTTTGGCTCTGGGGAACCGTTCCATGAGTTGCTTGCATACCGATTCGAACTCACCGGCATCGACATGGCCTCCGGTCTTGGCAGCATCGAATCCTTGCGGGCGAATGCCAAATACCTTTTCGGCATCCTCTTCGTTGCCGAGAATAATGTCGCAACCGGCAACCAGGCGAGGCATCACTTCCGCAGCACTTTTCCCGTATTTCCAGAGGTTTTTCCGGAAATTAAGGTCGGTCGAGACGGTTATACCCATCCGGTTGGCTGTTTCGATGGCCTCCAGACAGGCATCGGCAGCACCCTGCGAAATAGCAGGCGTAATCCCGGTCCAGTGGAACCACTCCACACCCTCGAAAACCTTCTCCCAGTTAATCATACCGGGCTCTATGGCCGAAACAGAGGAGTGGGCACGGTCGTACACCACCTTACTGGCGCGGGCTACAGCCCCGGTCTCCAGGAAATAGATCCCCAGACGTTCACCGCCCTCTAACACATGACGGGTACCCACGCCATACTTGTGCAGATCCATCAGACAAGCCTTCCCAATATCGTTTTGAGGAACCCGGCTCACAAACTCCACATCGAAACCGTAATTGGCCAGCGAAACCGCCACATTGGCCTCTCCACCGCCAAAAGTAGCCTCGAACGAAGTAGCCTGACTAAAACGCGAATGACCCGGAGTAGCCAACCGCAACATAATCTCACCAAAAGTAACAACCTTATGTGCCATATAATCAATTAAGTAATTCGACAATTCGACAATTAGATAATTAGTTAATGTGTTGATGTGCTGATGTGACGATTAACGCGCGAAGCGCAGCACTAGAGCTCTAGAGCACCGCGCGCAGCGCATTCACCATTCACCATTCACCATTCGTTTTGCATTGTAATAACAAATGTTCTCCACCACTTTCCCGATAAACGGCAGTTCCGAGGCAGGAAGTTCTCCATTTTCTACCTGATTTCCAATAAGATTGCAGAGAATTCTGCGGAAATATTCGTGACGGGGGTAGGAGAGGAAGCTGCGTGAGTCGGTGAGCATCCCCACAAAGTGGCTCAACAGGCCCAGTTTCGAGAGGGCATCTAGCTGTCGTTCCATACCCGATTTCTGATCGAGGAACCACCAGCCCGAACCCAGTTGCATCTTTCCGGCAACAGGGCCTTCGTTGAAGTTCCCGGCCATGGTGGCCAATACCTCAAAATCGGAGGGGTTCAGGTTATAGAGGATGGTTGAAGCCAATTTTCCTGCGGCGTCGAGTTGACCCAGGAAGCGATTGCCGGCGGCAGCCAACTGGGTATCGTGGATGGAGTCGTAACCGGTATCGGGCCCCAGTTTGGCAAACTGTTTCAGATTATTGTTCCGGATGGCACCCACATGGAATTGCTGTGTCCAGCCCTTCTCATAGTTCATTTCGGCCAGAAGGTAGAGCATACCTGAACAGAAAACGGCATGTTCGTGCGGAGTCACCTCTTTCCCGGCCCTCGCCTTATCGAAGATATGGTTCATATCGGCCTCTGTGAAGGGGTGCGCATAGAAAGTGTCTAATCCATGGTCGGACATTTTGCATCCGGCGGCAACAAAATAGTCCTGCCGTTTACGAAGCGCCTCCATCAGTTGGCCGAAACGGGCAATTTCCATCCCCGAAGCCGCCTCAAGGCGGGCAAGCCAGAGCCCGTACTCTTTACTGTTATTCACCGCCATGGCTTTATCGGGTCGCCATGTGGGAAGAACTGCAATGGGGAACCCCTCCTTTTTCAGCGCCAAATGGGCTGCGAGGTCGTCGGTGGGATCGTCGGTAGTACCTACCATCTCAACCCCCATCATCTTCATCAGGCCTCTTGCCCGGAAAGGTTCGCTCTGCAACTTCTCCGTGCACTCACCATAAATGGCTTCGGCAGTTGAAGGGTTCAGAATATCGGTAATTCCGAAAAAGCGGCGCAGTTCAAGGTGTGTCCAGTGATAAAGCGGATTGCACAGCGTGTAAGGCACCACTTCGGCCCACTTCAAAAACTTTTCTTTATCGGAACGGTTACCCGTAATATACGACTCATCCACTCCATGTGCCCTCATGGCTCTCCATTTGTAGTGGTCGCCTCCCAGCCAGATTTCTGTAAGCGAGGTAAACCGATAATTGTCGGCAACCTTTTTCGGATCCAGATGACAGTGGAAGTCGATAATAGGCATAGGCCGCGCATGTAGCGCAAAGAGCTCTACTGCTGTGTTCGACGCCAATAGGAATTCATCGTTGAGAAAGGGTTTCATAAGCAATTGTGTTAAGTTTCGGAATGACCGTGTGCGCACACGAAAGTACAGGTTCCTTTTTTATTCTCCAAAAATAACGATATATTTGTGCTAATAGGCACGTTTTTATTTGAGCAATGGACTATTCCGGTAAAAGAATCCGTATTAAAGATATAGCTGCGTTGGCAGGGGTTTCGGCAGGAACGGTCGATCGTGTGCTGCACAATCGCGGTGAAGTGTCGGAGAAGAGCCGTGAAAAGGTAGAAAAGGTGCTTCAGGAGATGCAATTTAAGCCAAATTTCCACGCATCAGCACTTGCAAATAAAAGATCGTATCGCCTTGCCTGTCTCATTCCGGAGTATGCCGACGGCGAGTATTGGGAAGCTGTCGAAAAAGGCATCCGCACGGCTTCCGATGAGTTTCGCGATCTCAATATCTCCATTTCGGTTCTTTATTTCGATCAGTTTAATCCTTTATCTTATCGAGACGGTCTGAACCGGTTGTCTCTTACCCTTTCGGATGGCTGGATGATTGCCCCTGCCTACGAGAAAGAGACCTGCGAATGGGCTGAAGAGGGGCATATTCACGCCCCTTTCGTCTTTATCGATTCACAGGTTCCGGGACTGACACCCCTTTCGTTCTTTGGCCCGCAGTCGTTTGTAAGCGGTCAGATGGCAGCCCGGCTCCTTTTCCCTGAATACTGCCCTCCTACGCCTGTAGTGATGTTCCAAAGTTTGCGTCACGGACAGATTGCCGGCCAGCAGGTGGTGCAGCGCAAACGGGGATTCGAAACCTACATGCACACCCACTTCCCCGAATTACCTCTTTATACACTCGAATTCGATCCCGATTCCGCCCCGCAGGCCCAAAAGAAAGTGCAGCGGTTTCTGCAGCATTATCCCGAAATAGAAACCGGCGTCATCTTCAACTCCCGGGCCTACCTTATCACCCCCCTTCTTGCCGGCCGACCCAACTTCAACCTGCTGGGATACGACCTTCTTCCCCGCAACGTACAAGCCCTCAAAGAGGGCTCCATACGGTTTCTCCTTTCGCAACGACCCCATACCCAGGGATACCTTGCCATCAAAGCCCTTGTCGACCACATCCTCTTCAAAAAAGAGATCCCCCCCGAACACTACATGCCCATCGACATACTGCAAACCGACAACATCAACTACTTTTTGGACCTGGAATACTAACTAGAGCACTAGAGCACTAGAGCACTAGAGCACTAGAGTTCTACTATTACCCATTCACCATTATTTTTTTCCCATGTTTCTCTCCTTCCTTCTTTTTCTGTTTTTTGGGTCTGTTTCGTGTGAGGAGCAGGGTGCCGGTTTTGTTGAGAATCTTTTGAAGGAGGAGGTGCTCAAAAGGGCGGAGTCTGACTTGCTGGAAAAACCCTCTTCGGTTACTGATTTTCGGTGTGACAGAAGTGCCGGCGGTATCCATGATTTTTATTCGGAAGGCGATTATTGGTGGCCTGATTCGCTTAATCCGGCCGGGCCTTATGTACAGCGTGACGGCAGGACAAATCCGGAGAATTTTGTGGCGCATCGGTATGCCATGATACGGTTTAGTATGCTGGTGGGGAATCTGACTTCGGCCTATCTGCTCACTCACGATAAGAAATATGTCGAGGCTGCGTTACGACATATCCGGGCCTGGTTTATCGATAGCGAGACTATAATGAATCCCAATTTGCTCTATGCACAGGCAATCAAGGGGAGAGCCACCGGCAGGGGTGTCGGCATTATTGATACCATTCATCTGATAGAGGTGGTGCAGTCGTTGCTGCAAATGGAGAAGCATGGCCTGTTGTCGGACAAAGAGTTGAAATTGACAAAACAGTGGTTTTCGGAATATTTAAGTTGGATGACCACTCATCCCTATGGAATAGACGAAAGAGATGCACAGAATAATCATGCCACTTGCTGGGTTATGCAGGCAGCCATCTTTGCAAAGTATACAGAAAACAACGAGATGCTGCAATTTTGTTTGGATCGTTACAAGAAGGTACTGCTGCCCAAACAGATGGCTTCCGACGGAAGCTTTCCACGCGAGATAAAGCGAACCAAGCCCTATGGCTACTCCCTCTTTAATCTCGATGCGATGGCCACTCTGTGCCGGATTTTGTCCACCGACCGGGATAATCTTTGGAGCTATACCACTCCCGACGGAAAAAATATGCAGAAAGGGATTGAATTTATGCTTCCCTTTGTAAAGGATAAGAGATCTTGGAGCTACCCGCCGGATATAATGTACTGGGAAGAGTGGCCGGTTGCTCACCCCTTCCTGTGGATGGGTGCTGAGGCGTTTGGGAGGCCGGAGTATCTGAAGCTTTGGGCAACCCTTCCGCTTTTTCCAACCCACAGCGAGGTGATTCGTAACCTGCCGATTCGCAATCCGTTAATTTGGCTTAAGTAAAACTTCAGTAATAGCTATTGGCCTGCAGTTTGGCCTAATCTGAATAATCAAGGGTATGAGAAGAATATTGTGTACCGCCGTTTTCTCTTTTGTTGTGCTGTGCGTTTCGGCTCAGGTGGCCTGGAAGCAGGTGGAACCCGGAGTCTGGAAAGGGGTTGTCGGGAACCCGGAAGCCTACTCTTTACTCGGGGTTTCGGGCGTATCGCCCCGATCGGAGGCGCTGCAGAAGATGGCTAAAGTCGGCCTTCCGGCATTTGCCGATGAAGTGGTGGGTTTGGTAGCAGGAGGCAAAACCTCGTTGAGAATCCCGTTGCAAAAGGGGGAACAACTCTACGGTTTCGGGCTCAATTTTCAGACGGTTCATCAGCGCGGAAAGATCTTAAACCTGCATGTCGATCATTACGGCGGCGATGACAACGGACGTACCCACGCGCCGGTTCCCTTTTACGTCTCGAGCAACGGGTATGGTGTGTTGGTCAATTCGGCCAGATATCTGACGGTGTATGCAGGCAGCGGAGTCCGGAAAGACAGCCCCAATGCACCCAAGGCACTGGATAGAAATACCGATAAGAAATGGTCGTCACGACCCTATTCCGATGCAGTGGAACTCTTGATTCCGGCTTCCGGGGTGGAAATTTATCTCTTTGCCGGACCCTCTCCCCTCGAAGTCATTTGCAGGTATAACCTGTTTTGTGGGGGAGGCGCTCTTCCTCCCCGCTGGGGATTGGGTTTCACCCAGCGCACACAACGCCTCTATACCGACAAACAGGTGAAAGAAGAGGCGGCACAGTTCCGGGAGAAAGGGTTTCCGCTCGACTATATCGGTTTGGAGCCCGGATGGCAGAGCAAAGCCTATCCATGCACCTTCGAATGGGATCAGACCCGATTCCCCGATCCGGCAGGTTTCGTAAAAGAGATGGCCAATCAAGGGGTGCGGATCAATTTATGGACCAATCCCTATATCTCTCCCGAATCGGGTATCTATAAAGAGATGTATCCGCTTAGCGGTTCGCATACCGTGTGGAACGGGATTGTGCCCGACTTTGCATCGGAGCCGGCCCGTAAAATATGGAAGGATAAACTGGCAAAAGAGCATCTTGCGATTGGGGTAAGCGGTTACAAAGTGGATGAGGTCGACGGGTACGATCACTACCTGTGGCCCGATGTGGCCACCTTCCCTTCGGGCATCAGTGCCGAACAGATGCGACAGACCTACGGTATCTGGGTGCAAAAAATTACCACCGAACTCTATAAAGAGACAAATACCAGAACATTTGGTCTGGTGAGAGCTTCGAACGCCGGAGCCAACTCGTTTCCCTACGTGATCTACAACGACTACTACAGCCATGAAGACTTTATTACCGCACTGATTAATAGTGGCTATAGCGGTGTATTATGGACACCCGAAGTGAGAAGTTCCAAGACCGGCGAAGAGTGGTTACGACGCTTTCAGTCGGTTGTTTTTTCGCCCATGGCCATGATCAACGCCTGGTCGAGCGGAACAAAACCGTGGTCGTTTCCCGAAGTGGCAGAGAGTGTAAAAAAGTACGCCTTACTGCGGATGGAGATGATGCCCTATTGGTATTCCACCTTTGCCAGGTACCATTATGAGGGAATGCCCCCCTTCCGGGCCATGAACCTGGAACCCGGTTTCACGGCAAAGATTACAGAAGAGGTTGTGAACCAGAGTTTAGATGACAACCCCTATCTCGAGGCGGTAAACAAAGAGGTGAAAGACCAATACATGGCAGGAGAGTATCTTCTGGTGGCTCCCATGTTTACCGGGCAGAAATCGCGTAAGGTGATTCTTCCCCGGGGCAACTGGTACGATTTCTATACCGGTGCCTATGCGGGCAATGGCGAAGTGATTACGGTTACTCCGGGATTAGAGACCATTCCCGTATATGTGAAGGATGGAGGCATTATTCCCATGATGGCTCCCCGCCTGCACGCTCCGAAATCGGGCGAGATCGTTGATCTGGAAATCAGGCATTACGGAACCAAAGCCGGCTCTTTTCGCCTCTACGACGACGACGGGGAAAGTTTCGACTATGAGAAAGGAGAATACAGTTGGCGAACCCTCACTGTAACGGCCGAGGGTGGAAAGCCCCTGAAAGGATCCATCTCTACAGCCGAACCCGGCAAACCCAACACAGTTGGGAAAGTGACCTGGAAATTTATGACTCCCGTTGTGCAAAAGATGGAATGGTGGCGTGATGCCAAGTTTGGGATGTTCATCCACTGGGGCCCCTATTCGCTGTATGGCGGTGTCTACAATGGCTTTAATCAGCAGCGCGGTGGTGCCGAATGGATAATGAACCGGTGCAAAATACCGGTGAGGGAGTACAAAGCCAAGGCAAGTACCTTTAATCCGCAACGGTTCGATGCCGAAGCGTTGGTTCGACTGGCCAAAGAGACGGGGATGAAATATATGGTGCTCACCACGAAACATCATGATGGATTCGCCATGTTTCAAAGTGATGCCAGCAATTTTACTATTGTGGATTATACGCCATTTAAGCGCGATGTGGTGGACGAATTTGTAAAAGCTTGCCGGAAGTATGCCATGCCCTTCGGATTTTACTACTCCCAGTCGCAGGATTGGAATCATCCAGGAGGGGCTACGGCTCGCAAACTCATGATGGAAGGGTGGCCCAATCCCGACTCTGTCGCAATCAACAAATACACTTCCGAACACAAAGGTGCCTGGGATTCTCTGCAGACCACCGCTTCTTTTAACGACTATGTGCAGAGCGTGGCATTGCCTCAGATCAAGGAGCTTACCGGCAGATACCCCGATCTCTCCATCCTATGGTGGGATACCCCGATGTCGATCACAGATGAGCAGGCTGATCTTTTGCTAAAAGTGGTAGAAAAATATCCCCGCATCATTACGAACGACCGGCTAAAACGCCCCAACTTTCCGGGCGACTACCGGACTCCCGAAGGACGGATTCCAAAAACGGAAGATATTGAGGGCGTCGACTGGGAAACCTGTATGAATATTGGCAGTTCGTGGGGCTATAAAAGCTGGGAATCCAGTTGGAAATCGCCGGAAGAGCTGATCCGGAATCTGATTACCATTACAGCGCTTGGAGGCAACTATTTACTGAATGTCGGCCCCACTCCCTTGGGTGAAATTCCCAATGATGCGGTATCGCGCCTGCGAGTGATGGGCAATTGGCTGTCGCAGTACGGAGAGGCCATCTACGGCACATCACGTACCCGGCTCAAACCTTCCTGGGGCGAATGTACAGGCAAGGTGGTAAACGGGCGTACCGTATTGTATCTTTGTGTCTTCGACTGGCCCGCTTCAGGAAAATTGGTATTCGATGCCAACTTCAACGTAAAAGGTGCCAGCCTGCTTCCCGGCAATACCCAACTGAAAGTGAAAAAAGAGAACCGTTCGCTTGTGATTTCAGTACCCGCCGAAGCCCCGGATAAGATAGCCTCCGTAATAAAGCTGGAACTGGACCAACTCCTTCCCGCAGAGCGCATACAAAGCAACTCTGAAAAATATTTCGAAATAGCCGATGAATAACCCTCATCCTTTTTTTGTAACTTGTCTCCGAATTATGTACCACTAACCATTCACCATTAACCATTTGCGCGCAGCGCAGCGCAGCACCAGAGCACCAGAGCACCAGAGCACTACAAATACTACTAACTACTACATCTTGCCTATGGACGAAGTTCTTTATCATGAACGTCAGGGATTCGAAAAGTACCTGATTGTTATTGTGGTTCTTCTCTCTCTCCTGAGCTGGAGCCTCTTACTTTTTGTGGGATATCAGCAAATCTGCAACGGGGTGGTATTCGGTAAGTGTCCTGCCGATGTAAAGACCTTTACCTGGGCTGTTCTGTTTGTGGGTTTCTTTACCCTGGTCAGTATCGCATTTGTGGTGCTCAGCAGGGTGGAGTTGAAAATTACCGAGAAGGCTATCCTTTACCGCTTTTTTCCCCTTCAGATCCGTTTCCGGGAGATACCCTGGACAGAAGTTGTGAAGATCTATTTGCGACCCTATCGTGCTTTTCGTGAGTTTGGCGGGTATGGACTCCGGTTAACTGTCCGGTCGGGTCAGGCCTATATTATGTCGGGGTTTTGGGGCATACAGATTGAGACCCGTAAAGGCCGAAAGATTTTGATTGGTACACAGCAGCGTACTAAGGTGCGCACTCTTTTACAACAGTTAGGCAGGATGTAGAGCTATTTAGCCCGGTTTCCTTTCAGGGGTTCACCCAAATTGTGTACCTTTGCCAAATTTATTTCTTTCCGGTTCGCTGTACCGGGTACCGGAGAGGAGTAGAAACCGAAAATAATAAGGAGATATTACGTATGGCACACTATTTCGACGATGTATCGCGCACCTTCAGCGAATATCTGCTGATACCGAACCTTACCACCAAAGAATGCCTTCCTGAGAATGTTTCGTTACAAGCCCCTCTTGTTAAGTTCAAAAAGGGCAAAGAGGCTCCGCTCCATCTGAATATCCCCTTTGTTTCTGCTATTATGCAGTCGGTTTCTGACCACAACCTTGCCATTGCCCTTGCCCGACACGGCGGGCTTTCCTTTATCTTTGGCTCTCAGACCATTGAAGATCAGGTTGAAATGGTAAGAAAGGTGAAAAAGTTCAAGGCCGGTTTTGTAAAGAGCGATTCCAATCTTCTGCCGGAGTCGACCCTTGCCGATGTACTGAAAATGGTTCACGAAACCGGACACTCTACCATAGGGGTTACCCACGACGGTTCGCCACAGGGAAGATTGCTGGGTATTGTTACCAGTCGCGACTATCGGATCGACGTAGATTCGCCCTCACGTAAGGTGAAGGATTTTATGACGCCCTTCTCCAAGTTGATTGTCGGTAATTTGGGTATCTCACTGCAGGAAGCCAACGATATTATCTGGAAACACAAGCTGAATTGTCTGCCCATCATCAATTCGGAGCAGGGTTTGGAATACCTGGTGTTCAGAAAAGATTACGAAAATCACCGCGAACATCCCCTCGAGCTCTCGGACGAGCACAAAAAACTTTTGGTAGGGGCCGGTATCAATACCCGCGATTACAAAGAGCGTATTCCCGCTCTGGTTGAAGCCGGTGTCGATCTGCTCTGTATCGATTCGTCCGACGGTTTTTCGGAATGGCAACATGAGACAATTCAGTATGTACGGGCTCAGTATGGCGAAAAGGTGAAGATAGGTGCCGGAAACGTGGTTGACGAAGAGGGCTTCAGGTACCTGGTTAATGCGGGTGCCGACTTTGTAAAGGTGGGCATCGGCGGCGGGTCTATCTGTATTACCCGTGAGCAAAAGGGTATCGGGCGCGGACAGGCTTCGGCTGTGATAGAGGTGGCCAGAGCTCGCGATGCTTATCTGGCCGAAACGGGTATCTATATCCCCATCTGCAGCGATGGTGGTTTGGTTCAGGATTACCATTTTGTGCTGGCTTTGGCCATGGGTGCCGATTTCCTGATGATGGGCCGCTATTTTGCACGGTTTGACGAGAGCCCTTCAAAGAAACTGAAAGTGGGCAACAGTTATGTGAAAGAGTATTGGGGCGAAGGTTCGAACCGGGCCCGTAACTGGCAGCGTTACGATATGGGCGATACCAGCGAAGGGTTGAAATTCGAAGAGGGTGTGGACAGTTATGTGCCCTATGCCGGAAAAATGAAAGATAACCTCGACATTACCCTGGGCAAGATGAAATCGACCATGTGTAGCTGTGGATCGCTCTCCATTCCTGAGCTGCAGCAGAAAGCCCGTATGACCATAGTCTCCTCCACCAGTATTGTAGAGGGGGGAGCGCATGATGTAATCAGAAAAGAGTCGAACAGCTAACCGTAAGGCCTTTTCCCAATGCGGGACCGGGCCTTTTCGGAAACCCGTTTGTCATGATTTATAACGTAAATAAAAAAAGTACCCATCAGGTTTTTCCCACCTCCATAGTTCATCAAACCGCCTTTTGGTCGGAGGTCAAAAGGGAACAGGGCGTGTTGTCGGCCGCCTTTAACTTCTATACCCATCCCAGGCTCTTTCAAAAAGGGGGTACAAAGCGTGCCTCTAATGCAAAGGCCGCCTGCGTGCGTGGCGACTTGCTGGTATTACTCCAGCAACTGGACCGCGAATACTGTATGGCTTATGTACCCTACGGCCCGGAGCTGGAGCCGCTCGAAGAGTATCGTGGTCCTTTCCTCGAGTCGCTTTCCGAGTCGCTCCGTTCGTTTCTTCCCAAAGGTTGTATTGCCATACGTTACGATCTCTCCTGGTCGTCGCCCTGGGCCGACGATGAGTCCTGTTTCGACCCTGCGGGCAATTGGATGGGTCCTCCGTCGCAACAGATGCAAGAGTTCCGGTTTAACTACAACACCCAACACCATAACCTCTGGAAAGCCAATACCGACATCCTGCCTTCGCACACCATTTTTCTCAATTTGCAGAAAGACAGGAGTGCCCTGCTGGAAGCCATGAAGCCCAAAACCCGTTACAATATCCAGCTCTCCCTGCGGAAAGGGGTTACTGTAAAAGAAAAGGGGATACATGACCTCGATGAGTGGTATGTGCTTTATGCCGAAACAGCCAGGCGAAATCGGTTCTTTCTCCATGATATCGAGTATTTCCGGTCGGTACTCACTGCACGGGCCGAAAATACCGACTCGCCTGCCGATGTACAGCTATTGATGGCCGAACACGGGGGCGAGCCGCTTGCCGCTATGTTTATGGTAATTACCGGAAAGCGAGGAACCTATCTGTATGGCGCCTCCTCGTCGGAGAGGCGAAATCTGATGGCCACCTACGCTTTGCAGTGGCGGGCCATGGAGAAAGCCCGGGAGGCCGGATGCACCGAATACGATATGTTTGGCATTGCGCCCCGGCCCGAACCCTCGCATCCGCTTTACGGACTATACCGCTTTAAATCGGGCTTTGGCGGTTCGGTTTATCATACCATGGGGTGTTGGGATTACCCCTTACTCCCTCATCTTTACCCCGGATTGCAGAGTTCGGAAATGGTTGCCCAGGGATACCATTTATCCTGATTCTTTTTGCACTGTTTGGGTTTTTATTATCTTCGTGTTTGTTATTTTCTAAAAAATCCAAACATGAGAAACGTTACCCAAACGCTGGCTACCCGTCTGCTTATTCTGCTGTTTCCCCTGCTCTGCTCACCCCTTTCGGGCCAACAGGGTGCTGCCGGCAGCAGCTCCGCTCGTTTTCGCGACCCTTCCGCTCCCCTTGAAGAGAGAGTGAACGATTTGGTTTCGCGCATGACCCTACCTGAAAAGATTTCGCAGATGCAGCATGCTGCCCCTGCCATCGAAAGGCTGGGGATTCCCGCCTACAATTGGTGGAACGAATGTCTGCACGGTGTGGGACGGAACGGATATGCAACGGTTTTTCCGCAGGCGGTTGCCATGGCAGCTACCTGGAATGATGGGCTGATTTTCCGTGAAGCCGATATTATCTCTACCGAAGCGCGGGCAAAATATGCCGAAGCCATTGCAAAAAACGAACACGGCATCTATCAGGGGCTCACTTTCTGGTCGCCTAACATCAACATCTTCCGTGATCCGCGGTGGGGAAGAGGGCAGGAGACCTACGGCGAAGATCCTCTACTTACTGCTGCCATTGGTTCGGCCTTTGTGAAGGGGCTTCAGGGGAACAATCCCAAATACTATAAAATCATTGCCACGGCCAAACACTTTGCGGTTCACAGCGGGCCCGAACCCGATCGTCACCGTTTCGATGCCTGGAGTTCGATGACCGATCTCTATGAAACCTATCTTCCGGCTTTTGAAACCCTTATCACAGAGGCAAAAGCCTACTCGGTGATGGGCGCCTACAACCGCCTCTTCGGTACCCCTGCCTGTGCCAGCGACCTTCTCATGAAGGAGTTGCTCCGCGGCAAATGGGCCTTCGACGGGTATGTGGTTTCCGACTGCTGGGCCATCTCCGATTTCTACAAGTTTCACAAGTTTGTTGGCGATGCCGCCCAGGCCTCAGCCCTTGCCGTTAAGGCCGGAACTGACCTGGCCTGTGGCGAAGAGTACCAGTATCTTAACCAAGCCATCGAAAAGGGCTATCTCACAGAAGCCGATATAGACCTTTCGGTAAAACGGCTCTTCACTGCCCGTTTTAAACTGGGTATGTTCGATCCCGACAGCATGGTTCCCTGGGCTTCGATCACTCCCGACAAGAACGATACCCCCGAACACAGCGAATTTGCCCGCGAAGTGGCCCGTCAAAGCCTGGTTCTGCTGAAAAACAGCCAAAACGTACTTCCCATACAGCGCAACGTTAAATCGATAGCGGTGATCGGCCCCTACGCCAACGACATTTCGGTGTTGCTGGGCAACTACAACGGAACCCCCTCTGCCCCGGTTACCCTCTTAAAGGGCATCCAGGAGCGTGCAGGGAAACGGATCAAAGTAAGTCATGCTTTGGGAACGGCGGCTCCCGAAAAACTTTCGCGCGACACCACTCTTCGCGTCAACGAGCCGGCACTTGAGGCCGAAGCCCTTAAGATGGCTGCCGCTGCCGATCTGGTTCTCTTTGTGGGCGGCATCTCGCCCAACCTGGAGGGCGAAGAGATGCGGGTTCAGGTACCCGGTTTTCAGGGTGGCGACCGCACTTCGCTCGACATGCCTCAGGCACAGTCGGATCTTCTCAAAAAACTGCACGCTCTCGGTAAGCCGGTGGTATTGTTGCTTACCAACGGCAGCGCCCTCTCCATTCCCTGGGCTGCCGAAAACCTTCCCGCCATTGTGGAGTGCTGGTATCCCGGTCAGCAGGGCGGGAAAGCGGTTGCCGATATTCTCTTTGGTGACTACAGCCCCGCAGGACGTCTTCCCGTTACCTTCTACAATTCGGTCGAAGATCTGCCCCCCTTCGAAGACTACAGCATGGAAGGCCGAACCTACAAATACTTCCGCGGAAAAGCCCTCTATGCCTTTGGTCACGGCCTGAGCTACACCCGTTTCGACTATTCGGCACCCACTCTCAAGAAGCAACAGGTAACTGCGGGCGACACCGTATTCATCACCGTTCCCGTGAAAAATGCCGGCAACTACGCCTCGGACGAAGTGGTCCAAATCTACATGAAACAGCCCGCCGCCATAGGCCACAATGCCAACCAGAGCCTCGTAGCCTTCCGTCGTGAATCGTTTGCCAAAGGCGAAACCCGCAACCTCACCTTTGCCATTCCCACCCGTCTGTTCCGTCACTTCGACCCGAAAACCGGCCTCTACCAAATAGCCCCCGGCGCCTACACCCTCCGCATCGGAGCCGCCTCGGACGACATCCGTCAAGAGCTGGAAGTGAATATAACCTCAGCGCGCTGAGGTTATATTTACTCCCAGCTCTTGACGAGTGCTCTAGTGCTCTAGTGCTCTAGTGCTCTAATGCTCTAGTGCTCTAGTGCTCTAATGCTCTAATGCTCTAATGCTCTAGTGCCATTCACCATTGCACGTAGTGCAAATAGTATGGTTTTTGTTTAACTTTATGCTAGATTTCGGGAAAATTCGGAAAATCATGAAGTTAATACGCAGGTTTGAGTATTTGGTAACGTTGGTTTACCTGTTGTTGGGTTGTCTTTGGATTCTTTTGTCGGACAAGTTGCTTGCTGTTTTTGTTGCCGATCCGGATCGTATCAGTCAACTTCAAACCTATAAGGGTTGGTTTTATGTGTTGATTACGGCGGTCTTGCTTTTTTTCCTGGTGAAAAGGCATCTGGAGGCGTTGCGTGCTGCCCAGAGAAAGGTGCTGGAGGGAGATCGGCTGAAAACGGCATTTCTGGCTAATTTGAGCCACGAAATTCGTACTCCGATGAATGGGATTATTGGGTTTGCAAGAATTCTGAAAGACGAAGAGTTAACCCCCGAAGTTCATAATACTTATCTCCACATTATAGAGAAGAGTGCCACTCGGGTCATGGAAAACATGAATGATCTGATTGATGTAGCCAAGATAGAGTCAGGTCAGGTGACTATCAGACCTGCAGAGACAGATATTACGCAACTGTTGGAGGAATTGCAGCAGTTTTTTTCTCCGGAGGCTGCGCAGAAAGGGCTCCGGTTGGTGGTACTCCCTGTTGAGAGGGAAAGTGGCGCTTTGCCATTTCGTACCGATCGGGAAAAGCTCTATGCCATTCTGGCCAATTTGGTGAAGAATGCCATTAAGTACAGCGACAGTGGGGTGATTACGGTGGCTTGCCGGCACGAAGAATCCCAATTGCACTTCTCTGTATCCGATACGGGGATAGGCATTGCCCCTGGTCGGTTACATGCCATTTTCGACCGGTTTGTCCGGGCCGAGGAGGGGGTTGCTCGTAGTACGGAAGGGTCGGGTCTGGGACTGGCTATTGTGAAGGCTTATGTCGAGATGCTGAACGGCTCGATTGGTGTGGAATCGGAGCCGGGTACGGGTTCGCGGTTCTACTTCTCGATTACTACGTTATAATTTGGAGGGGTTGTCTTAGAGAGTCTGCGAAAAATCGCTACATTCGCACTAGAACAAACTAAGCCTCTAAGTTATATGAATCCTAACGAAGTTTCGCGTCGCGATTTTTTAAGAAAAGCACTTGCCCTCTCGGCCGGCGCTGCTGTTTTACCCACTATATGGACACCGCTCCATTCCAGAAATGTTGCTCCTGCTACCAAACTTGCCGCACCCGGCGAGCGGGTGAATCTGGCCTGCTGCGGAATTGGCAACCGGGGTGGTGAAATTACGAAATCTTTGTATGATACAGGGTTAGCAAATATTGTGGCCTTTTGTGATGTGGATATGGGTGCTCCCCAAACCCGTAAAATTCTCGAACAGTTTCCGCAGGTTCCCCGTTTTCAGGATTTTCGCGAGATGTTCGATAAGATGGGTAATCAGATAGAAGCCGTTTCGGTGGGTGTTCCCGACCACTCCCATTTCCCCATTTGTATGATGGCAATGGCTTTGGGGAAACATGTCTATGTGGAGAAACCTATGGCTCGTACCTATAACGAGGTGGCCTTGATGATGAAGGCCGAGAAGAAATACAAAGTGGTAACCCAGATGGGCAATCAGGGCCATTCCGAAGGCAATTACTTCCAGTTTAAAGCCTGGAAAGATGCTGGAATTATTAAAGATGTTACTGCTATTACAGCACATATGAACAGTAGCCGGCGTTGGCATGGCTGGGATATTAACATTACCGGATTTCCCAAGGGAGAGCCCATTCCTTCTACACTCGACTGGGATCTTTGGCTGTCTGCCTGTCAGGAGCACGATTATCACAAAGACTTTGTTAACGGACAGTGGCGTTGTTGGTTCGACCACGGCCTGGGTGCTTTAGGCGATTGGGGAGCCCATATTCTGGATACTGCACACGAGTTTCTCGATTTGGGGCTGCCTTACGAGGTTTCGGCAGTAAAACTGGAAGGGCATAACCGCTTCTTCTATCCGCAGGCCAGTACGCTTCTCTTCCGTTTCCCGGCTCGCGGTAATATGCCTCCTGTAGATATTACCTGGTACGATGGAGTAAAAAATCTTCCGGAAGTGCCTCAGGGTTATGGTGTTTCTGAATTAGATCCCAACATTCCGCCCACCAGTACGGGAAAGATTGTTCCTACTACTCTCAATCCGGGAAAGATTATCTACTCTAAAGAACTCACTTTCAAGGGCGGGTCGCACGGTAGTACCCTTTCGATTATACCCCCGGATGCAGCCGAAGCTATGAAGTCGAAGCTGCCTGAGGTGCCCGGAAGTACTTCGAATCATTTTGCCAACTTCTTGCTTGCCTGCCAGGGTAAAGAGAAGACGCGTTCGCCCTTCTCTATTGCAGGTCCGTTAAGTCAGGTGTTCACGTTGGGCGTGATGGTACAGAGGTTGAATACTACCATTCAGTTCGATCGAGAAACGGGAAAAATCACCAATAACAAGTTGGCCGACTCTCTGTTGGTTGGTCCTCCTCCCCGTAAAGGTTGGAAGCAATACTATAAGGTGTAAAAGATGAAACATTTCGTTTCTTGTCTTGCATGTGCAAGCCTGTTTTTCTTTGTTTTGCCGGGATTGATGGCCCAAAACTGGCCCTCATGGCGTGGTACAAACGGTGACGGATCCAGTCCCGATAAGAATCTCCCCGTTGCCTGGGGTGCGGAGAATGTGGCCTGGAAAACCGCAATTCCGGGTGAGGGGTTTTCGTCGCCTGTGATTTGGGGCGATCGGATCTTCTTAACGTCTGCCCTTTCTGATTCGCAGGAGCGTCTCCTGCTTTGTTATGCAAAAAAAGATGGCAGTTTGCTCTGGAAAAAGAGCGTGCTGACAGCTCCGTTCGAGCGGAAGCATCCCGACAACGGGTATGCATCCAGCACACCTGCCACCGATGGCAAGCGGGTTTATGTCGCTTTTCAGGCCGATGAAGATGTGGTGGTATCCGCCTTCAGTCTGGAGGGCGTCCTGATTTGGCAGGTAAAGGCGGGTACTTTTGCCAGCCCTCACGGTTTTTGCAGCACGCCTTTGCTTTACAACGATAAGGTGATTCTGAATGTGGGCAGTAAAAACGGTGCTTACGTAGTGGCACTGCGCAGTTCGAATGGTTCGCAGGCATACCGTATTGAAAATCCGCAAAATCAACTGGCCTACAGTACTCCGTTAATCCGCTCCATTTCAGGAAAAACGCAAATGATTGTGGCGGCCGATAAACGGATATCCTCCTACAATCCCGACAATGGCGCGTTAATCTGGCGTGTCGACGGCCCTGCCGACGAGTATGCTGCGTCGCCGGTGTTCGATGACGCCAGTGGCCTGGTGATTGCGAGCAGCTGTTATCCCCGGTGTGTGTTATATGCCATTAATCCGGCGGGCCAGGGCGATGTTACACAAACCCATGTGGTATGGAAACAAACCAAAGGAGCTCCCTATACGCCATCGCCGATTGTGATGAACGGCTACCTGTTTACGGTGACACCACAGGGCGTCTTACACTGTATAGAGGCGAAAAGCGGGACTATTCTATGGACTCGTGAGTCGGGGGCACAATATGCTTCGCCTGTTTCGGCC
>CAYVJA010000009.1:17237-38095 GCA_964451605.1 uncultured Bacteroidales bacterium | reverse complement strand
GGATTAGTTTACAACATGAACGATAAAGGCGAGCTTACGGTTATCAAGCCCGGGACCGCTTTCGAACAGGTGGGTTCGGCCTCTTTAGGTGAAAATGCATTGGCTTCGCCTGCTATCAGTGAGGGACGTTTCTATTATCGCGGGCTCTCTCATCTTTTCTGTATTTCAAAGTAAAACACAGCTTTACGGGTTGGTATCGTACGCGTTACTAAATTTTATGGAATGAACAGGTTCTATTGTGTTTTGTTGTTTTCCCTCTTTGCAGGAAGCTCCGTTTTTGCCTCTTCGCCCGGGGAGGCCGGGAAATTCAGATTTGATTTTGGCTCCGGTTCTGTAGAGGAGGGCTTTACACAGGTAACTTCCGAAACGGTTTATACGGCAGGACGTGGTTATGGTTTCGATTTCAATACCCGTGCAGTGGCTGTGAATCGAAAAGGGAAAGATAAGTTACGGGGTGATTTTTGTACCTCCGATAAACCCTTTCTCTTCTCGGTTAAATTGCCTGACGGAAACTACCGGGTTACGGTTACTTTGGGCGATCGCAAAGGAACCTCCTCTACGGTGATTAAAGCCGAAGCGCGCCGTTTGATGGTCGAGAAGGCCGAAACCCAAAGAGGGGAGTTTACCACTGTATCTTTTGTGGTGAATGTCCGCTCTTCACAGATCCCCGGAGGTGGCCCGGTTTTGCTGAATATGCGCGAAATGGATCATCCCAATTGGGACGATAAACTCACTCTGGAATTCAACGGCGAAAAGCCTTCTGTTTGTGCCATTGAGATTGAACCGGATCCTAATGCAGTTACCATCTTTTTGGCGGGCGACTCTACGGTTACCGATCAGAAGGAGGAGCCCTGGGCAGCCTGGGGACAGATGCTTCCCCTCTTTTTCTCCGAAAAGGCCGCTGTGTCGAATCATGGCGAGTCGGGCGAAACGCTCAGTAATTTTTTCGCACAGCGTAGACTTGAGAAAATTTTGAGTCAAATGAAGCCCGGCGACTATCTCTTTATTCAGTTTGCCCACAACGATATGAAGCAACAACCTCCTCAATTTGGCCCTTTTACCAGCTACAAACGCTATCTGAAGCAATACATCGATCTGGTCAGAGCCAAAGGGGGAATTCCTGTGCTGGTTACCTCTATGCATCGCCGGCGTTTCGACGAGCAGGGAAAGGTAATCAATACCCTTATGGAGTATCCTGAGGCGATGCGTCAAACCGCTGCCGAGGAGAAAACCCCGCTGATTGATCTGCTTGAGATGAGTGCCCGTTTTTATGAAGCACTGGGTCCGGAAGGATCGAAAAAGGCGTTTGTACACTATCCTGCAGGGACTTTCCCCGGACAGGCAACCGAATTGAAGGACGATACCCATTTTAATCCTTATGGAGCCTACGAGTTGGCTAAATGTATTGTAGAGGGAATTCGTTCGGAAGTTCCTGCGCTTGCTGCTTATCTGAAGCCCGGACTGCCTGTTTACGATCCGTCGAAACCGGCTGACAGTAAGCGATGGGCAGTGCCTCCCAGCCCCAATACTTCGTTGTTGAAACCTGCAGGAAACTGATACTTTTTTGTAGCATTTTGCCCATTTGTTTTCTATCTTTCGCTTTGTTTACAATGTCTCTTTCACTTTATTGAATTCAGCCATGAGTAAAGAAAAAGCACCCTCGAAAAATACGACCAAGAAGGAACCTGAAAAGTCGTTGAAGGAAAAACGGGCCGAAAAGAAGGCCAAACGCGACAGCAAAAGCAGAGACTAGTTTTGCCTGACGTACAGGATTTCCAGCTGTTTATTAAGCCTGTAGGGGCCACCTGTAATCTGGCCTGCAGCTACTGCTATTATCTGCACAATCCTACTGCCGGTTCGGCAGGTGAGGTTATGCCGGATAGACTGTTGGAGTCAGTTGTTGCCCGACAGATTGAGGCTGCAGGCGGGGCCGTTCCTTTCTTTACCTGGCATGGCGGTGAGCCTCTGTTGGCAGGGATTCCCTTTTTCGAAAAGGTGGTTGCTCTCCAGAGGCGTTTGGCTCCTCGGAGTGTCACGGTGATGAATGGCATCCAAACCAATGGCACTCTGATAGATCGCGAGTGGAGCCGGTTCTTTGCGGATCACCGTTTTCATGTGGGCATCAGTATCGACGGACCGGAGAGGCTTCATAACCGCTATCGTAACTTTCCCCGTAAAGAGGGTTCTTTTCGTCGGACACTTTCAGGTTACGCAGAGTTGCTGGAGCAGGGCGTCTCAACCGAGGTGCTTTGTGTAGTACACGCCGATAATGTGCTCCATCCGATAGAGCTCTACCGCTTTTTTAAAGACCTGGGCGTACGCTATATCACCTTCTTGCCACTAATTGTTCGCCGGCCTTCGGGTGCGGTTCATCCCTCGAGTGTAGATCCCGATCTGTTCGGTGCCTTTTTGTGTGCCATTTTCGATGAGTGGGTGGCCTCGGATATAGGAAAGGTGAAGGTGCAGATTTTCGAAGAGGCAGCGCGAACGGCCTTTGGGCAAGAGCACACTCTCTGCATCTTTCGCAGTGAATGCGGCAGAGTTCCAGTGCTCGAATCGAATGGAAATCTCTATAGTTGCGACCACTATGTAAACCCGCTTTACCAACTGGGCAATATTCTCGATACCCCGCTTTCGTTACTTATGGAGTCGGCTGCACAAAAACAGTTTGGGAAAGATAAAGCACAGAAGCTACCCGGAGTATGCCAACGATGCACCGTCCGTTCGTTTTGCAACGGGGGGTGTCCGAAGGATCGTTTTATATGCAGCGAAGAGGGCGAAGAGGGGTTAAACTACCTCTGCGAAGGATATAAGCTCTTTTTTTTGCACGCTGCCCCCTTTATCAGGAGAATAGAGCTGGCGTGGCGCGCTAATCGGCCAGCTTCTCTTTAAAGAAGGCAATGGTTCGTTCCCAGGCCAATTTAGCTGAGGCCTCGTGATAACGCCCCGGGTTGGTATCGTTATTGAATGCATGGCCTGCACCCGGATAGCGGTAAAGGGTATATCGAACGCCGGCTTTTTTCAAGGCCTCTTCGAAGGCCGGAATCCCCGCGTTGATCCGTTCGTCGTTTTCGGCATAGTGAAGAACCATTTCGGCTTTTATGCGAGGAACCTCATCGGCTGCAGGCTGTCCGCCGTAATAGGGAACAGCAGCCAAAAGATCGGGAGCATTCACGGCCACCTGGTTGGTCATTGCACCTCCCCAGCAGAAACCGGTACAACCCACCTTCCCTGTGGTGAGGGGATTCGTTTTCAGATAGGCCACAGCGGCAGTAAAACCCGCTTTGGCATCGTCGTAATTCACCTGTTGAAATAGCGGGCGTGTCTTCTCCATCTCTGCAGGTGTGCCGCCAAAGGGTGAGAGCACATCCGGAGCCAGTGCCACAAACCCTTCTAAGGCAATCCGCCGGGCCACATCTTTAATATGGGGCTGGAGTCCTGTATTTTCGTGAATTACAATCACAGCGGGCAATTTTTTTGCCCCTTTCGGCCGGGCCATATAGGCTTTGTAATTGCCTATTGGGGTAGGGTAGGAGAGCTCGTTGGTTTCAAGCCTGCTATCGGCCGGATCGGTAATCTGCGCAGAGGCATCTTCCGAAGCCAGGAGCGAAAGTGCCAGGGCTGCACCCCCGGCCAGAGACGATGATAATTTGATGAACTCGCGACGGTTCATTGTTCCTTTGGTGTACTCCCGGTAGTAATGGTTTACTTCCTGTTCCATGGCAAGGCTCTTTAGGGGGTGATTTTCTTCCGAAAGATAGAGATTACTTCCCCTTTCTGTTACATTTGCACACCGAAAAAGTTTGGATATGAATCAGGGGAAAGGATTTTTTTACGCTTCGCTGGCGGGTTTAATGTGGGGGCTGCTGGCCATTGCGCTGAAGATTACCCTGAGTCACTACAGCCTGACTCCCTTTACTATTGTCTGGGCTCGCTTTTCTACCGCCTTTTTACTGCTTGCACTCTATCTCTATTTTTCGAAACCCGCCAGTTTTTCCGTCTTTCTCCGACCCCCGCTTAAACTGGTCGGAGCCGCTCTCTGCCTGGGATGCAACTACTATAGTTATATGAAGGGGCTCGATTTTACCACCCCATCGAATGCCCAGGTCTTTTCGCAACTGGGGCCCGTCTTGTTTGCGGTAACCGGCATCTATCTGTTTCGGGAAAAAGTCTCCTGGCGTCATTTGATGGGCTTTCTTATTGTGCTATCCGGCCTGTCGCTCTTTTACTGGGAGCAGCTGGGTGCCATGTCTAACCAGAAAGGGTATGTGGCCGGGGTATTATGGGTGATATTCAGTGCGGTGGCATGGGTCTTTTATGCTTTGTGGCAGAAGGAGTTGTTGCGAACCTACTCCGCTCACCAGCTGAATCTTTTTATCTATGGTGTGTGTGCGCTCCTCTTTTCGTTCGGTTTGGAGATCAAAGGATTTGCATCGCTCGATACCCTGGGTTGGAGTCTGGTTATTTTTCTGGGCCTCAATACATTGATTGCTTATGGGGCTATCGCTGTGGCCTTCAAATTTTTAGAGTCGCATAAGGTGAGTGTCATTGTGGCGCTGAATCCCATTGTTACTTTCGTAGCTATGCACCTTTTGGCAGTGGGAGGTGTTGCCCTGATTGTTCCCGAACATCTCTCTTTTACCACAGTGCTGGGGGCTGCAACTGCCCTTTCGGGTAGCGTTTTTGTTATTCTCTTCACCCGACGAAAAGCGTGAATACGCAAATGCTTTAGTGCTCTAATGCTCTAGTGCTCTAATGCTTTAGTGCTCTAGTGCTCTAGTGCTCTGGTGCTCTGGTGCTCTAGTGCTGCGCTACGCGCAAATGGCTAATAATGAATGGTCAATGGTAAATGGTTAATGGAAATTATTCCCGAAACTTGTGTCCGGACCCAAAACGATGTAACTTCCGGCTATCTTTAGTGCGAAAATAATCATCTATTGTACGCAGTAGCCCGACTGCTGCAGAGTAAAACCGAAAACGATGAGCAGCATACTACAACGATTTTTTCTCGCAGGGTTGCTTCTTTCTTTCGCCCTGAACGCTTATTCGCAGCCGAGAATGGGTATTAAAGGCGGATTAAACTACTCCAGCTTTTCGTCGGTTAATCTGCGAGACGGATGGGATGGAGCCACCGCCTCGAGTGCGGGCTGGAACGCTGGCTTTTTCCTTCTGCTTCCCTTCCCCGGCATAGCCATTCAGCCTGAATTCCTCTATTCAGTGAAGAGTACCGACGCCCTTGATATGGAATTTCTGGAGTTTCCTCTTACCTTTCGCTTTCCACTCTTCTGTATACCTCGTCTCGTTGCCCCCTACCTCCTGGGCGGCCCATATGCCAGCTACCTTCTCCATGCCGACGCGTCCGGTGAGGCAACCGGAAACGACTTTTCCACCAAAAGATGGGACTACGGCGCAGGACTGGGCATAGGAGTAGACATTCTGCACCGCATCTCCCTTACAGCCCGCTACGACTGGGGCTTTACCCGCATTGCCGGATTTTCCCTTAGTAATCTGGAATCCAAAAGTCGGTTGCTGACACTATCGGTGGGGATGTACCTCTGATGCGCTGCTCGCTAATTAATGGTTAATGGTGAATGTGCGCTTCGCGCGGGTGCTCTAGTGCTCTGGTGCTCTGGTGCTGCGCTTCGCAAAACGTGAATGCATCAATCTTTTTCGCGCTTGCGCGTTTTCTTTCATTAACCATTTACAGTTAACCATTCACCATTTTCTTTTGCAGTTTTTTTTTACCTTTATCCCAATATAATTAAACCCTGCTGTTTATGATTGCTACCTACTTCTGGCTCATTCCGGCCGCTTCGATGCTGGCTCTGCTGTTTGCTTTTTATTTTTTTAAACAATTAATGCGGCGGGATGAGGGTTCCGCCCAGATGCGTAAAATTGCTGCTTATGTTCGCACGGGTGCTATGGCCTATTTGTGGCAGCAGTATAAGGTGGTTGTAGTGGTGTTTGTGATCCTGTCGCTCTTTTTTGCTTTTCTTGCGTTTGGTTTGAAGGTGCAGAATGAATGGGTGCCTTTTGCATTTTTAACGGGTGGGTTCTTTTCGGGTCTTGCCGGCTTTTTGGGAATGAAAACGGCTACGTATGCCTCGGCCCGTACAGCCCAGGCGGCCAGTGAGTCGCTCAACAGCGGGCTTCGGGTAGCTTTCCGTAGTGGTGCAGTGATGGGTCTTGTGGTTGTGGGGCTCGGCCTTCTTGATATCTCCATTTGGTATGTGATTCTCAACCATTTTATTGAGGATCCCAGCCCTTCGCATAAAATGATTTTGATTACCACCACTATGCTTACTTTTGGGATGGGTGCTTCTACACAGGCACTCTTTGCCCGTGTAGGTGGTGGAATATATACTAAGGCTGCCGATGTGGGTGCCGATTTAGTAGGAAAGGTAGAGGCAGGTATTCCTGAGGACGATCCTCGTAATCCCGCTACCATTGCCGATAATGTTGGCGACAATGTAGGAGATGTGGCCGGTATGGGTGCCGACTTGTATGAGTCGTATTGCGGTGCTGTTTTGGCCACTGCTGCGCTGGGCGCTGCTGCGTTTGCCTTAGATCCCGATCTTCAGCAAAAGGCTATTTTTGCCCCCATGCTTATCGCTGCTGCAGGGATTGTACTCTCCATTTTGGGCATTTTTTTGGTCAAAACCGGCGAAAAGGCCGGCATGAAGGAGCTGCTCGCTTCGTTGGGCAAAGGGGTGAATGTAAGTTCCGCACTGATTGCTGTTTCTACTTTCGCCATTCTTTATCTTCTTAGTATTCCTAACTGGATAGGGCTCTCTTTTTCAGTAATTTCGGGTTTGGTGGCGGGTATTATTATCGGGCAATCTACCGAATATTACACCTCGCAAAGTTATAAACCCACCATAAAGGTGGCAGAGAGTGCCAAAACCGGCCCTGCTACGGTAATTATTTCGGGCCTTGGATTGGGTATGCTCTCTACCGCTATTCCTGTGGTTACCATTGCTCTCGCCATTCTGTCGTCATATTTCTGCGCCATTCAGTTTGATGTCCATAACGCCATGAGCGCATCAAATCTGAGTTTGGGTCTCTATGGCATTGGTATCGCAGCCGTGGGAATGCTTTCCACACTGGGCTACACGCTGGCCACCGACGCCTATGGCCCCATTGCCGATAATGCCGGGGGAAATGCCGAGATGAGCGGCCTTGATAAGGAGGTTCGTCGCCGTACCGATGCACTGGATGCCTTGGGTAATACTACCGCAGCAACCGGAAAAGGTTTTGCTATAGGATCTGCAGCCCTTACCGCTCTGGCTCTCCTTGCATCCTATATTGAGGAGATTAAGATTGGGATGATTCGTCTGCTGGAGCAGGGAAAATCCATTCCCGCCGTGGCCGATCTGCTTTCGGTAGAGAAGGTGCAGGCTGCCGGTATACCCGATTTTATGGCCTGGTTTAACGTAACACTGATGAATCCGATAGTGCTGGTGGGTATTTTTATCGGTTCGATGATGGCATTCCTCTTCTGCGGATTGACCATGAATGCGGTGGGCAGGGCTGCCCAGAAGATGGTGGAAGAGGTTCGGCGTCAGTTCCGCGAAATTGCCGGAATTATGGAGGGAAAGGCAGAGCCCGACTATGCACGGTGTGTAGAGATTTCAACCAAGGGTGCCCAGCGGGAAATGCTTCTTCCTTCCTTATTGGCTATCCTGATTCCTGTATTAACAGGCTGTTTGTTAGGTGTTTCCGGAGTTATGGGGTTGCTTGCAGGAGGTTTGGGAACCGGTTTTGTGCTGGCTGTTTTTATGGCCAATTCGGGCGGTGCCTGGGACAATGCCAAGAAATATGTCGAGGAGGGCAACCTGGGCGGAAAGGGTTCGGATTGTCATAAAGCCACAGTGGTTGGCGATACGGTTGGCGATCCTTTTAAAGACACTTCCGGACCCAGTCTGAATATCCTGATTAAGCTAATGAGCATGGTCTCGATAGTAATGGCAGGGTTGACGGTTGCCTGGAGCCTCTTATAATTTTGCTGTCTGTAACCTGATGCGCATTGCGTATGAAAGCCCGTTACTCTTTATGGCTGTGGTTTTGGTTGCTGGTTGTGACCTCCGGCTGTTCGAATGATGTATTGGTAATTGAAACCCTTGATGATGCGCGTAATGCCTCCATCGGGGTGATGACCGGTTCGACCGGAGAGAAAAATGCGGCAACGCGCTTTCCTGAGGCCACAGTGCTTCGGTTTGATGCTTCGCTCGATGCGGTAGCTGCTTTAAAGGCCGGCCAGCTCGATGCGGTGATTTCACCTCTTACCGAGGCCAAATGTGTTCTTAGAGAGCATTCGGAACTGAAGGCTATTGACGAACCGGTTAATATGGAGCAGTCGGCCATTGCAATCCGAAAAGAGAACGATCTCTTGCTTAACCGGGTTGATGCCATTCTCGATTCGCTTCGGAGTACGGGCGTACTTGACGATATGAAGCAACGTTGGTTCGGGCCTGATGTGCCCCCTTACGGGGAGGTTTCCATTGCGGTTGCCGAATCGGGCGAACCCCTTCTCATTGGTACTGTAGCCATGCATGAGCCCTTTACCTTTGTAGGCAGTAAGCAGGAGATTGTGGGCTTTGATGCGGAATTGGGACGTCGTATCGGTCTGGCTCTGGGGCGGCCGGTTCTCTTTAAGGATATGCTCTTTGCAGCCCTTTTACCGGCGCTTTCGTCCGGGAAGATCGATATGATTATCTGCGACCTCACCGTGAATGAAGAACGCAAACAATCGGTCAATTTTACGAAGCCCTATTTCGATAATCCGCAGGTTCTTTTGGTTAGAAACGGATCGCCGGCTGAGGCGCCTGAAGGGTCTCTCATCAGCAGTGCCAATGACCTGCATGGAAAGAAGATTGGCGTTTTGGAGGGCACCATTCACGATGCATTCGTAGCGGTAACCTATCCTTCGGCACAGATTCTCCGATTTTCGGGCACTGCCGATATGGTCTTGTCGTTGACTACAAATAAGATTGATGTAGTGCTAATGGATGCTATCACGGCAGGTGTACTTATAAGGCAAAATGCACAACTGAAAATTATTACCGACACCCTGCTCAGCAAGCCCCTCGGCTATGGCTTTCAAAAAGGGGATACTCTTCTGAGAAACAGGTTCAATCGTTTTCTGGCTCAGGCCAAAACGTCGGGAATTTACGATACTATCTACAAACGGTGGTGTATTAACGACCCTGAGTTGGCTGTGATGCCCAAACCGAAACCGGTTTCCGGCAAAACGAGGGTTACGCTGGGTGTAGCTATCGATGATCTTCCCTACGTATCGATGATGAACCAGGATTATGTGGGTTTCGATATTGAACTGATCCAGACCTTTGCCCAGTCCGAAGGGTTAAATATGGAAATTGTAACCATGAACTTCGAATCGTTGGTTGCAGCTTTGGCATCGGGCAAGGTCGATATGATTGCCGATGGGATTGCCATTACCGAAGAGAGGCAGAAACAGGTCGATTTTTCCGATCCCTATATGGAGTTTCGTACGGCTGCAGTGGTTTTAAAGAGCCGGGCGGGAGAGGCGGTTGTTTCGGAAGAGGACAGCCCGGGCGGAAAGGGTTTTGGATCGAAAGTGGCAGAAAGCTTTCAAAATAACCTGATCAAGGAGAAACGTTACCTGTTGATTCTCGACGGGCTTCAAACCACCTTGTGGGTTTCGCTGCTTTCGGCAATCTTTGGTACTCTGTTGGGTGCGCTTATCTGTTTTTTGCGCATGTCGCGCCGATCATTCCTCAGGGGTATTGCTTCGGTTTATATTGCTGTGATGCGGGGTACTCCGGTTTTGGTGGTGCTGATGATTGTCTATTATGTAGTGTTCGCCTCTGTAAACATCAGCCCGATGTTGGTGGCCGTAATTGCCTTTGGTATGAATCTGGCTGCCTATGTGTCGGAGATGTTCCGTACGGGGATTGAGGGGGTTGATAAGGGACAAAGTGAGGCCGGTATCGCTCTCGGGTTCTCAAAATGGAAAACCTTCTTTCATATTGTGATGCCTCAGGCGGCTCGTTCTGTGCTTCCGGTATATCAGGGAGAGCTGATTTCTATGCTGAAGATGACTTCGGTTGTGGGCTATATTGCCGTGCAGGATCTTACCAAGGCAGGCGATATTATCCGAAGCCGAACTTTCGATGCTTTTTTCCCGCTTATTATGGTAGCGGTGATTTACTTTTTGGTATCCTGGCTTATGATGGTGCTTTTTGTCCGTCTGGAGCGTAAGGTAAGCCCCATTCGCACAAATTAATTGAAAGCTATGATCAGAGTAGAAAATCTTTCGAAGTGCTATGGCCCTCTTACCGTTCTGCGCGCTATCGATACCGAGATTAAAAAAGGGGAGGTAATCTCCATCATCGGTCCGTCCGGAACCGGGAAAAGTACCTTTCTCCGCTGTTTGAATTTGCTTGAACAGCCAACGGGAGGGAAAATCTTCATCGACGAGGTGAATATTCTCGAAAAGGGGGTAAACGTGGCAGCAATGCGACAAAAGATGGGAATGGTATTCCAATCGTTTAATCTCTTTTCGCATCTCTCTATTTTGCGCAATCTTACCCTGGGGCCCACGCTACTTAAAGGGGTGAACCGTGCCGATGCCGAAAAACGGGCCATGGAGCTGCTCAAGCTGGTTGGATTGGCCGAAAAGGCCGACTGCTATGCTCATCAACTCTCGGGCGGACAGAAACAGCGGGTGGCTATCGCCCGTTGTCTGGCCATGGAGCCTGAAATTATTCTTTTCGACGAACCCACTTCGGCTCTTGATCCCACGATGATCAGCGAGGTGCTTTCAGTAATTCGCAAACTGGCCAGAGAGGGGATGACAATGGCTATTGTAACCCATGAGATGGACTTTGCCCGCGATGTCTCAAACCGGGTCTTCTATATGGACGAAGGGATTATTTACGAAGAGGGTCCTCCCTCGCAGATATTCGAAAACCCTCTCAAGGAGAAGACACGCGCTTTTATTCAGAGAATCCGCAGCTGCTCATTTGCACTCGAGACGATGAATTACGACCTTTATGCCATGCAGGCCGAGATGCAGCGCCTCTGCGAGAAGCACGCTGTGACTCCTGCCCGGATACAAAGTTTGCTGCTTGTGGCTGAGGAGTTGGTCAATCTTCATTTTTCCGCCATGCCTCAGCGACCGGCACGTATTTCGCTCTTTTATTCGGAGAAGCAGGATACCCTCCAATTGCAGCTTGACAGTACCGGAGATCCGGTGAATCTTCTCGATTCCGCACTCTTTCCGGACGAAATGGGCCTGCAAATTATTACCAACCTGAGCCGGCAGCTCGAATACAGCCGGAAACAGGATTTCGACAGAATCGATGTTGTATTACAAAAATAAATAGTTATGACCATTACCCGTACACAAAAAGAGGATACCGTAACCATGGCGTTGTCGGGTCGTCTTGATTCGCTCACCTTTCCGGACCTTTCGAACGAAATTGATCAGTTTTATGCTGGTGCGCCTTTGCATCTTGTGCTCGACTTTACGCAGACAGACTATGTAAGCAGTGCCGGTCTTCGCGTGGTTGTAGGTGCCCAGAAGAAGGCAACTGCTGCTGGAAAGAAGCTGACACTTCGCGGCCTGCAGCCTTCGGTTCGCGATGTTTTTGTAATGACAGGATTGTCGTCGGTACTCACCATTGTCGATTAAGCGTAGTCGGTATAATCGGTATATAGAGACCATAAATTCCGGGTTATCCCTGATTTTTCCGGCTGTATGGCGAGGTAGCGGTGTTTTTTTTCCTATTTTTGGAAAACAAACACCGAAGTTGTGGACATCTCGCTTCTGCTCTCTTTTATTGCGGCTTCTGCACTCTTAACCCTAATGCCGGGGCCCGATATCCTTTTTGTGCTGACAGAGAGTGTAGCCAAAGGATCCGGAAGCGGCATTGCAGTGGCTACCGGGCTGGTTTCCGGGTTGTTGGTACATACTACGGCAGTGGCCACCGGTCTCTCTCTCCTTGTGAAAAATTCTCCTTCGCTTTTTGCGGCCATCTCTTATCTGGGTGCAGCCTATCTGCTTTGGCTTGCCCTGAGTGCCTTAAAAGAGCAGCAACCCCGGATGGACGATTCACAGGTGCAGGGAACTGCGTTCCATTTTTGGCGCTACTACAAAACGGGGTTTTTGATGAATGTGCTGAATCCTAAAGTGGCTATCTTTTTTCTGGCATTCTTTCCTCAGTTTATAGACCCGTCAGCCACTTCGCCCGTATTGCATATTTATTTTCTGGGAATTATCTTTATGGCACAGGCCTACCTTATATTTGCAGGAGTAGCCCTGCTTGCCGGGAGGGCTACTCAGTTACTGCGTACCTCTCGTTTCTGGAATTTGCTGAAGTGGAGTAAAATTGTCGTATTGCTGTTGCTGGCCTTTTTGGTGGCGTTTCGTTAATGCTACTTGTCCCGTTGTATGGAAGGATCGATTCTTCTCGGATTGTTGTACAATACAGCTATACTGCTATCTTTCAGTATGTTGTACGACTATTCCTGGGTGCGTGAGAAGCATCGCCGAACCACACTCTATCAATTGGGCATCGGAGTCGTTGCAGGAGGTATCGGTATTTTGCTCATGATGACTCCATGGATTTTGTTGCCGGGAATCGTATTCGATACCCGTTCGGTTCTTTTAAGTATGTCGGGACTCTATCTGGGTGTGCTTCCTACGCTTGTGGCCATGTTGTTTACCTTGGTTTGCAGGCTGATTATGGGTGGCGACGGGGTGTGGATGGGCGTTTCCGTGATTGTTATGAGCGGAACTGCCGGTCTGCTTTGGCGTTATTTTCGTCCGCACTGGTCCGTTAAGCATCCCTTTCGCGAGTTGCTGATACTGGGTTTTGTGGTTCATCTTCTGATGTTGTTTTGTACCATCCTTCTTCCTAAAGTCTCGTTTTTGCAATCCTTGCAGACTATTCTTCTGCCTATTCTTACCCTCTATCCGATTGCCACCCTTTTGCTGGGTTCGGTTATGCTTCATCAGCTCAGAAACTGGCAAAACCGTAAAGCTGCCGACGAGCTGATTCTGGCAAAAGAGCGAGCCGAGGAGAGCGATCGGTTAAAGACAGCCTTTCTGCAAAATCTGAGTCATGAGATTCGCACCCCGCTAAACGCCATTATGGGCTTTTCTTCGCTGATGCCCGAGGCGGTTCACGATCCGGATGCGCTTGCGCTCTATGCCCGAATGGTCAGGAAGGGTGGCGAAGATTTGCTGGAAATGATAAACGACATCCTCGATATTTCTAAAATTGAATCCGGGCAACTGGAATTGCGGCTCTCTCCGTGTAACCTGGGCCGTCTGATGGACGAAGCAGCAGAATTTGCCATGGCAATTCGCGAACGAAAGGGACGAGAGGCGGTGTGTTTCTCTCTTCAGATTGATGATGCGTTTCGGAACGTAACCTTCACTACCGATCAAAAAAAATGGCGCCAGATTCTCCACAATTTGTTAGGGAATGCTTTTAAATTTACCCTTCAAGGCAGGGTCGAACTGGGCTGCAGACCCGATGAAAAGGGGGTGCCTCTATTTTATGTGCTCGATACGGGAGTTGGAATACCCTCTTCTAAGCAATCCATAATTTTCAATCGGTTTGTTCAGTTACACTATGGCCATCCCGATTTTGGATCGGGAACCGGTCTGGGTCTCTCTATTGTACAGGGATTAATCGACCTTTTTGAGGGATCGGTTTGGCTGGAGTCCGAACCCGGAAAGGGAACCATTGTCTACTTCTCTTTTCCCGGTAAATATTTTCGACTATCCTGATTTCCTACGGGAGAATTAGTACTTTTACTATACAGAAACATGTATTTCTCTCTCACCCTGTTGATGCGTTATGGTTGATCTGGTGCTTCTGCTGTCTGCTTTTGCTGCTTTGGGCTCATTTTTACTGAGTATTCATGTTCTGCTTAGAAAACAGTGGCGTTACCAGAATTATATGGCGCTTCTCTTTTTTTCTATTGCGGTCTGGAACCTCACCATTGTATTGCAGGGCCGAAGCCGGTCGCTTGAGGAGAGTCTCTTTTGGGTAGGCGTAGCGTACCCTGCCATGGTGTCGTCGCCGGTTTTCGTTTTCCTTCTGATCCATCAGTTTACTCATCTGCACACTCCGGTATCCTGGAAAGCCATTTTTCTTTTATTTCTGATACCCACTCTCACATCGATGATGGTGTGGAATCCCGACTGGCAACATTTGCTCTGGAAAGCGGTGAACTGGAGTCAGACTCCATACGGATGGATGGCATTGCATGAACACGGAAAATGGTATTATGTGAACTCCTTCTATCTCTATGCCCTTGCATTGACTGCCTGTTTTTATCTGATCAGGGGGATGTATCGGTTCCCGGCCCTGTATAAACGCATTTTTTTGTTGCTTCTTGTGGCTCTCCTGATTCCCCTATTTTCACATCTGTTCTATACCTGGAAAAGCAATATTCTCTATGGCTTCGATCCGACAGGCCTGACAATCACCTTCACCTCCTTCCTGTTCTTCTTTTTGGTATCCCGGCACAACATATTGTCGATGAGTCCTATTGCCCAAAACAATGTGCTGGATTACCTGCAGGATGCAGTGTTGTTGCTGGATAACTCGGGAAAAATCACCGACTGCAATTTGAAAGCCTCAGAGATCCTAAAGCAGTTAGGATTCGACCGGTGTAAAGGCGAACTCTTTTCGCGATGTCTAAGCCGATGGAAGGAGCTGGAATTTCAGCTGCTTGCACCTGAGAGAATGCGTACGCCGATCTCCCTTCTTAATCGCCGTTTCCGTGTGTTGCATAATGTGGTGAGAAATGCCAATCATGAAAACGTTGGCGAGATACTGGTGCTTCACGATGTCACCGATGTAGATGAGAGAGAGCAAGCCTTGCTTTTGTTGAATAGCCAGCTCAAATCCGCCAACGAACTGAAGGATATGCTTTTTCGGGTGATTTCGCACGATCTGAGAGGGCCGATAAGCAGTTTAACCGGGCTTCTGGAAGTCTTCGTAGACCGAAACGAGATTCCCACAAAAGAGATTATGCGGGTTTTGTACAAGGCCTCATCGGGTTCTTTCTACCTGCTCGACGATCTGCTTCACTGGGCCAACAGCCAGCGAAATGCGCTGACTTTGCATCCTGATTATTATCCCCTCTGTGAATCGGCAGGAAGGGTTATCAACCTTCTTCGTTTTCAGTATCAGGAGAAGTCGATTGAGGTCAGAAACGATTGTGTGCGATACATTACCGCCTTCTTCGATAAGAGTTTGCTCGAAATTGTGATACGGAATCTGGTTTCGAATGCCATCAAGTTTTCTCACCCGGGTGGGCAGATTGTAATAGAGGGGCGACTGGGTAACGACTTTGCCTATCTCTCCATTAAGGATCAGGGAGTGGGCATACCGGCCGAGATTTTGGACAAACTTCATCGCGACGAGATTGTACAATCGCAGGTAGGCACGGCTAATGAGGTGGGCACCGGATTTGGTATCCAAATGTGCAGGGCGCTGATGAAGGCGAATCACGGAGAGCTTACTATTAAGAGTACTCCGGGAGAGGGAACCACAGTTACCTTATCCATTCCGCTTCGGGTTGTAACGTAAAATATAAGCCTCGTTCTATTTCTGACGACATGAAAAAAAGCACACTTTCGCTCCTTTTGTCAATCATTCTGTCTGCTTGCATTTCGGCACAGGAGTTTTCCTTATTTCCGAATCATGCCAACGGTATCTATGCTTCCGGCGACTCTATTCTGGTGAAACTGCAGTTTGCTGATGAACCTTCGTCCGACTCGATTGATATATCGCTGTCGAAGAATCAGCGTGAAGTGCTTCTCAAAGAACGAAAGGCCGTATCCGGAAGAGAGATGGTTCTCTATCGCGGGATGATACAGGAACCGTGTGCCCTGATACTCCAGGCCCGAAGCGGCAAGTTTACTGAATCGACAGGTATGGTGGTAGCTCCGGAAAAGATTCAGCCCGGATTCAAAAAACCCCGGGATTTCGATGCATTCTGGGCTGCCGAGAAGAGAAAATTAAACCAGATACCTTTAGAGGTGATTTCGGAACAATTTGCGTTGGCGAAAACCGATTCTGCCTACGGATGCTGGGATATCGCATTGCCCGGACCTGCACCCAGGCCAGCCCGGGGATACTTTGCAAAACCGCTTCACGCGCCGAAAAAATCGCTGCCCGCCGTTTTGCTGGTGCATGCAGCAGGAGTTAAGGGCGATTGGTGCCTCTCAAAACCGGAAGCAGCCCTTCGCTACGCAAAAATGGGGCAGGGGGCACTCTGTTTCGATCTCAATGCCCATGGCATGCTAAACGGACAGCCGGCCGAATATTATGCGGCTTTGGAGGAGGGTGAGCTGAAAAACTATGCTACCCAGGGGCTGAAGCAGAGAGACAGCATCTATTTTAAAGGGATGTATCTGCGGCTTTTGCGTGCCATTGAATTTCTCTCCACCCAGCCGGAATGGGACGGCCGTCGTCTGTTGGTAATGGGCGAAAGCCAGGGCGGCGGACAGGCGCTGGCAGCTGCCGGGCTCGATCGGCGTGTAAGCGCAGTGGTGGCCACGGTTCCTGCCATGTGCGACTGGGGCGGCCTGCTGGCCAACCGGCGAAGCGGATGGCCCCAGCCGCTGGAATACGCCGGCAATATCCTTGAGGTACAGAAGGCGTTACCCTATTTCGACACCGCTTTCCTGTTAGAGGGCTCAGTGGCTACGCTGGTAGTAGAGATTGGGTTCATAGACCAGACTTGTCCGCCGGCCTCCATTTTTGCTGCCATAAACCAATCGGCCGGAAAGCGCATACTCTATACCACACCCTACCGTACTCACGCCTGGCCTGAAAAATACCGGAAACAATGGGACGAAGAGATCTATAAACCCAAAGAGGCGTTTATACAGAGTTACCTGCAAACGCCCCTTTAGACTGCGATTTCAAGAAGATATGCCTATTTCAACCTTTTTTCTACTTCGTTCCAGTTTACCACATTCCAGAAGGCCTTTACGTAGTCGGCCCTCTTCGACTGGTATTTCAGGTAGTAGGCGTGTTCCCACACATCGATGGCCAGAACCGGGGTTCCTTTTACCTCAGCTATCGACATGATGGGGTTATCCTGATTCGGTGTAGAGATAATCTGGAGTTTCCCTTCGCTGTTTTTGATGAGCCAGGCCCATCCCGATCCAAACCGGGTGGTTGCAGCCTTTTCGAATTCGGCTTTAAAGGCATCTACCGATCCGAAGGCTTCGGTCAGTGCCTTTTCTACTGCGGGAGAGATCTTTGTGGAACCTGCCGGAGCCAGCAACGACCAAAAGAGGGTGTGATTATAATGACCTCCTCCATTGTTCCTTACTGTGGTCCGGATGTCGGCGGGCAGAGCTTCCAGATTCGAGAGCAGCGATACAATATTCTCTTTTCCTGCCACCTCTTTATTCTCGAGTGCCTTATTCAGGTTGTTCACATAGGCCGCATGGTGATTGTTGTAGTGAATATTCATGGTGTTGCTGTCGATGTAGGGCTCTAAAGCCGCATAATCGTAAGGCAATTTGGGTAAAGTGTGTTGTCCGTTAACGGCCTGCAACGACGTGCTCAGTGCAAATATGCTAATAATGGAAGTTTTCATAAGATTCATGTTGGTTGGAATTTAATTAGTTAATTTAGAATCATAACAAATAAGAGGAGGCAATTGTTCGCCTCCTCTTATCATTTTGTGGATTTTATCTCTGATTTCCCTATTTTACCACTTCGGCACAGACCTGATTCTGGGGATTGATGGTGCCATCGGCCACATCTTTCAGGTTTTGCAGGGTGGTTTGGGCTATCTGCTGAAGCGCATTGTCGGTAAAGTAGGCCTGATGGGCCGTAACCAGCACATTGGGAAAGGTCATGATTCGCCTGATTTTGTCGTCGCGGATAATCAGTTCGGAAAGATCCTTGAAGAAGAGATTCTCCTCCTGTTCGTAAACATCAATGCCCAAATATCCCAGCTGTTCGTTTTTTAACGCCTCGATTGCTGCTTCGGTATCGATGAGCTTGCCACGGCTGGTGTTAATCAGCATTACCCCCTTTTTCATGGCGGCCAGAGAGGTGCTGTTAATCATATGTTGGGTTTCGGGCGTAAGCGGGCAGTGCAGCGAGATGATATCCGAAATCCGGAACAGTTCATCGAGCGAGGTGTAGCTTACCCCTTCGGCTGTCAGCGTGGGGTTGGGGAAGCGGTCGAACGCAATGACACGGCATCCAAACCCTCTCACAATGCGGGCAAAGAGCGCCCCAATCTTACCCGTACCCACAACGCCCACCGTTTTCCCGTTTAATTCGAATCCGGTGAGCCGTTCTATCGAAAAATTACCCTCCCTGACCCGATTATAGGCTTTGTGGGTTTTCCGGTTCAATGTCATGATCAGGGCCAGCGCGTGTTCGGCCACGGCATGCGGCGAATAGGCAGGAACCCGCAATACCTTGATACCGTATTGGCAGGCTGCCTCAATATCTACATTATTAAACCCGGCGCAGCGCAGCACAATGGCTTTAACCCCCATTTCAGCCAATTTTACGATGACTTCCCGGGTAATAGCGTCGTTCACAAAGACGCACACGGCCTCAAAATTTTCGGCCAGTCGAACCGTCTTCTCCTTGAGCGACGATTCATAAAAGAAGAGGGTATGCCCAAAATGGCTGTTCTCCCGCTCCAGATACTCTTTGTCGTACGATTGGGTACTAAATACTGCGGTTTTCATAGGCGGAATTTTCGGGATACGACAGGGAAGCAGTCAGACCGGCCAGGCCAATCAAAATCAGTACAATAAAACCGGGATGGGTTACCACACCACCAATCCACTCCAGAAGCCAGAGCAGAAAAGAAGCGCCATTATCGGGCATGATGCGACTGGGTAAGGCAGAGAGGCCACTCTTCATAGAGAAAAGAAGCCAAAGTAGCAGTTCGACAATCAGAATACCCACAACCGTGCAGAGGGCCAATTTCCGGAAGGCTGCTTTTCGTTGCGTCCTGACAATCCGGTTCATCAGCTGTTCTGTGAATGCACTATTCTTCATCCTGACCGTGGCATGGTTCTTAAGCAGTGCTTCCAGAAAAGGATCTTTGGGCAGATTCTCCATCATAGTAGGGTATGGCTTTCGTTAGGCAACTCTTTTTGCATGAGCAGATACATCTTTTTGCGTGCCCTGTGCAGTTTCATCTTAACATTGGGCATCGAAATATCGGTTATTTCCGCCACTTCTTCAAGGCTCTGTTCATGCAGGTAGTAGAGGGTGAGCAGCAGCCGCTCTTCTACCTGCATCTCATTGAGAACCTTATCGATGTAAAATTTTTTCTCCCGGTTCGACAGCTGTTGGTAACTCTCCTCTACGGTTTCGCAGGCCACATCGGGAAGCTCGCTGTTTGCAACCATCCCGAACCCCCTTCGTTCCCGTTTTCGCCTACTCAGAGCACATCGCACCACGATGCGGCAGATCCAGGTAGAGAACTTCGACTCTCCCCGAAAGGCAGCAAGTGCTTTGAATGCTTTCATAAAGGCATCCTGCACCACCTCTTCGGCATCTTCGCGGTTATTCACAATCCGGAAAGCCACCGAAAAGGCCATATGCCGGTTCTTTTCGACAAGGATCGAAAAGGCCGACATATCGCCTTGCAGCGTGCTTTGAACCAGCTCCTGTTCCATCTGCTACGAATCGGGGTCGATTCCGGGTTCGATTCAGGGTTTTTCGGAATTGTCGGGTTTTTCCTGTTGGCTCCGGTAAAAAAAGTAGCCCACCAAACCGGCCCCGGCAAAAAATAGGATGGACGCAAATACCACACCTCCTTGCATATCCAGGAAGTCTACAAGAAAGGTTCCGATAAGATATCCCAATCCGGCTCCTCCTATCAACATGCCCCACATCAGCGCTTTGAAAAAGCCGTTTTCGGGTTTTGCAGGATTGGGATTGAGCCCTTTTTCAATGAGTGCCAGTCTTTCGCGGTGACGGTTTCTGGCAAGGAAGAAGATAAGCAGCGGTATACCCACAAAAAGAAGGATTACCGTAACCAACCCGATAACCTGCCCCATCTCCATTGCACGGTTAGCGGTATCAAAAGCGCTGGTAATGGCCTGGCTGCCTAATGCATCTCCATCCAGATTCTGAGTTGCCTCCATCAGCGTGTCGGCTCCGGGAATTTGTAAAAGTGTTGTCATGACGATAAAGTTTAGGTGATGTATAAGAAATTAGTATACCCTATAGACACCCTTTCAGAAACTTTGGTAACGCCCCGACAGCAAATTTTAGAAAATTTTGTAGAGGCGAACGCCGTACGACCCGAAGGTGTCGGTAAAGCGGCGGTTTTTCACCTGAAGGGTTCGGTTCTCTCCAATTACCTCTACCTTTTTCCCTGAGGCAACCCGGAAGGTGGCTTCGCAACTGCCCGGACGCATAGCCACTGCAAAGAGATAGTGTGCTCCGTTATTGGCTTTGGCCATAATATCTATGGGTATCGAATCCGGAGTAACCTCAACAGAGGCATAGTCGGGAAGGGTAGGGGAATTCAGCGCCGGTGCAAGGAAAGTAACCTCGCGATTGATGGCAGTAAGCCCTTTGCGCATCTCCGCATCGTGCAGGGGGGCGGCATCGTCCTGCACATCGAGGAAGGAGTGGCAGAAATAGCCAAACCCCTTTACACCGTGAATTAATGCCATCCACACCTGCGTTTTGACCTCTGCCGGGGTCGGTTTACGAGGAGAGTCTTTCCCAATTTTAGAGGTTTCAATCCAGCACCAGACCGGTTTATTGTAATCCGACCACACATGCAGGCTGTCTACCCCCTTGGCCACATACCAGAGCTTGCCGCTAATCAGCGTGTCGCTA